>NZ_JBHSLC010000041.1:0-83010 GCF_042657465.1 Azospirillum himalayense | reverse complement strand
GCGGGCGCGCAAGGCCGGCGTCCCGGTCTTCCACATCGTCCATCATGGCAAGCCCGGCGGCGCCCTGTTCAATCCGGACGGCCCGCGGTCCGGCATCGTCGCCCCGCTGATCCCGCTGGACGGCGAGACGGTGGTGGTGAAGCATCTGCCCAACGCCTTCGCCGGGACGGATCTCGACGACCTGATCCGCGCCACCGGGCGCAAGGAGCTGATCGTCGCCGGCTTCCAAACCCACATGTGCGTCAGCAGCACGGTGCGCGCCGCCCTCGACCTCGGTTGGCGGACCACGGTGGTGGACGCGGCCAGCGCCACCCGCGACCTGCCGGACGGGGCCGGCGGCGTGATCCCGGCCGAGACGCTCCACCGCGCCACCCTCGCCGCCCTGGCCGACCGCTTCGCGGTGGTCGTCAAGGACAGCCGCGCCTGGGGGTGAGGGCATCGGGCGGGGCGCTTTCCTGGTCGACCTCGATGATCGTGCCGGGGGCGACGCCGTTCCGGGCGAAGGCCCGCGCGGCGATCAGGTGGAAACTGCAGCGCGGCGAAGGCGCGGACCGGCGGCACGGTGGACGGCGTGCTGCTGGGCATCGCGCTGCTGGCGCTGACCGCCATCTCCTGGGGCGGCATGTTCCCGGTGGCCAAGGCGGCGTTGGCGAGCATCGACGGCTTCTACCTGACGCTGCTGCGCTAAGGTTTCGCCTCGCTGATCCTGATCGGCATCCTGGTCCGGGTGGAGGGCTGGCGGGCGCTGGCCGGCGAGGCTGCCCAGCGCCACCCGCGAGGCGGCGAAATCGCGCCACAGGACGCGCATTGGTGATAAGGGCTGCGACGGGGACGGTTCGGCGAGGCTGCTCATGCCGCACCTCCCGCCCCGGCGGTGCCGACGCGCGGGTCGAGCAGCCGGTAGAGGATGTCGGCCAGCAGGTTCACCGCGACGAACAGCAGGACCACCGCGACCAGATAGGCGACGATCACCGGCCGGTCGAGGACATGGATGCTCTCCACCATCAGCCGCCCCATGCCGGGCCAGGCGAAGATGCTCTCCGTCGCCATGGAGAAGGCGACGGTGGAACAGAATTCCAGCCCGATCACCGTGACGATGGGAATCAGGATGGTGCGCAGGATGTGCACCCCGACCACCCGCGACGGGGCCAGCCCGCGCGCGCGGGCGAAGCGGACGTAATCGAGATGCACCACCTCCCGCACCCCGGCGCGGGTCAGCCGCAGGATCAGCGCCAGCTTGAACAAGGCGAGGTTGGCGGCGGGCAGGATCAGATGGGCCAGCCCGTCGGCGGTCAGGAAGGACCAGCCCACCCCCAGCACCGCCACCGTCTCCCCCCGCCCCGAGCTGGGCAGCCAGCCGAGCCGCACCGAGAAGCCGATCACCAGCATCAGCCCGACCCAGAAGCCGGGCAGGCTCAGCCCGACCACGCTGCCCGCCATGATCAGCCGCGCCGCCGCCGCGCGCGGGCGCAGCCCGGCGTAGAGGCCAAGGCCGATTCCCAGCCCGGCGGCCAGGACCAGGGCTGCCAGCGACAGCTCCAGCGTCGCCGGCAGCCGTTCGACCACCAGCGCCAGGGCCGGCTGGTTGTAGATGAAGCTGCGCCCCAGATCACCCTGGAGCGCACGCGCCACGAACAGCAGGTATTGCCGCCACAACGGCTGGTCCAAACCGAAGGACGCGGCGATGCGCGCCCGCTCCGCCGCGTCGGCCTCGGGCGGGACCAGGATGTCCACCGGGTTGCCCGCGACATGAAGGCCGACGAAGACGAGCACCGTCATCGCCAGCACCACCAGGGCGGCCTGCGCCGACCGGCAGCCCGTCCGCGAGCGCGAAGGGAACGCTGGCCGCCGGGATGCCGGCGCTGTTGTAGACGGAGGTGAAGGCGCTGTAGCGGCGCAGCGTCTCGTAATAGCCGTCGAGATCCGTGCTCTGCATGTCCACCGTTCCGATGGGCAGCGGCGGGGCGGCGAAGGTCGGGGTCAGCAGCACGTCGTAACCCTGGAAGAAGCGCCCGAACAGGCGCGACAGGCCGTGGATCGTCTAGATGGACCGGGCGAGGTCGGCGCCGCTGTAGCGGGCGGACTCCCCGGCCCACAGGCGGGTGATCGGCTCCAGCTCGTCCGGCTCGATGGGCCGGCCCAGCGCCTCTTCGCGGGCGCGCAGGACGTTGGCGATGTTGGAGGCGACGATGATGCGCGTCGCCCGTTTCAGCGCGGCGCCGTCCACGCCGGGGCTGGCCTCCTCCACCCGGTGGCCGAGCGACTCCAGAAGCGCCGCCGCGTCGGTCACCGCCTTGGCGGCGGCGGGATCGACGGCGCGCCCCTCATGGTCCACGGTCTGGAAGGCGACGCGCAGCGGCGCTGGATCGCGCTCCACGAGGTCGAGGTAGCGCCCGTCGAAGCGCGGCGCGGCGTAGGGATCACCCGGCTCCGGCCCGTGGGTGGCGTCGAGCAGGGCAGCGCTGTCGCGCACCGAGCGGGTGATCGCGTGGTGGACCGACAGGCCGTTCCAGCCCTCCCCCAGGTCGGGACCGAAGGGGTTGCGCCCGCGCGTCGGCTTCAGCCCGAAGGTGCCGGTGTTGGAGGAGGGGATGCGGATGGAGCCGCCGCCGTCGGTGGCGTGGGCCGCCGGCACGATGCCCGCCGCCACCGCCGCCCCGCCGGAGGAGCCGCCGACACTGCGCTCCCGGTTCCACGGGTTGCGGGTGGGGCCGAACAGGGCGAGGGCTGTCTCGCAGGCCAGCGGCTCCTCCCCCGTCAGGCTCCGGGCCTGGGCGAAGGCCTCCTCGGCGAAGCGGTCGACGACGGCGTTGATGAGCGGGTTGACCGCCTCCAGCCGGGCCAGGGCGGACTCCAGCAACTCGACCGGGGACACTTCGCGGCGCCGGACGAGGCGGCGAGGCCCACCGCGTCGTGGGCCTGATAGTCGGAAAACAGGGACATGGCGGGATTCCTCAGACCGGCTCGGCGAAGACGGCGTTGGTGTGGCCGAAGGCGTTGCCGGGAACGAAGCGCACGTAGCCCTTGCGCCCCGCCCGGTTGAAGCGCGGGTAGAAGACCGGGATGACGCCCACGTCCTTCTCCAGCGCGGCCAGCGCGTCGCGGATGCGGGCAACCCGCCGCTCGGCGTCGAAGTCGCCGAGCGCCGCCAGCAGCGGCGCGTCCAGCTTGGGGTTGGAATAGCGCTGGCGGTTGAAGGGGCCGGCCCCGGTGTCCTGGTTCTTGGTCAGCACCACCTGCCGCAGCAGCTCCGCGCTGTTGGTGGTGGCGTAGGTGGTCAGGAACAGGGCGAACTCCCGGTTGGTGGCGCGGGAGAAGAAGGTGGCGATGGGCAGCGTCTCCACCTTGGTCTCCACACCGATGCGCGAGAAGCCCTGGGCGATGGCCTGGAGCACCGCGACGTCGCCGGTGAAGAAGCCGCTCGGCCCGTGGATGGTCAGCTTGAAGCCGTCGGGATAGCCGGCCTCCGCCAGCAGCCGCTTGGCGCGGGCAACGTCCACGGCGATGGGCGCGCGGTTGGGCAGCCGGTCCGGGGCGGGCGGCGGGGCGGCGCGCCCCGGCGTCGGGGATGAAGCGGGTGCGGATGCGGCTCCAGCCCGGCGTCCGTCCCCAATAGGCGGGGTTGGGCTCCAGCTCGATCTGCTGGCCGACGGTGAAGCCGGCGTAGCGGAAGGCCCCGGTGCCGACGGCGAGCTTGCCCGAGGTGAAATCCGCCGTCTCGGCGCCCGCGTGGAGCTTGCGCGACAGGATGTAGAGGTTCGTGAAGTCGCGGTCGAGGAAGGGGTTCGGCGTCTTGCTGCGGATGCGGAAGCTGCGGTCGTCGATCACCTCCACCGCCGCGACGTTGCGCACGTAGGGCACGAAGGAGCCGGGGCTGTTCGGGACGTTGGGCACTCGCTCGATGGTGAAGGCGATGTCGTCCGGCGTCAGCGGTGTGCCGTCGTGGAAGCGGATTCCCGGACGCAGCTTGAATTCCCAGGTGGTCTCGTCCAGCGCCCGCCAGGATTCGGCCAGCAGGGGGCGCAACGTTCCGGTCGCATCCTCCGTCACCAGCGGGTCGAAGATCTGCCGCAGCGTCTGGTTGTTGGTCGGCGACTGGTAGAAATGGGGGTCGAGCGAGTTCGGAGCCGAGGTCGCCCCGATGGGGAGCGGGCGGGAGCCGGAGGAGGCCGCGGGGTTGCTCTGGGCGAAGGCAGCGGTGCGGGTGAAGGCGGCGGCGGGCACCAGCCCGGCCATCGCACCCAGGAAGGTACGGCGATCCATGAGTCTCTCCACGGCAGGTGTGACGGGACCACCGGGGGCATCCAATCACCATGTTACTTCGCTAAATCATTTTTATTCATCCTATTTGCTTGTTGAGTTCGCGCAATCGTCCAAAATTGAACAGCGTTTGTGCTCGGATGAACATGCGCATGCAGGCGTCAAGAGCAGGAATCGCGGCGCGCCGGACAGGGCGGGCAGGCCCCGTTCCGACGCGCAACGTCCTTTCGCTGTCTTGCCCCCTGCCCGTCCTTACACCGGAACGATGTCGGCCCCGCTTTCGGTGAAGGCCAGCCGGTAGCCGCTCTTCGCCAGAATCCCGGCGCCGAACAGGTCCCAGGTCGTGGCGCCGCCGGCGCGGAACCGGCTGCGGAACTCCTCCTCCTTCGCCTCCTTCTCGCGCGAGACGCGGGCCACCTCGTCGAGATCGGCCAACGGGATCACCACCACGCCGTCGTCGTCGCCGATGATCAGGTCGCCGGGTTCGACCCGGATTCCCCCCACCTCGACCGCCTGGGCGAGCGGGCCGAGCCGCGCCTTGTCGCCGCGCGACCTCAGGCTGATCCCGCGCGCGAAGACCGGAAGATCCAGCTTGCCCAGTTCCGCGGCGTCGCGGACGGCACCGTCGATCACCACGCCGCCCAGGCCGCGGGCGAGCGCCGCCGTGGCCATATTGTCGCCGAAGGACGCGCCATCGATGAAACCACCGGCGGAATAGACGATGACGTCGCCGGGACGGGCGAAGGAGATGGCCGCATGGGCGGTCAGGTTGTCGCCTGGCTGCCCCTGCGCGGGAAAGGCCGGCCCCAGGATGCGGAAGCCGGGCCGCAACGGCTTGATCACGGAATCGAGCGCGCCGCGGCGGCCCTGGGCCTCGTGCGCGGTGGCGGCGGTCACCCCCTGGAAGGCGGCGATCTGGGCCGGGGTGGGGCGGGGAAAGTCGAAGTCGGGTCGGCTGGTATCGGGTCGGTTGCTCATGCTCGGTCGGTCCTTCTCAGTCACGGGCTTCGGTCGTGGTGTCGCCGAAGGGGTCCAGTTGGAAAAAGGCGGGGTCCGGACGCGCCGCCCCGCTCTCGATGCGACGCACGGCGTCGCGCACCCGCCGGTTCGCCCAGGCGTCGACTCCGGTGTCCTCAGCGCGGGCGAGGACCGGCCCGTAGATCTCCTCGACCTCGGTCCGCCGGCCCTTGAGGATGTCCTGCCCCATGGAAGGACGCTGCCCGGCGCCCTTGCTGGAGACGGCGGAGGCCAGGAGCGCCTCCTCCACCCGGGCCAGCACAGCGCGGTCGCCCTCCGCCGCGCGGGCAAACAGGGCGGCGGGCGTGCCGCCGATCCCCTCCAGCCGCAGGCCGAGCCGCTCGCCGATCAGCACCGCCTCTCCGGCCAGCCGGATGCCGAAGCGGCGCAGCAGCGGGTTGCGATCCATCGCGTCGATCGGCAGGCCGGTCGCCGCGGACAGGCCGTTGCGCATGGCGTTGGCCGCCAGCTTCGACCAGCGCTCGCCGGTCAGGTTGCCGGTCACCGTCACGGAATCCACTTTGGCGACGAGATCGCGCAACGCTTCGATCCGTGGCGTCGTCCGCCCGTCGGGCTCGCCGATCCGGAAGACCGGGATGCCCGGACTGCCGCGCGACACCCGCCGCAGGATGCGTCCGGCGCGGTCGAGTTCGACCCCGATGCGCGCGGCGATCAGCCCGACGACGCGGTCCCCGCCGACGATCTCCGCGATCACCGGTTCGTTCAGGCCGTTCTGGGCCGAGACGACGAAGCCGCCGGGGGCCAGCCGGGGGCGGAGCAGTTCCGCCACCCGCCGGGTGTCCCAGGACTTGACGGCGACGATGGCGATGTCGACGGGGCCGAGGTCGGCCAGCCGGTCTTCCGGCAGGATCGGGACGCGCACGGTCTCGTCCTCCTCCGCCCGCGCGCCGGTGATGGCGAGGCCGGAGCGGGCGACCGCCGCCACATGCTCCGCCCAGCCGTCGACCAGCGTCACGTCCTCGCCCTCCGCGAACAGGCGGGCGCCGATGTAGCCGCCGACCGCGCCGGCCCCCAGGACGGTGATGCGTGGTCGGACCGGAGCGGTGGCTTCCGTCACGCCCCGCCCTCCAGCCACAGGTTCTTCAGCGAGGAGAAGGCGGCGTCGGGCCGGTCCTCCAGCCCCTTGACCCGGCGGTTGTGCAGCGTGACGCGCTCCAGTTCGAACAGCGGGATGTTCGGCAGGTCGGTCATGGCGATGCGCTGCCAGGCGTGGAACGCCTCCGTCCGCTTGGCCGGATCGGATTCGCGCAACGCGGTTTCGATCACCGCATCCAGTTCGGGGTTGGAATACTGGGCGCCGTTGGTGTTCGGCACGCCCGGCGCGATGGAGCTGGTGGCGTAGAGCCGGTAGAGCCCCAGCGACGGGTCGATCATCGCCGAGAACTGGCCGGAGCGGGTGTCGTAGTCGTAGTTGGTGTAGACCCGCTTGTAATAGGTCGGCAGGTCGGCGGCGCGCAGTTTCAGGTCGATGCCGACCGCCTTCAGGTTCTGGCGCAGGAACTCCGCGGTGTTCTGCTGGGATTCGGTGTCGTTGGAATAGTCGTGCCACAGCGCGAAGCGGACGCCGTCGGCGCCGCGTTTGTAGCCCGCCTCGTCGAGCAGCCGTTCCGCCGCCGCGGGGTCGAAGGGATAGCCGGCCACGTCCCTGGTGTAGGATTTCTGGTAATGCGGAATCGGGCCGGTCGCCGGGGTGCCGAAGCCGTACCAGGCGGCCTCAATCAGCCCCTTGCGGTCGATGGCGTGGGCGATGGCCCGGCGGACCCGCACATCGCCGGCGATCTTGGATTTGACGTTGAATTCGAAGGTGAAGAAGGGCGACAGCCATTGATAGCCGGCGGTGGTCAGCGCCAGCTCGGGGTTGGCGCGCAGGCGGGCCGCGTCGGCCAGCGGGATCGGGTCGAAGGGGCCGTAGACCACCTCCCCGGTTTCGAAGGCCGCGGCGCGCGACGCCGCGTCGGGGATGATGCGGAAGATCAGGCGGTCCACATAAGGCTTGCCGGCGTCCCAGTAGGTGGGGTTGCGCTCGAAGGCGATGTATTCGCCGCGCTTCCACTCCACGAAACGGAAGGGGCCGGTGCCGACCGGGTTGATGTTGCGCGGGTTGGTGCGGGCGTCGGTGTTCTCGTAGAGGTGGGCGGGAAGCACCTGCGATTCCGCGGCGGACAATGCGTTCAGGATGATCGCCGAGGGGCGGGACAGGCGCAGCACCGCCGTCGAAGCGTCCGGCGTCTCCACCGCCGTCACGTCGCCGAAGGTGGTGCGGCCGCGCGGGTGGTGCTTCTTCCACAGCTCCAGAACGCTGTAGGCCACGTCCCGGGAGGTGAAGGGCGTGCCGTCGTGCCAGGTGACGCCCTCGCGCAGGTGGAAGGTGATGGACAGCTTGTCGGGCGACACCTCGAACCGCTCCGCCAGGGCGGGGATCGGGTTCATCTGCTGATCGTAGCTCAGCAGCCCGTCGTAGATGTTGGGCGACACCACGTTGACGCTGAAGTGGTTGTTGACGGTGTTGGTGAGGATCGGGGGTTCCGGGTTGATGACCGCGATCAGCGTCCCCCCCTTCACCGGCCCCGCCGCGGCCAAGGCGCGCCCCGCCCCGGTGGCGAGAACGGAGGCCCCAAGGGTCAGGGCGAGGAAGGAACGGCGTTCGATAGGGATCACGGAAGTCTCCTCAGGGGACGAAGGGTGTTGGCTTCGGTCGGATTCGTTTCGGCCGATCGCGCCGGGGCCAGATGGCAGGCGACGCGGCGGCCGTCGGCGGCGTCGCGCAGGGCGGGCGCCTCGCGCCGGCAGCGCTCGACGGCGAGCGGGCAGCGGGTGTGGAAGGCGCAGCCCGGCGGCGGCGCGAAGGGGCTGGGCAGTTCGCCCGCCAGGACGGTCCTGGTCGCAGCGCGGCCCGCGTCCGGGTGGGCGGCGGGGGCCGAGGCCATCAGCGCGCGGGTGTAGGGATGGGCGGGCTCGTCCACCACGTCGGACCAATCGCCGATCTCGACCACCCGCCCGAGATACATCACGGCCACCCGGTCGGCCATGTGGCGGATGACGCCGATGTCGTGGCCGATGAACAGGTAGGCCAGCCCGTGCCGCTCCTGGAGATCGACCAGCAGGTTCAGCACCTGGGCCTGCAGCGACACGTCGAGCGCCGAAACCGGTTCGTCGAGGACCACGACGTCGGGCCGGGGCGCGATGGCGCGGGCGATGGCCACGCGCTGCCTCTGCCCACCGGAGAGCTGGTGCGGGAAGCGGTCGGCCAGCGCGCGGGCCAGCCCGACGTCGTCCATCAGCGCCGCCACCCGCCGCGCCCGCTCTGCGGCGTCGCGGACGGTGGGCAGCAGCGGTTCGGCGATGGCCCGCGCCACCGTGTAGCGGGGATCGAGCGAGGCGGCGGGGTCCTGGAAGACCATCTGGACCCTGGTGGTGAAGGGCGCCGCCGCCCTCCCCGTCAGCCGCGTCACGTCGGTTCCGTCGAGGAGAATGCGGCCCGACGCCGGGGCGGTCAGGCGCATCACCGCCCGCGCCAGGGTGGATTTCCCGCAGCCGGACTCCCCGACCAGCCCCAGCGTCTCGCCGCGCCGCAGGGTGAGGTCCACCCCGTCCACCGCGTGGACGGTGCCGTTGCGCGTCCGGTGGGTGACGCGGAGCTTTTCGATGGTCAGCACGCGCCGCCCCCTTCCCCGGAGATCACAAAAGGCACCGCCCTATCGGAAACCGAGGTGTCGGCGAGGCGCGGCCGGGGTTCCCCGCGCGTCCGGCGGCCCGGCCGCGCGGCCAGCAGGGCGCGGCCGTAGGGGTGGCGGGGACCATTGAAGAAGTCGCGCACGTCGCGGTCCTCCAGCAGGCGCCCGTCGCGCATCAGCAGGACGCGGTCCGCCGCTTCGGCCACCACGCCCAGGTCGTGGGTGATGAGCAGAAGCGCCATGCCAAGCTCGTCCTTCAGGCGGATGAGAAGCTGGAGGATCTGCGCCTGGATGGTGACGTCGAGCGCCGTCGTCGGCTCGTCGGCGACCAGCGCGACCGGCGACGCGGCGAGCGCCAGGGCGATCACCACCCGCTGGCGCATCCCGCCCGACAGGCGGTGCGGGTACTCGGAGAAGCGGCGCCCCGGTTCGGGGATGCGCACCAGATCGAGCAGCTCCAGCGCGCGGGCGGCGGCGGCGCGGGCGCCGGTCCGCCCGTCGGCGCGCACCGCCTCGACGATCTGGTCGCCGATGGTCAGGACGGGGTTGAGCGCCGCCTGCGGGTCCTGGAAGACCATCGACACCGCGGGATGCCCGGCCAGGCGCCGCTGGCGGGGCGTCCGGCCGAGGATGTCCGCGCCGGCCAGGGTCACGCGGCCGGTGATCCGCGCCTCCGGCGGGGCCAGCCCGGCGATGGACAGGCCGGTGACCGTCTTGCCGCTGCCGCTTTCCCCGACCAGCGCCGTCACCTCGCCCGCCTTCACGGTGAAGGAGAGGCCGTCCACCGCCCTGGTGCCCGCAAAGGCGATCGACAGGTCGCGCACCGCGATCAGCGGTTCGCTCACTGTCATCGCGCCGCCCCCCGCGGATCGAGCCGCTCCGACAGGCCGTTGCCCAGCAGGGTGAAGGCCATCACCGTGGCGAAGATGGCGAGGCCGGGCAGCGCCATCAGGTACCACAGCGTGCGCAGCAGCGGCCGAGCGTTGCCGATCATCGCCCCCCAGGACACGAGGTTCGGGTCGCCGAGGCCGAGGAAGGCCAGCGCCGCCTCCACCAGCACGGCGTGGGCGACCACCGCGGCGATCATCGCCACCACGGGGGCGATGCCGTTGGGCAGCACGTGGTTCAGCAGGATGTGGCCGTGGCCCAGCCCCATCGTCCGCGCCGCCAGCACCCAGTCGGCGTTGCGGATCCGCAGCACCTCCGCCCGCGTCAGCCGGGCGATCTCCGGCCAGGAGGTCAGGCCGATGGCGAGCATCACGCTGCCGATGGACGGCGCCAGCACGGCGACCAGCACCATCGACAGCAGGAAGGACGGCAGCGTCTGGACATAGTCGCACAGCCGCGACAGCAGATGGTCCGCCACCCCGCCGAAGTAGCCCGCCACGGCGCCCAATCCGACGCCGATCAGCGTCGCCACCGCAGCGGCCCCGACGCCGACCGCCAGCGACACCCGCGCCCCGAACAGGAGCTGCGCCGCCACGTCCCGCCCGAGCTGGTCGGTGCCGAGCGGAAAGGCGCCGTCGGTCAGCGGCCACAGGCCGCGCGGCCCGGTCATCGCCATGGGATCGCCCGGCCGCAGCAGGCCGGCGGCGGCGGCCAGCAGGGCGAGCGACGCCACGCAGAGCACCCCCAGCCGCAGCGTGGACAAGGAAAAACGCGCGCTCACGCCGTCACCTCGATCCGCGGGTCGAGCGCGGCGTAGGAGACGTCGACAAGGATGCCCATGACGATCACCAGGAGGGAATTGCAGAGGAAGAGGCTGAGCAGCAGGTTCACGTCGCGGTCGGCCACCGCCTCGAAGGCGAGGCGGCCCAGGCCGGGCCAGGAGAACACCGTCTCCACCACCACCGCCCCGCCCAGCATCGAGCCGAGCTTCAGGCCGCTCAGAGTCACCACAGGAAGCAGCGCGTTGCGCAGGATGTGCCGCAGGGTCACCCGCGTTTCGGAAATGCCCTTGGCCCGCGCGGTGCGCACGAAATCCAGCCGGCTCGTCTCGATCACCGCGGCCCGCGTGACCCGCGCGTAGAGGGCCGCGTAGCCCAGCCCCAGCGTGGCGGCGGGAAGCACGAGATGGGCGGCGACGTCCACCGCGTGCGGCCAGCCGACGCCCGGCGCGCCCACCGTGGCGTAGCCGCCGATGGGCAGCCAGCGCAGCTGGACGGCGAACAGCACGATGCCGACAAGCCCGATCCAGAAGGACGGCACGGCGAAGATCAGGGAGGACAGGACGGACACCGCCCGGTCGAAGCGGCCCCCCGGACGGCGCCCGGCCAGGACCCCCGCCGCCACGCCGACGGCCACCGCCGCCAGAACCGCCACGGTGACGAGCAGCGCCGTCGCCGGCAGCCGCTCCAGAACGAGGTCGGCGATGGGCCGGTTGTAGCGGAAGGAGAAGCCCAGATCGAACCGCAGGAGTTGGGACAGATAGGCCTGGAACTGGTCGAGCGCCGAGCGGTCCAGCCCGAACCGTGCGCGCAGGTCGGCCATCTGCTCCGCCGTGGCGATCCCGCTTTCACCGGCCATCACATCGACCAGATCGCCGGGGACCGCCTTCAGCAGCAGGAAGTTCACGACGATCATGAGGACGACCATCGGCGCGGCCGCGAGCGTCCGCCGCAGCATGAAAGCGAATAACGTCATGGTTGCAGCTCTGGGGGTGCTTTTGCACATTTTCGGAATTGGAAAATCGGACGAACAGATTGTCGCTTGATTTGTAATTTACCCCTTGATTCCTACTCTGTCTATAGGCAATAGTCTGTTCTCGATACAGGGCGGGGATGTTGTTTCCTCGCCCTCAGAAAAACCACCGTCTTTTCAGAAAAAGCCCGGCGGCACTCGCTTCCGGTCGAAGTCATCTCATTGACTGCGCGTGGTCGTTCCTTCGACGGCGGCGCTTCATATCCTGGGAGTTCTCATGAAGATCGCGAGGGTTGAGAGCTTTTTCTTCAATCCCGGCCGCGCCAAGAATCTTCTTTTCGTTCGCATCGAAACGGAGAGCGGAATTTACGGCTGGGGCGAGGGCTACGTCACCGCGGGCAAGGAAAAGGTCGTCGCCGCCTATGTGGACGCCATCGCGCCGCTTCTGATCGGGCGCGAGATCTGGAACATCCGCCAGCTCGCCCAGACGCTGCTCGACGATTTCTCGATCCGCCGGACCTCCGTCGATTTCCTGTGCGCGCTGAGCGCGGTCGAGATCGCGTCCTGGGACATCGTCGGCAAGCGCGCCGGCCTGCCGGTGCACAAGCTGCTCGGCGGCGCCGTCCGCGAGAAGATCCGGGTCTACGCCAACGGCTGGTGGTTCGGCGCGTCCTCCATCGACGACACCGCCAACCGCGCCGCGGCGGTGGTGGCGCAGGGCTACGACGCGCTGAAATGGGACCCGATCCCCGGCCCGTGGCGCAACTACGTCGATCCGAAGGACCTCGACCACGCCGTGGAGAACGTCCGCGCGGTGCGCGAGGCGGTCGGCCCGAACGTGGAACTGCTCATCGACGGCCACCGCCGCCTGTCGCCGAACAACGCGATCCGCCTGATCGAGCGCCTGCGCGAATTCGACATCGCCTGGTACGAGGAGCCCTGCCCCCCGGAAAACCTCGACCTGACGGCGGAGGTGCGGCGCACGACCACCGTCCCCATCGTGTCGGGCGAGGCGCTCTACACCAAGGAGCAGTATCTGCCGCTGTTCGAGAAGCGCGCCGCCGACATCATCAACCCGGACATCAGCGCCGTCGGCGGCATCCTCGCCATGCTCGACATCGCCGCACTGGCGCAGCCGCATTCCATCGCGGTCAGCCCGCACAACTTCAACAGCCCCATCGTCGGTCTGGCCGCGACGGTCCACCTGTCGGCGCTGGTCACCAACTTCACCATCGCCGAACTGTTCGTGAACCTCGTCGAGCCGACGCGGGAACTGGCCCTGCAGGGGCTGACCATCGCCGACGGCTATGTCGACATCCCCGACACGCCGGGTCTCGGCGTCGATCTCGACGTCGAGGTGCTGCGCCGGCACCCCTATCAACCGCTGTCGGGCAAAGGGCTGCGCGACCACCGCGACGAGTTCCCCCGCCGCGGTCCCCCCTCCACCTTCAAAATCGCCGCGACCGCGTGACGCGGGCTTGGGAGCCATTCCGACATGACCAGCATCCGCACCGATTTCCCCCGCCCCACCCCCGAGCAGGTCGCGGCCTTCGCGACGATCGGCGCCGCCACCGTCCATGAGGCGCTGGGCCGCCGCGGCGCCGTCGATTCGGCGATCAAGCCGATCTGGCCGGGCCTGCGCATCGTCGGGGCCGCCTTCCCGCTGAAGACCCAGCCGGGCGACAACCTGACCCTCCACGCCGCGATGAAGCTGGCCCGTCCGGGCGACGTGCTCGTGGTGGACGCCGGCGACTACCCCGAGCAGGGCTCGTTCGGCGACGTGATGGCGACCTCCGCCCAGTCGCTGGGCCTCGCCGGTCTGGTGACCAACGGCGGCGTCCGCGACGCCGCGGCGATCCGCGACATCGGCTTCCCGATCTTCTCCCGCGCCATCTCGATCAAGGGGACGGTGAAGGCGACGCTGGGGCCGATCGCCCAGCCCATCGTCGTGGGCGGCGTCACGATCCATCCGGGCGACCTGATCGTCGGCGACGACGACGGCCTCGTCGTCGTTCCGCTGGACGAGGTCGAAGCCGTCCTGGCGGCGTCGCGCGCCCGGCTGGAGAAGGAGGAGCGGCTGCGCGCCGAACTCCAGTCCGGCAAGACCACATGGGACATCGGCAACTACGACGCGCTCCTGGCCCAGACCGGCCAGAGCCTGCAAGCGTGAACGGGAGGAGCAGAACAATGCCTGTGAAGAAGACGACGGCTGCCGCCCCCGCCGCCGAGAGCGTGTCCTGGCTGCGCCTGCCCGCGCCGCCCCAGGACGACCGCACCGACGCCCTGTTCGAACATTCGGTGTCCGTCCGCGGCTACATCCGCAACACCCAGTCGGTGCTGGCGCACATCCCGGCGCTGGTCCTGGCGCAGGAAGCGCTCAGCCGGTCGGTGACCGTCGATTTCACCGACGGGCTGACGGGCCGCGAACGCGAGCTGATCGCGCTCGCCGTCAGCGTGCAGAACCGTTGCGAGCCCTGCGTCTGGGGGCACGCCGGCAAGCTGCGCGAGATCACCGGCGATCCCCGCTTCGTCGGGCTGGTCGAGGTGAACTACCGCCGCGCCGACCTGACGCCGCGCGAACGGGCCATCGTCGATTACGCGGTGCTGATCACCGAGCGTCCCTGGACCATCGAACCGGCGGACCTCGACGGGCTGCGCGCGGTGGGCCTGTCGGAGCGGGAGATTTTGGAGGCCGCCGCCATCGCCGCCTACTTCAACTTCTCCAACCGGGTGAACAGCGCGCTGGGCGTCCATCCCAATCCCGAACCCTTCGACGCCAACCGCTGACGAAAGACGAAGGACCGTCATGGCCCGCCCTCCGCTCTCCACGCTCGATCGGCGCTCCTTCCTGACCGCCGCCCTGACCGCGACGGCCGCGACCACCCTGGCCGGGGTCGCCGCCCCGGCGGCGCGGGCCGCGGCGCCCGCCGCCTCCTGGCCCACGCAGCCGGTGCGGCTGGTCGTTCCCTTCCCGCCCGGCGGCGGCACCGATCTGCTGGCCCGCGCGCTGGCCGACCGGCTGTCGAAGCTTTATCCGCAGCCCTTCGTGGTCGAGAACCGGCCCGGCGCCGGGGCGGCGGTCGGCACCGACTATGTCGCCAAGTCCACCGACGGCCACACCTTCCTGTTCGCCTCGTCGAACCATGTGACGGTGCCGGCGCTGTCCACGGCGGTGCGCTACGACATCTTCAAGGACTTCAAATCGGTGGTCCTGGTCGCCGATCAGGCCAGCGTGCTCGCCGTCGATCCGGAGCTGCCCGGCAAGGACGCCGCCGAGGTCCTCGCCCACATCAAGGCCAACCCCGGAAAGTACAATTACGGCACGGCGGGCATCGGGTCGGGCCAGCATCTCAGCACCGCCTTCCTCCAGCAGCTCACCGGAATCGACATCGTCCACGTGCCGCTGAAGGGCCAGGGGGAAATCATCTCGGAACTGCTGGGCAAGCGCATCCAGGCCGGATTCCTGGTGCTGTCCACCGCCCTGCCCTATTTCCGTTCCGGCCAGATCCGGCCCCTGGCCGTGGCGCTGCCGGAGCGCAGCCCCTTCGCGCCGGAGATTCCGACCTTCGGCGAAGCCGGATTGAAGGACTTCGCCGCCCGCTCCTGGCTCGGCCTGCTGGCGCCGGCGGCGACGCCGACGGCGGTCGTGGACCGGCTGCACGCCGACATCGTGGGCTTCGCCAAGGACAAGGACTATGTCGCCATCACCGAAAAGGCGGGGATGGCCCTGGTCAACGAAGGGCCCGCGGCCTTCGACGCGGAGATCGCCGCCGGCTACGCGCAGTGGAAGCAGGTGATCCAGACCGCCGGCATCAAGCCGAGCTGAGGGGAGCGATGACCGATCCGAAAATCGCCGAGGAGCTGGCCGCCTATTCCGACCGGCTGCTCGGCCTGCTCGACCCCGCCATCGTCCGCCGCGTCGCCATCGACCGGCCCGACGCCGCGGTCATCGAGCGTTATCTCGCCTTGCCCGATCTGACCTCCCAGGTCGCCGATATCCTCGACGGGCTGGGCTACGACAGCGCGGTTCCCCGGCGGCGCCTGCCGCCGTTGGAGGGGGGACGGCGCGTGGCGGGTCCCGCCGTCACGGCACGGCAGATTCCGGCGGCGCGCGCGCCGGGATTCTCCATCGCCTCCGGCCACCGGCCGAAGGGCGGCGGCATCGACCAGATCACCCTGACCCGGCGCGGCGACGTCTTCGTCATCGACGCCGGCGGGGTGGCCGAGGCGTCGAGCTTCGGCGGCATCCTGGCCACGGCGTCGATCGCCGCCGGCCTGGCCGGCATCGTCGTGGACGGGGCGGTGCGCGACAGCGCCAGCATCAAGGCCGGCGGCCTCGCCGTCTGGTCGGCGGGCGTCACGCCGCGCACCGGCAAGCACCGGCTGGAACTGGCGGAGTTCAACGGGCCGGTCACCATCGCCGGCGTCCAGGTCCATCCCGGCGATCTGGTGCTGGGCGACGACGACGGGCTGATCTTCGTGCCCGCCGCGCTGATCCTGGAGGTCATCGAACGGGCGGAGGCGGCGGCCGGGCAGGAAAGCGCGCTTCTCGGCGCCCTGTCCTCCGGGGGATCCGCGCGCGAGGCCGCGGCGATCCTGCACCCCAGCAAATGGTGAGCGGCATGGTCAATCCCAGCACACCCATCCCCCGCATCGGAATCATCGGCTTCGGCGAGGTGGGGTCGAGCTTCGCGCGGGGGCTGATCGCCGCCGGGGCGGGCGACATCGTCGCCTACGACGCGCCGCCCGGCCCGACCGAGCGCCGCCTCGCCCTGCGCCGGGCGGACGAGTTGCGGCTCGCCCTCGCCTTCGATCCGGCGGCGCTCGCCGACCGGGACATCCTCATCTCCAGCGTGACGCAGGACGCGGCGGACAACGCCGCCGCCACGGTGGCTCCGCACGTCGCGGCGGACGCGATCTACGCCGACGTGAATTCACTGTCGCCGGAGGTGAAGGCCGCGGTCGGCGGTCGGCTGGACGCCGTCCCCGGACGCTTCGTGGACGTCGCGATCATGGGCGCTCCGGCCTCCGACCTGCACCGCGTGCCGCTTCTGGCGGCGGGCCGGAGGGCGGAGGAGCTTGCCGCGCGGCTGGCCCCCTTCGGGACCGGCATCCGCGTCGTCGGGCCGGAGCCGGGCCGGGCGGCGGCGGTGAAGATCCTGCGCAGCATCCTCACCAAAGGGCTGGAAACCCTGCTGGTCGAGGCGCTGACCGCCGCGCGGCGCCACGGTGTGGAGGCGGAGGTTCTGGGCGGCTTCCTGGAGTTGTTCGAGCGGCGCCCCGCGCTCGACTTCGTCGAATTCCTGGTGCGCTCCGACACGGTCCATTCCGGGCGCCGCGCGCTGGAGGCCGCGCAGTCGGCGGACACCGTCGCCGCGGTCGGGCTGGAGCCGGCGATGAGCCGCGCGGTGGCGGCCCGCCTGTCGCAGCTTGCCGGCCTCGGCCTCAAGGAACGCCTGGGCGGGGTGCCGCCCGCATCCCTGTCCGACGCGGTGACCCTGTTCGACGAGGCGCTCGGGCGCCGGCATCCCACGGAGCAGCGACATGGCATCGAACATCCGCAGAACTGAGGAGCTGGCCTCCGGCCTCGCGCTGGCCGCCCTGGGCGCAGCGGCCGGCGCCTTCATCGTCGCCAGCTACCCTCTGGGAACGGCGCGCCAGCTCGGCCCGGGGGCGATGCCCGCCCTGGTGGCGCTGATCCTCGTCCTGCTGGGCGGCGTCATCGCCGTCCGGGGCCTGTGGGAACAGGGCCACGGCGGGGGGGTCGACCTGCGCGCCGCGCTGCGGCCCGCCGGGCTGATCCTGGGGGCCATCCTGCTGTTCGGCGGGCTGGTGGACACGCTGGGCGCGGTTCCGGCCAGCGCCGTCGCGGTGATCGGCTCAGGGCTGGCCAGCCGCCGAACGCGCAAGCGGGAGATCGCCGCGCTGGCGGCGGTTCTCGCCGTCGCGGTGCCGGCCCTGTTCGTCGGGATTCTCGGCATGCCGCTGAAGATCTGGCCGACGCTGCAATGAGAGAGGATCGACCGGCGTCATGATGGATTCGCTCGGGGGGATCGCGCACGGGCTGTCGATCGCGGCCTCTCCCGCCAACCTGCTGTATTGCTTCGCCGGGGCGCTGCTCGGCACCTTCGTGGGCGTCCTGCCCGGGGTGGGGCCGCTGCTGACCATCGCGCTCCTGCTGCCCTTCACCTTCTCGCTGGAGCCGACCGGCGCGCTGATCATGCTGGCCGGCATCTATTACGGCGCCCAGTATGGCGGGTCGACCACGTCGATCCTGCTCAACATGCCGGGCGAGACCTCGTCGGTGGTGACCTGCATCGACGGGCACGCCATGGCGCGCCAGGGGCGCGGCGGTCCGGCCCTGGCGGTGGCCGCCATCGGCTCCTTCGTCGCGGGCACGCTGTCGACCGGGATCGTCGCCTTCTTCGCGCCAGTCCTGGCCGGCGTCGCCATCCGCTTCGGGCCGGCCGACTATTTCTCGCTGATGGTCCTCGGGCTGGTCGGGGCCATCGTTCTGGCGCAGGGGTCCTTCGTCAAGGCGCTGGCAATGATCGTCCTCGGGCTGCTGTTCGGCCTCGTCGGCACCGACGTCAACAGCGGGGAGCAGCGCCTGACCTTCGGCGTCCAGGCCCTGGCGGACGGCATCGGCTTCGTCCCGGTGGCGCTGGGCGTCTTCGGCATCGGCGAGATCATCCGCATCCTGATCGGACAGGAGCGCGACGGCGGACAGGTCATTCCGCACGGCTCGCTGATGCCGAGCCGGGAGGACCTGTGCTCCTCCTCCAGCGCCATCGCGCGGGGATCGGTGATCGGATCGGCGCTGGGGCTGCTGCCCGGCGGCGGCGCGGCGCTGGCCGCCTTCGCCTCCTACACCGTGGAGAAGAAGCTGGCCCGCGACCCCTCGCGCTTCGGGCGCGGCGCCATCGAAGGGGTGGCGGGGCCGGAATCGGCCAACAACGCGGCGGCGCAGACCTCCTTCATTCCGCTGCTCACCCTCGGGCTGCCGTCGAACGCGGTCATGGCGCTGATGATCGGTGCGCTGATGCTGCACGGCATCACCCCCGGCCCCCGCATCATGCAGGCCGAGCCGGACCTGTTCTGGGGCGTGGTCGCCAGCATGTGGATCGGCAACGCCATGCTGATCGTGCTGAACCTGCCGCTGGTCGGGCTGTGGGTGCGGCTGCTGCGCGTGCCGTACCGCTTCCTCTACCCGACCATTGTGCTGGTCAGCTGCATCGGCGTCTATGGCGTGTCGAACAGCGCCTTCGACCTCGTGACGACGGCCGTCTTCGGGCTTCTCGGCTGGGTCCTGCAGGCCCTGCGCTTCGAGCCGGCGCCGCTGCTCCTGGGATTCGTGCTGGGGCCGATGATGGAGGAGAATCTGCGGCGCGCCATGATCCTGTCGCGCGGAGACCCGACCGTCTTCCTGCGCGAGCCGATCAGCCTCGCGCTGCTGGTCCTGACCGGCCTGCTGCTGGCCGCCATCATCCTTCCCACCGTCCGCCGGAACCGCGAGCGCGTGTTCGCGGAATGACCGGCGGGCGGCATGGGCATCCAGTCAGGGCTGCGGTGCCGAGCCGATGAAGGCCGAGGCGCGCTCACCCCACCGCTCATGCGGGTAGTAGTCCCAGACGGCGTGGTGCTGGGTGGCCCAGTTGTCCCAGAAGACCAGGGAATTGGGACGCCAGTGGATGCGCGTCTGGAAGGCCAGGTTCTTTTCGATGTGCCGGAACAGCAGGCCCAGGATGGCGTCGCTCTCGGTGCGCGTCAGCTGTACGATGTGGCTGGTGAAGGCCTCGTTGACGAACAGGTACTTGCGCCCGGTCAGATGATGGCGCGCCACCACCGGATGCTCGGTGGACGGAAAGGTCTGCCCCGGCTGCGGCGTGGCGCCATAGCCCGCCGTCCAGGCCTTGCCGCCGTCATGGACGGCGGTCAGCCCGTCGAGCAGCGCCTTGACCTTCTCCGACAGCGAATCATAGGCGAGATACATGTTGGCGAAGGCGGTGTCGCCGCCGATCTCCGGCTGCCGGGTGACGCGCAGGAAGGAGCCCCAGATGGGTTCGGGATCGCAGGTCACGTCGGAATGCCACGCGTCGCCGGCGGTGTAGCGGGCTTCGGGGCCGGTGCGCCAGGCCAGGATCTCCGGATCGTGGTCGTTCGACGACAATTGCCGCGCGCCCCCCAGCACATGGCGGTGCAGCGTGCCGAAGTGGCGGGCGAAGCGCTTGTCGTCCTCCGCGGTGATCTCCTGGTCGCGGAACACCAGCACCAGATGGTCGGCGATGGCCTTGCGGATGTCGGCCAACTGCGCGTCGCTCAGCGGTTTGGACAGGTCCACGCCCTCGATCTCGGCGCCCAGGATGGGCGACAGCGGGCGCACCGCGATGCTGTTGTAGCCGGGGCGCTCGCGGCGGCTCCAGTCGGCGATGGCGGTCTTGTCGTGGAAGTCGCGGTAGAAGCTCATGATGGTCCCCTCAGATTTTGCCCTTAGATTTCGTATGCGAACGGAAGCTCCGCCGCGGTGAAGAACTCGCGGTGGATTTCCTTGCGCAAAGCGATGAAGTCGGGGCTCGACCGGTCGCGCGGGCGCGGCAGCCCGACCGGCAGCCTCTTGCGGATGGTGCCGGGGCGCGACGACATGACCACCACCTCGTCGCCGAGGAAGACGGCCTCGTCGATGTCGTGGGTGACCAGGATCATGGTGGTGCGCTGCGCCTCCCAGATGCGCAGGATTTCCTGCTGCATCTGGATCCGGGTCAGGGCGTCCAGCGCGCCGAACGGCTCGTCCAGCAGCAGCACCCGCGGCTGGTTGACGAGCGCGCGGGCGATCGCCACGCGCTGGGCCATGCCGCCCGAGAGCTGGTGCGGGTGGGCCTTGGCGAAGCCCTCCAGCCCGACCAGTTCCAGATGCTCCCGCACCCGCCGGGCGACCTCCGCCCTGGGCAGGTTCTTCAGCCCGAAGGCGACGTTCTGCTCGACCGTCAGCCAGGGCAGCAGGCGGTGCTCCTGGAAGATCACCCCGCGGTCGAGGCCAGGACCGCCGATGGGCCGCCCGTCGAGCGTGACGGACCCGTCATAGCTGGTCTCCAGGCCGGCGATGATGCGCAGAAGCGTGCTCTTGCCGCAGCCGGAACTGCCGACGATGCTGACGAAGCTCCCGCCCGGAACGTCGAGCCGGATGTCGCTGAGCGCCTGGACCGTTTCGGTCCTGAGCGGGCCGGTCTTCAGCGTGAAGGTCTTGGACAGCGGGCCGATGCGCAGGCTGGCGGCGCGGTCGGCGGCCCGATCGGCGCCCGCCTTGCGGGCAGCGGTGGCAACCATGGCGGTCAGCTCCCCGAGAAGGTGGATTTCCAGGTGATCAGGCGGCGTTCGGCGGCGCGCAGCACGACGTCGAGCAGCTTGCCCATGGCGCCGATGGTGATCATGCCCACCAGAACCTGATCGGTCTGGCTCATCTGCCGGGCGTCCATGATGAGGTAGCCGAGGCCCGACGAGGCGGCGATCAGCTCGGCGGCGACCACGCAGATCCAGGCCACCATCAGCCCGACGCGCAGGCCGGTCATGATGTTCGGCAGCGCCCCCGGCAGGACGACCTGGAGAATGAAGCGACGGCGCGTCACCTCCAGCACGCGCGCCAGCTCGACATGGCGGTGGTCGGTCTGGCGGATGCCGTCGATGGTGTTGACGAGGATGGGGAAGATGGCGCCGAGGAAGATGATGTAGACCTTTCCCGCCTCGCCGATGCCGAACCATAGGATGGCCAGCGGAATCCAGGCGATCGGCGGGATCGGCTTGGTCAGCTGGACGATCAGGTCGGTCAGCCGGTCCAGCGTCCGCGACAGGCCGATCCCGATGCCCAGCGGCAGGCCGACCAGCGCGGCGATGGCGAACCCCTCCAGAACGCGCAGCAGGCTGACGCCTAGGTGGCGGAACAGGTCGCCGCTGGCCGCCAGATCGACGAAGGCCTTGCCCACCCTGGTCGGCGGCGGCAGCAGGATGGGGCGGATGTAGCCCAGCTCGAACGCGGCCTGCCACGCCGCCAGCAGCGCCACGGGAAGCGCCACATACAGCGCCGCCCGCCCCAGGACGCCCGGCAAGACGCCGGCCAGGGCGCCCAGGCGGGAGCGCGCGGCCCCCGCCGTCAGCCCGGCCCGCTGCGCGGAACGCGCATCGGAAGCCAGTTCGGCGCTCATTTCAGCCCCGCCTCGTCCGCCGGCTTGCGGTTGAAGAAGGCGTCCACGTCCACCGCCGTCTTGATCAGGCCGTGGGCCCGCATGAACTGTTCGGTCTTCTTGACCTCGGCCACGTCGTCGTCGTGGATGGCCGGGTCGTAGTTCATCCGCTGCAGGACCTGGACCAGCAGGTCGGGCGCCAGGTTGACATCGCCGCTGATGAGTTCGGCGGCCTCCTTGGGATTGGCGGTGATGAATTCCGAGGCGCGCTTGTACGCCATCAACAGCGCCTTCGCCTGCTCGGGCCGGTTCTTGAGGAAGCCGTTGTCGGCGACGATCAGCAGCAGCCCCTTCTTGATGCCGGTGCCGTCGGCCAGCACGCGGACCGCCTTCTGCGATTCGAAGCGGGTCAGGATCGGCTCCCACACCGCGCCGGCGTCGATGGTGCCGGCGACGATGGCCGGCGGGATCTCCGCCACCGGCAGGTTGATCAGCTCGACGTCGTTGAGCGTCAGGCCGCCCTGCTCAAGCACCAGCGCCAGCAGATGGTGGGCGTAGGACCCCTTGGTCACCGCCACCTTCCTGCCCTTCAGCTCCTTGGGCGAGGCGATGGGGGAGTCGCCGCCGACGACGACCGCCAAGCTCTTCGGACCGTCCGAGGTCAGGGCGATGGCGCTGGTGTCCAGCCCCGCCGCCTTGCCGACCAACGCCGGCGTGTCGCCGACGAAGCCCACATCCTGCTGTCCGGCGGCGAAGGATTCGTTGATCGGCGGACCGGCGGGGAAGAGCGACCATTTGACGGCGGCGTTCGGCGCCACCTTGGCCAACTCCTCGTCCAGCCACTTCTTCTGCTTGGCGACGAACAGGGGCGCATAGAGGGGAAAGGGCTGCGCGGCGATGCGCAGGTCGTCGGCAACGGCTGAGGTGGTGGCGGTTCCGGCCAGCCCGAGGCCGATGGCGGCCGCGACGGCCAAGGCGACAAATCTGGAAACGGCCATGGTCGATACCTCGCTTCATGCTCGGATTTTTGGGATCGGAGGTATGGGATTCAGGGGCACTGGCTTGGCTGCGCGTTGCCGGTTCCCGGATCGGCCCATTTCCCTATTGCGAATGTGGATGTTCGTATTTCATTTAACACGCCCGAATGTCAATACGCCCTCGCGTTATGAGCGATTGCAAAGTGTAATTTTTTACAAAAATGCGCAATCTACGCCGTCGATTGATCCATATCAACGAACGTGACCAGATTTGCCTAGTTGATGAGTAGCCTTATTCGAGCGGGCATTCCGCTCCGCTGCCTTGGCCGAAGGACGATCCGATGACGACGAAGACCCCTCATGCCGACGGCTTCCGCCGCCTCACGCTGACGCCCTACAACCCCTTCATCGGCGCCGTGGTTGACGGGATCGACCTCAGGGAGACCACCGGCGAGGAGGTCCGTGCCGACCTGCGCCGGGCGCTGGCCGAGTATGGCGTGCTGTTCTTCCGCGGCCAGACGCTGAGCCCGGAGCAGCAGGTCGATGTCGCCCGGATCTTCGGCGATCCCGACAAGGCCAAGGCCTATTTCAAGCGCCACGACTCGAACCGGCTCGTAGAACTGATCGAGTTCACGCCGGAGCAGCCGGGGTACGGCACCGACCAGTGGCACGCCGACATCACCTTTTCCGCCAACCCGCCCACCGGCACGGTCCTGCACGCGCGCGACGTGCCGTCCGTCGGCGGCGACACCGCCTGGGCCAGCGGAACCTACGTCTACGACCGCCTCGATCCGGCCTTGCGCGCCTATCTGGAAACGCTGGAGGCGGTGCACAGCATCGAGCACAGCGGCTGGCCCGAGTGGTTCCGCACCCAGCCCAACGGGGAGGAACTGTACCGTCAGGCCCGCGCCGAGCATCTGCCGGTGGTGCACAAGGTCGTCCAGACCCATCCGGTCACGCGCCGCAAGCTGGTCTATGTCAGCCCGAACTTCACCCTGCGCATCCGCGGTCTGTCGCGCCAGCAGAGCGACGCGCTGCTGACCTTCCTGTTCGGGCTGTTCGAGAAGCCCGAAGCCCAAGCGCGCTGGCGCTGGCGGAACGGCGACGTGGCGATCTGGGACAACCGCGCCACCGTTCATTACGCGGTGACCGACTACACCGAGTACCGCCTGCTCCACCGGGTCACCTTCGGCGAGGACAAGGCGTTCTGAGCGGAGCCCCGGTTTGCCCGACTTGAGAAGAACAAAAAATTTGTGTGGCTGTCGGTCATGGTTTGGGAAACCAGGAAATCCGATTTTCCCATCCGTGCACCGTCGCCGTTCCGCCGGAGAAGAGACCCATGCCCGTCCGTGAACACCGCCGTCCCGACCACGACATCGATCCGTTGTTCGTGAACCGCTGGTCGCCGCGGGCCTACACCGGGGAGGAAATCCCCGACACCATTCTGGAGCAGGGTTTCGAGGCGGCGCGCTGGGCGCCATCCGCCCGCAACGCCCAGCCCTGGCGCTTCATCTACAGCAAACGCCAGTCCCCGTCGTGGGCGGTCGTCTTCGGCCTGCTGAACGAACGCAACCGGCTGTGGGCGGACAAGGCGTCGGCCCTGATCGCGGTTCTCTCCAAGACGACCTACGACGACGGATCGCTGAATCACACCCATTCCTTCGACGCCGGAGCGGCATGGGCCAACCTCGCGCACCAACTGTTCCTGGCCGGTTGGCACACCCGCGCCATCGGTGGATTCGACCGTGCCGCGGCGGGCAACGTGCTCGGCGTGCCGGAGGGGGTCGCCGTGGACATCCTCATCGCCGTTGGGCGCCAGGGAACGGTCGATGCGCTGGCCGAGGAATTCCAGGTGCAGGAAACCCCGAACGGCCGCCGTCCGCTGACCGCCTTCGTGTCCGAAGGCGTGTACCGCGCGGGTTGACGCCGCCTTCCGTCCTGAAGGGAAATCGGCGTTGCTTCATCCCGATTAAATTTAACATATAACATTTGTTACTCAACGAAAAATAATACACACTAATGAGCTTGGATGTTGATTATTTCCCTTCTTAGTATGTAGAGTTTTATCTCCGGCGGACGACCGCGCCGCCGGGTGAAGACGGGGAGATACGCCACCATGAAGCAGTTTCTGCCTTCCATCGCCCTGCTCGCGCTGGCCACCCTGGCGCCGGTCTCCGCCGAGGCCGCCGGCAAGGTCGTCGTGGCCTACCAGACCGACGCGCTGCCGTCGTCGGTGGCCATCGCCAACGGGGACTTCGCCAAGGCGACCGGCGCCGAGATCGATTTCCGCAAGTTCAATTCGGGCGCCGATATCTTCGCCGCCATCGCGTCGGGCGACGTCCAGGTCGGCTATGTCGGCTCCAGCCCCTTCGCCGCCGCGGTCAGCCGCGGGCTGGACGTGAAGGCCTTCTACCTCGCCAGCGCCTCCGGCACCGACGAGGCGCTGGTGGTCCGCAACGGCTCCGGAATCGAGAAACCCGCCGACCTGAAGGGCAAGAAGCTGGCCGCCGCCCCGGTCTCGACCGACCATTACCAGCTCCTCGCCGTGCTGAAGCAGGAGAAGCTGAGCGAGCGCGACGCCCAGGTGTTCGCCATCCCGCAGCCCGACATCGTCGCGGCCTGGAACCGCGGCGACCTGGACGGCGCCTTCGTCTGGGACCCGGCGCTGACCGAGCTGAAGAAGACCGGCAAGGTTCTGCTGACCTCCCGGCAGGTGGCCGACCGCGGCGCCCCGACCTTCACCGCCTGGGTCGCCACCGCCGCCTTCGCCAAGGAGAACCCGGCCTTCCTGAAGAGCTTCGCCGGGGTGGTGGAGCGTTACAGCGTCTCCTTCCGCGACGACAAGGCCGCCTGGGGACCGGAATCGCCGAACGCCAAGACGCTGGCCGGGCTTCTCGGCGGCACACCGTCCGATCAGGCGGCGGCGCTGAACAACCTGTCGCTGATCCCGGCCAAGCAGCAGGCCACCAAGGACTGGCTGGACGGCGGCGAGAGCAGCGGCACCGCCCGAATCCTGAAGGAAACCGCCGAGTTCCTGAAGGAGCAGAAGAAGGTCTCCACCGTGCTGCCCAGCTACGGCGGCTTCGTCACGGCGGACCACGTCAAGGCACTGCCCTGAAGCGCGGCCGGACGGGAGGTGCGCCATGCTCCGGGTGCAGAACGCCAGCGTGTTCTTTCCAGGCCGTGACGGCGGGGTGATCCACGCGCTGGACCGCGCGTCGCTGGACATCGACGCCAACAGCATCGTCGTCGCGCTGGGCGCGTCGGGCTGCGGCAAGTCCACGCTGCTGAACGCCATCGCCGGCTTCCTTCCCCTGTCGGACGGCAGCATCACGCTGGACGGACGGCCGGTGGAGCGGCCCGGCGCCGACCGCGGCGTGGTGTTCCAGAAGGACACGCTGCTGCCCTGGAAGAGCGTGCTGGACAATGTGGCGCTCGGCCTGGATTTCGCCGGCCTTCCCCTGCGGGAGCGGCGGGACCGCGCCGCGGAGCTGCTGCGCCTCGTCGGGCTGGAGGGCTTCGCCAGGGCCGCCCCGCACGAGCTGTCCGGCGGCATGCGCCAGCGCGTCGGCATCGCCCGCGCGCTGGCCACCGACCCGAAGATCCTGCTGATGGACGAGCCGTTCGGCGCGCTCGACAGCCTGACGCGGGAGCAGATGCAGGAGCTGCTGGTCGACGTCTGGGCGCGCACCGGCAAGCGCATCTTCTTCATCACCCACTCCATCGAGGAGGCGCTGTTCCTCGGCACGACGGTGGTGGTGATGTCGCCGCGCCCCGGCCGGATCGTCGCCCGCTTCGACCTCGACTTCGTCCGGCGCTTCGCCGCCGAGCGGGACGTGCGCGCCATCCTGTCCGACCCGGACTTCGGGGATCTGCACAACCGCATCCGCGACCTCGTCCACCGTCCGCATCACGCGACGGTCCACCGCGGGGAGACGCTGCAATGACCGACGCCGCCCGCACCACCACGGCCCCTCTGGCCGAGCCAGCCGCCCGCCCCCGGACCGTCGCCCTGCGGCCCTTCGGGCTGGACGGCGCGCGGACCGGTCCGATCAGCGCGGTCACCGGGTTTCTGCTCATCGCCGTCTGGTTCCTGGTGTCGCACTACCGGCTGGTGACGCCGCTGTTCCTGCCCGCGCCGGGGGAGGTGGCCGCCCAGTTCCTCGCCATCCTGGAGGACGGCTACGCCGGCGCCACGCTTGGGGAGCATGTGTCGGCCAGCCTGCTGCGCATCCTCGCCGCGGCCCTGATCGCGGCGTCGCTGGGCATCCCGCTGGGGCTGGCGATGGGGCTGAACCGCTGGGCCAAGGGCGTTCTCGACACGCCCATCGAGTTCTACTGGCCGCTGCCGCCGCTGGCCTATCTGCCGCTGATGATCATCTGGCTGGGCATCGGGGAGGTGTCGAAGATCGCCCTGCTGACGCTGGCGATGTTCGCCCCGATCTGCCTGTCGGCGCAGGCCGGCGTGCGGTCTCTGCCCATCGAGCGGGTCAACGCCGCGCTGTCGCTGGGGGCCACGCGCTGGCAGCTCTTCCGCGCCATCGTGCTGCCCAGCGCCCTGCCGGAGATCCTGACCGGGCTGCGCATCGCCATCGGCGTCGGCTGGAGCACGCTGGTCGCGGCGGAGCTGATCGCGGCGACGCGCGGCATCGGCTTCATGATCATGTCCGCCTCGCATTTCCTGGCCACCGACGTGGTGTTCGTCGGCATCGGCATCATCGCCGCCTGGGCCTTCGCCTTCTCCTACGGAATGCGCCTGCTGGAATCCTGGCTGGTGCCCTGGAAGGGCAAGACCTGACGCCCTTCAAAACCGGAGTGCCTTAACCGTGTCGCGGCCCCCCAACATCCTGTTCATCATGGCCGACCAGATGGCGGCCCCCGCCCTGCCCTTCCACGGTCATCCGGTCGTCAAGACGCCGAACCTGTCGCGGCTGGCCGCGGAAGGCGTGGTGTTCGACAACGCCTACTGCAACTACCCGCTCTGCGCGCCGTCGCGCTTCGCGCTGCTGTCGGGGCGGCTGCCCTCGGCCATTGGCGCCTTCGACAACGCGGCGGAGTTCGCCTCCTCCGTGCCGACCTTCGTGCATTACGCCCGCGCCGCCGGCTACCGCACCTGCCTGTCGGGCAAGATGCACTTCGTCGGCGCCGACCAGCTCCACGGCTTCGAGGAGCGGCTGACCACCGACGTCTATCCCGCCGATTTCGGCTGGACCCCGGATTGGGGCAACGGGGCGCTGGCCTACGACTGGTCGCATCACATGGCGAGCGTGGTCGAGGCCGGCCCCTGCCACCGCAGCCTGCAAATCGACTTCGACGAGGAAACCGCCCATCAGGCGGTGCAGAAGATCTACGATTACGGCCGCACCGCGGCCAACACGGCGGACAGGGCCCCCTTCCTCCTGGCGGTGTCCTTCACCCACCCGCACGACCCCTTCAACTGCCTGCCCGAGCATTGGGACCTCTACGACCACGCGGAAATCGACCTGCCCTCGGTGCCGCCCATCCCGCCGGAGCGGCTCGATCCGCACAGCCGGCGGCTCCATTACATGGACGGGCTGCACCGCTACGACCTGACGGAGGAGCGGGTGCGCACCGCCCGCCACGCCTATTACGGCTCCATCAGCTATGTGGACGAGCTGGTCGGGCGCCTGCTGACCGCGCTGGAGCGGGCCGGGCTGGCCGAAGACACCATCATCGTCTTCACCGGCGACCATGGCGAGATGCTGGGCGAGCGGGGCATGTGGTACAAGATGACCTTCTTCGAATGGTCGTCCCGCGTGCCGCTGCTGGTGCATGCTCCGGGACGCTGGGCGGCGCGGCGGGTGTCGGCCCCGGTGTCGCACGTCGATCTGTTCCCCACCATCCTCGACCTGCTCGACGGCCGGGCGCCGCTGCCGGTGGACCCATTCGACGGCGAAAGCCTGCTGCCCCTGCTGGCCGGTTCGGCGCGCGGCGCCGGCCGCACCATCTTCGCGGAGTATCTGGGGGAAGGGACGCTGAACCCCGCCTTCATGGTGCGGCGCGGCCGCTACAAATACATCGCCTGCGACGGCGACCCGCCGCAGCTCTACGATCTGGAGGCCGACCCCAAGGAGCTGGTCAACCGCGCCGGCGCGCGCGATCTCGCCGCCATCGAGGCCGATCTGTCCGCATCCGTCGCACGGCGCTGGAACGCGCCGACCCTGCGCAGGGCGGTGATCGAGAGCCAGAACCGGCGGCTGTTCGTCCACAAGGTGCTGCTGACCGGACGGCACACGCCCTGGGATTTCCAACCCCACCGCAGCGCCGCCACCTCCTACGTCCGCAATTTCGGGGTCGCCGAGGACACGCTGAAGGCGCTGGCCCGCCTGCCGGCGGTGGAGCCGGTGCCGCCCGACGCCTGATTCCTCCTCTCCCATCTTTGCCATCCGGGGAACCGCCATGCCCGACATGTCACTGCCCAGCCTGTCCTTCACCCCCGTCAGCCCGGCCATCGGCGCGCGGGTGGAGGGGCTGGACCTCGCCAACCCGCTGAGCGACGCGGAGGCCGCCGCGCTGGAGCGCGCTCTGGTCACCCATCAGGTGCTATTCTTCGAGAAGCAGCCCCTGACGCCTGCGGCCCAGCGCGCCTTCGCCGCCCGCTTCGGCAGCCTGCACGTCCACCCCGTCTACCCCAACGTGCCCGAGCAACCGGAGATCATGGTTCTCGACACCGGGCCGCACAACGTGACGGACAACGACGTCTGGCACACCGATGTGACCTGCATCGAGACGCCGCCGGCCATCGTGGCGCTGTCGGGCAAGCGGATCCCGCCCAACGGCGGCGACACCGTGTGGGCCAGCAACATCGCCGCCTACAACGGCCTGTCGGAACCGCTGCGCCGCCTGCTCGACCCGCTGACCGCGCTGCACGACTTCACCAAATCCTTCCCCGAATGGCGGCACAACGGCGATCCGGAGACGCACGCCCGCTGGCGCGCGGCCCGCGACCGCCACCCGCCGGTGACCCACCCGGTGGTCCGCGTCCATCCGGTGAGCGGCGCCAAGGCGCTGTTCGTGAACGAGAACTTCACCGCGCGCATCGTCGGGCTGAGCGACCGCGAGAGCGCGGCCATCCTCGACCTGCTGTTCGACCACATCAGCCGCCCGGAATTCACCGTGCGCTGGCGGTGGAAGGCCGACGACCTCGTGCTGTGGGACAACCGCTCCACCCAGCATTACGCGGTGAACGATTATCTGCCGCACAGCCGCCTGATGCACCGCGCCACCGTGCTGGGCGACCGGCCCGTCGGCCCCTGAGCAAACCTCTCATAACAACATCAAATCCCTAGGGAGAAATCTGACCGTGACGAGCCTGTTCCCGCGCCGCGCCGTGCTCGGCGCCCTGTTCGCCGCCGCCCTGTCCAGCCTTCTGCCGGGCGCCGCCCGCGCCGCCGACAAAGTGACGGAGATCCGCCTCGACTACGCCTACTACAACCCGGTCAGCCTCGTGCTGAAGGAAAAGGGCTGGCTGGAGGAGGATCTGAAGAAGGACGGGATCGCCGTGCGCTGGGTGCTCAGCCTCGGTTCCAACAAGGCGCTGGAGTTCCTGAACGCCGGCAGCCTGGATTTCGGCTCGACCGCCGGGGCGGCGGCGCTGATCGCGCGGATCAACGGCAATCCCATCAAATCGGTCTACGTCTATTCCAAGCCGGAATGGACCGCCCTGGTCACCGGCCCGAACAGCGCCATCACGAAGGTCGAGGACCTGAAGGGCAAGCGCGTCGCCGTCACCCGCGGCACCGACCCGCATATCTTCCTGGTCCGCACGCTCGCCCGGCACAAGCTGACCGACAAGGACATCAAACTGATCCTGCTGCAGCATCAGGACGGCCGACTGGCACTGGAGAAGGGCGATGTGGACGCCTGGGCGGGGCTCGACCCGCTGATGGCCCAGGCGGAGATCGACAACGGCGCCACGCTGTTCTACCGCAACGCCGCCGCCAACAGCTGGGGCGTGCTGAACGTGCGGGAGGAGTTCGCCAAACAGCAGCCGGAGCTGGTCGCCCGCGTGCTGCGCGCCTATGAGAAGGCCCGCGCCCACGCGCTCGCCAACCCGGCGGAGCTGAAGACGACCATCGCCACCGCCGCCAAGCTGTCGGAGCCGGTGGCCGCGCGCCAGTTGGAGCGCACCGACCTCAGCCACAGCGCCATTGGCGCGGAGCAGGCCGACACCATCCTCCAGGCCGGCCTCGCCCTTCAGGAAAGCGGTGTTGTGGGCGCCGAGGTGGATGTGAAGGGCGCGGTCGCGGCGCTGATCGAGCCATCCTTCTCCAAGGCGCTGACCCAGTAAAGGGGGCGGTTCCGTGGCCGTCATCGAACCGGCGCTGGACCGGCAAGAGTCTGGCGCCGTTTCCCTTCCGGAGGCACCCGGTGCAGCGCCGCGCCGCCGCTGGCTGGACTGGCTGGCCGGCCTGATCGTCCCGCTGGCCCTGGCGCTCGGCTGGGAGGTCGCGGTGGCGCAGGGCTGGGCCAATGGGCGTCTGCTGCCGCCGCCCAGCCGCATCCTGTCCACCCTGTGGAGCCTGTGGCGGTCCGGCGACCTGATCACCCATGTCCTGGCGACGCTGGGCCGGGTCGGGCTGGGCTTCCTGTTCGGGGTGCTGGCGGGGACGGTGCTGGGGGCGCTCACCGGCTATCTGAGCTGGGCGCGCCGCCTGCTCGACCCCACCCTGCAGGCGCTGCGCTCCATCCCGTCGATCGCCTGGGTGCCGCTGTTCATCCTGTGGTTCGGCATCTTCGAGACCTCGAAGGTCATCCTGATCGCGGTCGGAGTCTTCTTCCCCATCTATCTGGCCCTGTCCGGCGCCATCCTGGACGTGGACCGCAAGCTGGTGGAGGTCGGGCGCATCTTCCGCCTGTCGGGGCCGGCGCTGGTGTGGCGCATCCTGCTGCCGGCGACCCTGCCCGCCTATGCGCTGGCGCTGCGCGCCGGGCTGGGGCTCGGCTGGATGTTCGTGGTGGCGGCGGAGTTCATGGGGGCCAGCGAGGGGCTGGGCTTCCTGCTGACCGACGGGCAGATGACCGGCCAGCCGGCGACCATCCTCGCCTCCATCGTCGCCTTCGCGGTGCTGGGCAAGCTGACCGACGGGCTGCTGGCCGCCCTGTCCCGCCCGCTCCTGCGCTGGCAGGATTCCTTCAAGCCGGAAGGGTGAACCGATGCTGCGCATCGACGGATTGAGCAAGCGCTACCCCAACGGCCATTTGGCGCTGGAGGGAATCGGGCTGGAGGTGGCGCCGGGGGAAATCCTCGGCGTCGTCGGCGGCTCCGGCTGCGGCAAGAGCACGCTGCTGCGCCTGATCGCCGGGCTGGAGGCGCCGACCGCCGGGAAGGTCGTGCTGAACGGCCGGCCGGTCCGCGGCCCGCGCGACGAGATCGGTTTCGTCTTCCAGGAACCGCGGCTGATGCCCTGGCTGCGCATCCGCGACAACGTCGCCTTCGGCATCCGCCACCTGCCGAAGGCGGAGCGCGAGGCCCGCACGGTGCAGGCGCTGGCGCGCGTCGGCCTCGCCGACTTCGCCGGGGCATGGCCGCGCGAACTGTCCGGCGGCATGGCCCAGCGCGCGGCGCTGGCCCGCGCGCTGGTCGGGCGGCCCTCGGTCCTGCTGCTCGACGAGCCCTTCTCGGCGCTGGACGCGCTCACCCGCTACGACCTGCAGGACCATCTGCTGAGCCTGTGGGCCTACGACCGCCCGACGCTGATCCTGGTCACCCACGACATCGAGGAGGCGCTTGTCCTGGCCGACCGCGTCGTGGTGATGCTGCCTCGTCCGGGCCGCGTGCTGACCATCGCGACACCGCCGCTGCCGCGCCCGCGCGATCGCGCCGACCCGCTGTTCGAGGTTTGGAAGCACCGGCTGCTCGCCGACCTCAGCCGGGCGTTCCGCCATCGCATCAGCGGCGAGGAGGCGTTCCCCGCCGCCGCCATCTGACCGCGTTTCCGAATCAACCGATCAACGTGCCCACGTCAGCCTCCGCCCCTCGCCGGCATCGAACAGATGGGTGGAGGCGGCCGGCAGGCGCAGCGGCAGGACGTCGCCGGGCCGCGCGGCCACGCGCTCACGGAAGACACCAACGAAGGGTTGCCCGGCAAGCTGCCCCACCACCTGCGTTTCGGAACCGGTCGGCTCGACCACCGCGACGTGAAGCGGGACGCCCTCTTCCGGGTCGATGTGGGCGTGCTCCGGGCGCAGACCCAACACCGCCGGGCGCCCGTCCGCCTCCGGCGGAACCGCGGACAGCGGCAGGTCCGGCCCGCCGTCCAGCCGGAAGGAGGCCCGGCCGTTCACCGCGATCCGCCCCGTAAGGAAATTCATGGCTGGTGACCCGATGAAACCGGCGACGAAGCGGTTGTCCGGGCGGTCGTAGAGGTCCAGTGGCGCCCCCGCCTGCTCCACCCGCCCGTCGCGCATCACGACGATGCGGTCGGCCATGGTCATCGCCTCGATCTGGTCGTGGGTGACGTAGATGGCGCTGGTCCGCAGGCGCTGGTGAAGGGCCTTGATCTCCGCCCGCATCTGCACGCGCAGCTTGGCGTCCAGATTGGACAGCGGCTCGTCGAACAGGAAGAGCCGGGGATCGCGCACGATGGCCCGCCCCATGGCGACGCGCTGCCGCTGTCCACCCGACAGCTGGCCGGGCCGGCGATCGAGCAGCGCCGACAGCCCCAGCACCTCCGCCGCGCGCGCCACCCGGGCGGCGATCTCCACCCGGTCCACGCCCTTCAGGGTCAGCGCGAAGCCGAGATTCTGCGCCACCGTCATGTGCGGGTAAAGCGCGTAGTTCTGGAACACCATCGCAATGTCCCGGTCCTTCGGCGGCACGTCGTTGACGAGGCGTCCGCCGATGCGGATCTCGCCCTCCCCGGCCTCCTCCAGCCCGGCGATCATGCGCAGCAGCGTGGACTTGCCGCAGCCGCTCGGCCCGACCAGCGCCACGAATTCCCCGTCGGCGATGTCGATCGACACGCCGTGGAGCACCGGCGTGCCGCCGTAGGACTTGCGGAGGTCCCGGATGGTCACGGACGCCATGGCGGTTTCCTCCCTCAATCCTTCAGGCCGCCCGCGGTCAGCCCGCGGACGAGATATTTGCGGACCAGCAGCGTGAAAGCCAGCACCGGCAGCATCACCAGCGTGCCGGCGGCGGCGATCTTGCCCCATTCCCAACCCTCGTACTGGAGGAAGTTGGTGATGGCGACCGGAGCAGTGACGGCGTTGGTGCGTGTCAAAATCAGCGCGAAGAAGAAGTCGTTCCAGGAAAAGATGAAGCAGAACACCGCCGTCGCCGCCAGGCCGGGCGCCGCCAGCGGCAGCGTAACCCGCCGGAAGGCCTGCCACACCCCGCAGCCGTCGATCCAGGCGGCCTCCTCCAGCGAGCGGGGAATGGCCGCGAAGAAGGTCTGCATGAACCAGACGACGATGGAGATGTTGAAGGTCATGTGGATCAGCGCCAGCCCCACGACCGAATCCTGCAAACCCACCCAGCGGTAGGCCAGGAAGAAGGGAATCGTCAGGGCGATGGGCGGAGCCATGCGCGTGGCCAGAATCCACAGCGCCACCCGCCGCCGCGCCCGGAAACGCCAGCGGGTCAGCACATAGGCCGCCGGCACGCCCAAGGCCAGCGACGCCGCGGTGGACAGGCTGCTGACCAGGACGCTGTTCAGGAAGGATTTCGGGAAATGCCCCTGCCAGAGCGCCATGAAATTCTCCAGCGTCGGCAGGAAGAGGACCGCGTCGCCCAGCACCGCGTCGGCGGGGCGCAACGCCATCTGGACCATCCAGGCGAAGGGGAACAGAACCAGCAGCAGCAGCGCCAGCGCCGCCGCGTGCAGGCCGATGCGGTGCCGCCGCCAGCGCAGCGGCCGCACCCGTCCGGGCCATGCCGCGATCCGGGGGGGATGGGAAGGCGCGGCGGCCCGCGTCGCGTCAGTCATGATGCACCTCGTTCCATCCCAGGCGGCCCACCAGCCAGCTCACCACGAAGACGCCGCCCAGCATCAGGACGGCAATGGCGCTGGCGTAGCCCCAGTAGGAGAAGTTGAACGCCTCGATGAAGCCGTAATAGTTGGTGACCTCCGTCGCGGTGCCCGGCCCGCCGTTGGTCAGGACGTAGATCAGCGGAAAGGCCTTCAGGCTGTCGATCAGCCGGAACAGGCCGCAGACGACCAGCGCCGGGCGCAGGTAGGCCAGGGTGATGTGGCGGAACACCTGCCAGCGGGTCGCCCCGTCGATGCGCGCCGCCTCCAGCGGCTCGTCCGGGATCAGTTGCAGCGTCGCCAGCACCATCAGCATGGTGAAGGGGAACCACTGCCACGTCTCCGCCACCGCGATGGCCCAGATCGCCAGGCCCGGATCAGTGATCAGGGAGTCGACCGGCAGCCCCACCTCCTCCAGCAGCCGGTGCAGCGGGCTGACGTCCGGCGTGTAGAGGATCTTCCAGATCAGGGCGACGACGATGGGCGGCAGCACCATGGGAACCAGGAAGGCGGTGCGGATCGCCTCGAAGAAGCGGGCGCGGACGTTCAGCAGCAGGGCCACTCCCAGCCCCACCGCCAGTTGCAGCCCGACGCTGGTCGCCGACAGATGCAACTGCAGCAGGACCGAATTGTGGAACCGCCCGTCCCGCAGCAGTTCCCGGTAGTTGCCGAGCGGGTCGGAGAAGTCGAACACCGTGCTGGGGTTCACGAGGCTCAGCGGGGTCAGACTGACCCCGAGCAGGAACAGCCCCGGCAGCAGTGTGATGACTCCCAGCACGACCAGTGCCGGCAGCAACCCCGCCAGATAGGCGCGGCGGCGGCTGCGCTCCCAGCCGTCCAACCGGCGGTCCGCCTTCGGCCGCGCCGGATTCAGAAAAGCCATGGCCGTGCCCTCTCCCGCATCCCGCCCGTCAGATGGCGACGCCGGCGCGCCGCAGGTCGGTGATCGACCCGGCCTGCGCCTGCTCGATGGCCTGCTTCGGCGACAGCTGGCCGGAGACGATGTTGGCGATGGCCTTGTTCAACTGCTGGTCCACCTGCGGATAGACCGGCACCGTGCGGTACTTCATGTGCCCCTGCCGGGCCGCCAGATCGACGGCGGAGGCGATGATCTCCGACAGGTCGTAGCCGTTCACCGTGGCGATCCGCTTGAACTCCGCGGATTCGAAGTCCGAGCGGCGGGTGGGCGAGGCGTAGCGCTCCTCCACGATGGCGCGGCGGGTGTTCTTCTTGGACAGCGCCCATTGGATGAAGGCCCAGGCAGCGTCCTTGTTCTTCGAGGCCGCCGGAATGCCCAGCCCGTGGGTGGCGACGCCGGGGAAGCGTCCGGCGGGGCCGCGCACCACCGGGCTGTAGGCGACGGTCGAGGCCGTCTTGCTGTTCGGACCGCCGACCTGCGACAGGTAGGTCTGCCCGATCGCCGAATAGTTGGCGCGCCCGTTCTGCAACGCCTGGAGCGCTTGGTCCTCCGTGTAGGACAGCACGCCGTTGGGGCCGAATTCCTTCAGAATGCGCGCGAAATATTCCGCGGCGGCGACGACGTCCGGAGTGTCGAGCACCGGCGTCAGGTCGTCCGGCGGGTTGCGGAAGACGTTGCCGCCGAAGGCCTGGAGGAACGGCACGAAGGTCCAGCCGTAATGGTTGTCGGTGACGAACCCCGCCACCTTCTCCTTCCCGTGCACGGCCTTCAGCGCGGTGATCAGCTCATCCGTCGTGTTGGGCAGGCCGAGCCCGGCGTTCTTGAACAGGTCGAAGCGCGAGGCCCCGGAGATGAAGGTGTCCACGGTCCAGGGAATGCCGTAGAGCCGCCCGGCCTTGTCGCTTTCCGGCGCCCGCAGGCCCGGCAGGAAATCCTCCACGTCCCAATCGGCGGGCGTGCGGTTCGCATCGCGGATATAGTCGTCGAGCGGCGTGAACCAGCCGGCTCCGATCCATCGGCTGGAATAGATGAAGGTGATGTTCAGCACGTCGTAGGCGGCACCACCGGTCGACAGTTCCAGGTCCGCGCGCTGGTTGTAGACCGGAAAGGCCGGCGTGTCGTAGACGACCTTGGCGCCCGTCGTCTCCTCGAACTCCGGCAGCCATTTGGTCAGAATGCGGGCAAAGGGCGCGTTGAAGGTGGAGACATTGAGCGTCACTCCGGCAAAAGGCCTGGCCCCGCCGTAGGCCGGCGCCTTGCCCGGAAGCAGCAGGCCGCCACCGAGCGCCGCAGCCCCCGTCAGCAGGCGGCGGCGGGAAAATTCATGCGTCAGGGCCATGGGGATGCTCCGTATCGAAGGCTGACTGAAGGATGGCTGCGGGACCCGGCGCCGCTCCGAAGCCCCGGCACTGGGATCGTTTCACGAAGCGGTCATTCAGCGGCGATGGCGGGAGAGGTGGACTGCGGCGGCGTGACCGAGCGCAGGAAGCTCCGCCGGCCGTCCACGGCGACCGGCGGCTCCCCGGCCACGGTGACGCGGCGGACGATGCGCGGCTGCTCGTCGTAATCGTCCACGGCCCGGTGCTGGGTCGCCCGGTTGTCCCAGACGGCGACGTCCCCGGCGGACCAGCGCCAGCGCACCACATTCTCCGGGCGGACGACATGGTTCTGGAACAACTCCAGCAGCAGGCGGGAGTCGGTGCTGGGCAGCCCGACGATCCGCTGCACGAAATGGCCGAGGATCAGTGACCGCTCCCCGGTTTCCGCATGGACATGAACCAGCGGGTGCTCCGTCTCGTAGCGGGTGGAGGTGAAGACGGTCTGGTAGCGGTGCAAACCCTGTTCCGACGCGCTCTGGCGGTCGCCGACATAATCATAGACATTGGAGTGCAGCGCCCACAGCCGGTCCGCCAGATCGCGCAGGGCCGGCGACAGCTCGGCATAGGCGGTGGCCGTGTTGGCCCACAGCGTGTCGCCGCCGCGTTCCGGCGCGGTGACGCTGCGCAGAATGGAAATGGCGGGATAGCCGGGAACGAAGGTCACGTCGGTGTGCCAGGAACTGGCGCGCTCGCCCCGGCTGCCGTCCACATCCAGGATGTTGGCGGTTCCCGCCAGCGACGGCACCGTCGGGTGAGGCACGAGGCTGCCGAACAAGCGGCCGAACGCCTCCTGCCCGGCCTCATCCAGATGAGTCTGCCCGCGAAAGAACAGGACCTTATGGCGGCCCAGGGCCTGCCGGATGGTCCGCAGAACCTCCGGCTGAAGGTCACCGGACAGCCGGACGCCGTGGACCTCCGCCCCGATGCGGCCCGCGACGGGACGAATGTCGAGACGGGCGGTGGAGGCGCCAGTGGCATCGGCGGATACGAACTGGGTCATTGTTTCATCCCTTCTTGAGATTCCGGCCGCCGCGTTCTTGTCTTCGCGTCCTGGCCGTTTTCCTTGCTCCGCATTTGCGCGGCGGATGTCCCGGCAGAGCCATGGGCGAACGAGCGGGCAAGGCGCTGCCTTCCGTCACCGCCGCCTGGGCGCTCCGGGGATGTCGTTGAAAACGATGCGGCGGTCAGCCGCGCCGACAGCCGTTCAGGCCGCCACTTGCGCCCGCGTAACGGAAAGAGGCCCGAGGGCGGAGGCGGTACAGGGATCAGCAACGGCTGGCATGTGCGGTCACTCCATTGAGGACCCACGACCTGGATCGTGGCGCTTTAGCGGTTGATGACGCGGCGCAAGCTGCGATTCAAATTGCCGCGGGCGGATGATGAGAACCGACCTTATAAGTCTACTTATCAAATATTCTATGAGTCAACATCTTGATGAGAAAATATGTAAAAAAATTATTTTACCTATAATTTCATGTTATATTAGGTTGCGCCAACTTGCTGCCGTGCGTCGGAGCCGCTTCACGGGTTCAGGTGACGGCGCACCGCCTGGGCGGCGTGGAGCACGGCGCGGCCCGCAAGATCGACCTGACGGGTCATGGTGGCAAAGGAATGAGGAAGCCCGTCATAAACGGCGAGCCGGTGCGGAACCCCCGCTTCGGCGAGCCGCTCCGCGAGACGGAGGGTGTCGTCGCGCAGGCAATCGAGATCCGCCGCCAGAAGATACAGAGGCGGCAGACCATGCAGATCGGCCAAAAGCGGCGAGGCTCGGGGATCGTCGGGCGTGGCGGTGCTGCCGAGATACTGCTGCCAATACCAACGCATCCGCGCCGTGGTCAGCCCGTACCGCCCGTCGCCGAACCGGCGGTGCGACGCGGTGTCGAAATCATGGGCGAACATGCCGTAGAACAGCAGCCCGAAGGTCACGCGCGGCTCCTCCGGAGCACGGGCGACGAGTGCGAGACCAAGCGCGAGGTTGGCCCCGGCGGAATCGCCGCCCACGGCGATCCGCTCCGGGTCGATCCCATGTGTCTCGCCCTCTGCGGCGACCCAGCGCAAGGCGGCAAGCGCCTCGTCATGCTGGTGTGGGAAGCGTCGCTCCGGTGCCAAGCTGTAGCGCACCGCGCAGACCACGGCGCCACTGTGAACAGCGAGCAGCCGCAACAGCCGGTCGTGGGTATCCACGCTGTTCACGACGAAACCGCCACCGTGGAAATAGATCAAGACGGGCAACCGCTCCGCCTCGCCCCCCATCGGGCGGTAAAGCCGCAACGGCGGACAGCCGGCGGAAGCGGGGGTGATCTCCATAACAGCCGCCGGTGGCGGAGTGGGTCCGTTCAAAAAGGCGTGATAGCGTTCCGCCGCGGCGCGGGCTTGAGCGAGAGGGAAATTCAAAGGATCGGCAGGGGCAGCACCCAGGCGGACCGCCGCCTCGTTCATGGCAATCACGTGCGGGTCCAGGCGTTCCGCCGCGGGAAGCAAGATCGTGTCCGGCATGACATCCTCCTTCTCAACCGAAGCGCTGGCAAACCACCGCGCGGACCGGGAGCAGTGCCGGCCCGGCGGAGACGCCTCCGGCTACCGGGCGGGAACCAACACTGGGCAGCATGATAGATGCCAAAACTCTTGTATGTAAATAGGTTTTCTATTAACAAATGACAGCGCATCAAAGTCATTTACGCGAGATTGTCCGTCACGCTCCGGCAGACGAGAGTCAGCGCGGCGTTGGCGCATTGGATGCGCAACTCGGGCACCGCGGTCATCTCCCAGAAGGGCGCGCGGCCGACCGGCCAGAGGGCGAGCGCGATTAGCACGTCCAACACCGTTCCGGGCATTGTCTGGGGATGGACCAAGCTTTTGAAGGGCCGCGTCTCCAGATGGGTGGTGGGCAGCAGCCCGCGACGCGACAGCGCCAGGATCGGACCACGGTGCCCCTGGCTCTCCAGGGACAGCACCACATCGACCATCGAAACGGATCATCAACGCCTCCAAGTTGGACGATCAGGGCTTCCTGCTCAGGAGCATGCTTCTGGACTTCGCCTTCTGGGAGAAGCCGCTGTTCGTCATGCAGGAAAACATCATCGCCTATTACGATGACGCGCTGATCGGGACGGCGAAGGAGACGCAGGAGGCCAGCCGGTTGCGGCTGCCTTACCCCGGAGGCCGAATCGCCCGATGAGAACGGTGACGCCGCCGAACGAACCATCGGCCTGCCCGTGATCGTCCCGGTCCCCGGACGCCAGGAACTGCAGTGGCCCGCCGACAAGGCGCCGCTCGTCGCCACCGCGGTCACGCTCGATTTGGTGCGCCTCGACGGGCCCAGCCCATGGCGCCTGGGTCCTTTCGGAAACGCTTTCGGCTGCAAGAGAACTTTGCGCGAAAGGCTATGAAAAGTCGGCATAAATTCCATTAGAGGTAGGGAAAATTCTTATGTGGGAGCGACATCGGCGATGCGCCGGCCCTGCTTCATGGCGGCCTTGCGCAGCGCGTTGTATGCCGCCTCCGGGAAATCCGAGCGGGTAACCGACATTACGGATGCTTCAACACAGTTGAGATGGTGACGGGCTCCGCGTCGTTCAGCGCCTGACGCATCGCCCGCTCGTCGGTGAAACGACCGCGCAGGAACCGTCCCTCGCAGACCACCTCGACATGGTCGGCAGTGAAGGGCCAGGGATCGGCAACCAGTTCCGCCGGATCGCCAGACGGTGAGCGGAGGCGGATCTCCGTCCGGGCCTCGCCGATGGTCGGGACATTGGGAATGCACGCTTCGCCGGTGAGACCCCATCCGATTTGCAACGACATGCGGTCCACAGCGGCGACAAGCAATCGGTTGCGCTCGATCGCTTGCGGGGAGAGAGCTGGGGTGTAACGCGGGTTGCCCGACAGCGCCTCGATGCAGGCGCGTTGGAAGCGGTGCTGGTCGTCCAGGAAGCGGCGAACCATCGCGGCATCCTCCGGCGACGCCTTGGCGAAATCGAAAAAGCTGCCGTAGATCGTATCGGCGTGCAGCGAGACGAGGAGAGCCGGATAGCGCCCGAACGCGAGCGCGCGGCGCACACCGTTCGTCCAAAGGCTGGTATGAGTGGCCGCGCCGAGTTCCTGGAAGCTGTGCGGGCGGGCGGTCTGGGGGTTCAGCGTCGGTTCGCCTTCCCAGGACAGCCAGCCGATGTCGTGCAGTTCCGCCCCGAGGCAGACCTCCTCGTAGGGCACGGGCGGAGCGAAGATCCCATTGCCCCAGGCGCGGAGCAACTGGCCCGACAGCCAGGCATGGCTCGGCTGCGGGATGGCGATCACATCTTTGCCGACATCGCGAAACAGCATGGTCATTCCTCCAACTCTTGGTTGGGCCCGGAGCCGGCGACCTGCGCCCTGTAAACGGATGCTGCCGGGGATCGTCTCTTTGGATGCAGGCGTTCCGGTCGGCCGAATGGATGGAACGCTCGTCCCGCTTACCCGATGACCCCAAATCGGTCATGGACTTTTCCGCGTTCCCCCTGGCTTGGTTCAAAAAGCCCCTGCTGCCCGGACGGCATGAGGCGCACCTTCAACCCCCGCGCGAAAGCCCGGCTTTGGGTCAAGCCGGGTTCATCGGTTCGGCAGGCTGGACGGCAGCGTCCTCGGGTTCCGCTGGCGCGGTGGGGACGGGCTCCTCATCGTCCTCCTCCGGAGGGCGGCCAAGGCAGGACCCATCAGGGCGGGCGAATGGTGACAAGGTCCGGGGTGCGGGCCGGTGAGACTTCATGATGCCTCCTCTCCTCATGCCAGAACACGGCCCAAGCGGCCTCGTCACGGGGAAATGCTGAAAACCTAAATGTTGTCAGGCGTCTTGGGATACCAAATGTTGAGGGACGTGCGCATGCGGACCGAGACGACCTTTGGCTTGGCCGGATGAAGCGCGGCCCAATCCGGCACCGCTGATTTCGCGCGTTTACCGCACGCAGTTGCCGACGATCTGGTAACAGAGGGTGGCGTCGCGGTTCTGGTTGTAGCGGACCTCGACGATGCGGTCCTCACGAAGCACGACCGTGGCCTCGCACCGGTAGGTCCGGACATAGGTCGTCACGTCGGGCTCCCAGAGGAGCGGTCCCCGCGGTCCCAGCCATGGATTGGGCTCCCAATCGACATCGCGGTCGATGAGGGTCTGTTGCCGGGTGTAGACCATGAACTCAGCGTCGCCGGCGGTGGTCATGCGCTCCGGTACGCCGGCGCACGCCATGAGATCCCCCTTGCTCATGCCGACCATGGCCGTTGGCGCGCGCAACGCCAGCTCCGCCTGCGGGTTGGCGCAGGACCCCGCCAGGACGGCAACGGCCGTCAGAAATCCGCGACGCCGCACCGTCGTCGTCCGCCCTTCGGCAATGGCCATGGCTGCTCCTGATGGTTGGATGTGTGAATCCACGCCCTGAACAGGAAACAACGGACCGCGCGCGATGGATGTGCGCGACAAGCATTGACCGACCGGAGCCGTTCCTCGCGCGTCATCCGCACCGTGTGGTCAGGGCGCCTCAGTGTTCGCCGACAGCCATCGCCCCCCGTGTTCAGCTGCTTTGCCCCGGCGACTGGGTTCGAAGGAAGGCACGAATTGGAGCGGTAAGCCGTCATCGGCGAAGGATGGCGCTACTCCCAGACATCCGGAGTGTCGTGGCCGATCTCCCGGAAGCGCTTCTTCGACCGGCCACCGCGAGGACGCGGTGCGGCCCGCGCGCCGGCGGGATCAGCCGCCACCCGGCCCCAATGCTCTCGGACGGCCAAATAGCGTGGGGAGAGCGCCACCAACGCCGCGTCCAAGGCGCCGTAACGCCACAACCGATCGTCGGCCTGCCGCACCGCCAGGGGATTGGGCGCGATGATCCCATCGCGGTCCAGCCGGAGCAGCCGCTGCGCCGCCTCGGCTTCGCGGCCGGCGCCGAACTCGTCGGCGAGAACCGTCAGGGCCAACGCCGGGGACAGGCTTCGCCCGTGTTCACAGTGGATGGCCAGCGTGGCATCGGGTTGGCCGGCGCGGATCGCCCGCGCGAAATCGATCACGGTGGTGATCTGCTCGTCCGTTGGCCCGCGCTGCGCCCCCAGCCGCGGCACGCCGATGTCGTCGGAGCGCAGGACCAGCATGGCACCCACATCGCCCAGGACAGCCTGCGCCATCGCGGTGTCGAGGGTTTCGAACGATCCGCGATCGCAATGCATCCGCACCGAGATCACGGCATCGGCGCCTTCCGCGGCCCCGTCCTCGATTTCGGCACGCGACCACACGAACACCTTCATCGCCATATTTCGCTCCACTCCGCACGCGCCCGCGGTTCCCATTCTCCAGCTGTCGGCTGACCCCTTCGAGAACCTGGAGGAGGCAGCGCACCAGGAGAGCGACGATACGGCACTGGCCGGATGTTCTCAATGCGTTCGCATTCCCGCCCATCGCCGCTGGAATCCGCCTTGGATCCCCTCTCACCGGCAACGCGTTCGCGTCCCATATGACGTGGACAGGATTGCCCGCCGTCGGCGTGCATCCGGAACGCAGAACGGGAGGCGGCCATGCCGGAACACCGCAGCGTCAGCCGCCGCACCCTGATGGCGGGCATGGCCACGCTGAGCACCACAGTCCTGCTCTCCAGGCCGGCCCGCCCTGCGACCCTCGTCCCGACGCCCGGCCAGACGGAAGGCCCCTTCTACCCGACCAGCCTGCCCGCGGACATCGACCACGACCTCGTCCGGGTTCACGGGGCCGCCGCCCAGGCACTGGGCACCGTCGCCCACATCGGAGGGCGGATCCTCGACCGCGCCGGGCGGCCGGTCTCCGGCGCGGTGGTCGAAATCTGGCAGTGCGACGCCCAGGGGATCTACCGGCATCCGCGGGCACCCGGTCACGACCGGTTCGACGGAAACTTCCAGGGCTATGGGCGGGTGGCGGTCGCCTCGGACGGAGTCTACCGGTTCCGGACGATCAAGCCGGTGCCCTATCCCGGCCGCACGCCGCACATCCATTACGCGGTGATCGTGCCCGGCACCGGGCGGTTCGTGACGCAGATGTACGTCGAGGGAGAACCGCTGAACGCCCGCGACGGCCTGCTGAACGCCATCCGCGACCCGCAGGCGCGCCGCAGCGTGATCATTCCGTTGACCACGGCGGTCGACCTCGAGGCGGGCGCCGTCCAGGGCACCTTCGACATCGTCCTCGACCTCTGACCCTCCGTGGAGGATCGGTCTCCGCTCTCCACACCGGCGAGCGGTCCGATCCACCAAGCCGACCCCACGTCAGAGTACGTGCTCGCTCGGCAGATGCGGCGGTTCGGCAACCAGCGCGGGGCGCGGCACGGGCACATGCATCGGGGCGGGCCGTGTCGAGGCCTGCCACCGGTCGAGGAATGTCCCGAGATGGGGTCGGTTGGCGCGCTCGCGCACGAGGCACTCAACCAAGCTGTCGACGCTGGCGTTGTGCCCAGCCGGGTCGGTCCGTCCGGTCAGCAGCGCCCAGCGGACATAGGCGGCGTAGAGGGTCAGCACGTCCGACTCGCAGCAGGCCTGCACCTTCTCCAACTCGCCGCGCGCCATCATGTCGGCCACCTCGCGGCCGTGGCCGCCGATCTTGCCGGGCAGGCCGATCAGGTCGGCGATGTCCTGCAGGCCGATGCGCGGTGAGGCGCCGTAGTCGGCGACCTGCTCCATGAGGTCGCAGTTGAAGTCGGGCTGGTAGCGCTGGGTGTAGCCGTTCCATCTGTCGCCGGTTTGGAACCACGCCGGCACCGGCACGCCGTAGACCATCGCGCGCAGGCGCAGCACCGGCAGGTCGAAGCCGCGCCCGTTCCAAGTGACCACGCGCGGCAGCGTCCGGGCGAAGTGCTTCCAGAAGCCGCGGATCAGCCGCTCCTCGTCGTAGTCAAGGTCGCCGCCGGAGCGGCACTCGGTGACGCGGTAGCGCTCCGCCCCGGAGGACCGGTCAATGGCCGCTTCGACGAAGCTGATCGCCACGATCTGGTGGCAGTGCGGCGGCGGAAACTTCTCCGCCGGCCAGTCCGTCGGAAGGATCTGGCGGTCCGGCATCGTCTCGATGTCGAGGCAGAGCAGCGTGTCGTGGTGCATGGGGCCTCCGGGGTGCGGCGGCGCCATGCTCCCCAAACGCCTGGGAAAGCACAACGGAGAAATGACCATTCCGCGGCGCTGCAGGAACACAGCCGCATGGACGGCGCAAGGCTTCGTCCACGTGGCCATCGCCATCGATACCTTCGCCCGCCGGATCGTCGGCCGGCGGTCCAAGTGCCAGCGCGGGCCGGGCTTCGGCCGGAGCCGCCACAGGTTGTCGGTGATGGCCGGGCCAAGCTTCACGACCCAGCGCCGCGCCGTCTCGTAGACACGTTCACGCCGCGCTTCGCCAGCAGTTCCTCAACATCCCGGTGGCTCAACGTGAACCGCAGATACAGCCAGATCGCATGCTGGATGATCGCGGGCGGGAATTGGTGGCGGGCATACGAGAAGAGCGACATCCTGCGGGGTTACCGTCACGACCGACGGGCCGCCACGGTTGATGTGACGATGCCGTCGTCATCGAAATCAGTTTCCGGAAGGCGCGAGAATTTCCATTCGCATCACCCTCACACCACCGTCGGCGAGTTCCGGCAGCTTGGTGAACCAATCCTGCACGTAGGGCATCGCGTTATGGGCTTCGAAATCGACTTTGTTGGCAAAAATCTCGTAGAAGATGAAATGGCCGGGAGCCTCCCGGTCTTCCTGGAGGAAGTAGACGAGGTTCTTCGGATCGCCGCGGACGAGATCGATCAGGGACAGCGTCGCGGCACGCAGTTCCTTCTCCTTGCCCGGCTTCGCCCGGACTTCGGCGACGATCGAGTAGGCTCCGGCGGGGATTTGCGCATAGCCCTTTCCCGGCCCATCCTGAGCGACCGCCGGGGCGGCGCTCCAATGGCACGCAAGTCCGGCAAGCAGCATGGCTGCCGTGCACAGCCGTTTGATTCCGGTCATTCCGTTTCTCCTTGATCCGCCGACCTCACGTAGCGCCGACCAGGCGCCGGCGTGCCGCCAACGCGTCGTCGAACGTCTTCTTCACCGGTCCGAGAGCCTGGACGAATTCGAGCTGTTCACCCTCCGGGCCCTTGCAGTAGATCAGCCGCCATCCGGCCGACTTGCCCTCGGTGATGCCGTTGCTGTTCGCTTCCACGGGTGCGGCGAGCCGTTCCTGCTCGGTCGTCACCGTGACCACGCGGTTGGCCCTGACCTGCGTCATTCCGCGGCGGGCCGATTCCGCCTCCAGGTCGCGGATGAAGGTGTTGAAGTCAACCTCGTCGCGGATGTGGAAGCAGATGTGCATCATCCGCGGGAAGGCGGGGCTCATGTGGTCGAGCGGTTCGGCGAAGGCGTCGCCGCTGCCGGCAGGCTGCCTGGCGTCGCGGTACTGTAGCAGTTCGAGCACCACGTTGTCGAACTGGATGAACCGCACGTCCAGACGCTGCGCACCGCCCTTGAGGTCCGGAACGCCGATGGTGCGCGGGTTGACCCGGCGCGCGCGTGCCTCGATCTCCTGATCGGTCAGCAGTGTGTTATGAATGTGCTCACCCTGGAAGTCGCCGTCGCGCATCACCTCGGTTCCGCCGATCACTTCGGTGTAGAACGTGAAGGCGCGGTCCATGTTCTGCACGGTGAGGCCGAAGTGCTGCACACCCCGCAGGCGGGCGCCGAGCGACCCCGGATCACGGGCTCCGGTGGAGGCGGCCAGCGCGGGGATGGCCGAGCCGGCGGCGAGGGAGGCGGCGACTCCGCCAACCGCAGCGCCTCCGGCGGCGCGCAGGACGGAGCGGCGGTCTGGATCATCGTGCTGGTGGACAGTGTCGGGCTGATCGGACATCGGGTTTCCTGCCGTTGACGGGATCGATGGACCCGATACTGACGCCATTGCGGATCGGCAGTTCGTTAAGGCTTGTAAAGTCTGGTGAACCATCCTGTCCTGTAGAGGCGGTCGCCGCTCCAAGGCGCGGCTGGCTGGCCGCGGGCCGGCAACCGGATTTTACCCGGCTTTACGTGCAGCAGATCCGCCCCCGCGCCACCATGGCGTCACGGCGTCGGCCAAGCCCGCCGCGGAGCGCGAACACACCCGATGCGGGCTTACCCTGAGAGCCCGGCCGCGGCGAACCAACTCTCGAAAGGATCATTTCGATGGCTCTCAAGGGCATACTGCCGGGGCGGCTGGGTTTCGGTACGGCGCCGCTGGGAAACATGTTCCGCGACATTCCTGAGGCCGAGGCCCTCGCCACGGTTGAGGCCGCCTGGGCCGACGGTATCCGCTTCTTCGACACGGCGCCTTTGTACGGCGCGGGACTGGCTGAGTTGCGCCTGGGCGAGGCCCTGTCCTCGAAGCCGCGGAGCGAATACGTCATCAGCACGAAGGTCGGTCGGATCATCCTTGACGAGATCGACGACCCCTCGTCGCGCGATCTTGGCGAGAAGGGGGACGTCTTCCGGCACGGCCTCCCGAACAGGGTGGTGAACGATTACTCCCGAGATGCCACGCTGCGCTCGATCGAGGACAGTCTGAAGCGCCTGAAGACCGACCGCATCGAAATCGTCTGGGTGCACGACGTCGCCCAGGACTTCTACGGCGATGAGTGGCTGGGTGTGTTCGAAAGCGCCCGCAAGGGCGCCTTCATCGCGCTCGATCGCCTTCGGGATGAGGGCGTGATCATGGCCTGGGGGCTTGGCGTCAATCGCGTCGAGCCGATCGAACTGGTGCTGGCGTTGCAGGGGCCGTCTCCCGATGGCTTCCTGCTCGCGGGCCGCTACAGCCTGCTCGACCACGACCGTGCGCTGCAACGCGTCATGCCGATGGTTGCCGAACGCAACCTTGGCATCGTGGTCGGCGGTCCCTACAGCTCAGGCGCGCTCGTTGGCGGTCCGAATTTCGAGTATGCCCCCGCCACGCCGCGGATCCTGGGCAAGGTTGCCGCGATCAAGGCCATCGCCGACCGTCACCATGTCAGCATGAAGGCGGCTGGCTTGCAGTTCGCCCTCGCCCATCCCGCCGTCACCGCCGTGATTCCGGGAGCCAGCCGGCCGGAGCGGATCGCCGAGGACCGTGCCGCCCTGAGCGAGGTGGTGCCCGCGGCCTTCTGGCACGAGCTGCGACAGGCGGGGCTCGTCAACGCCGCGGCTCCTCTGCCGGGCGGGGCATGATCGCCGGTGCGGAGGAGCCCGTGCCGGGGGGTGCGACCGGCCGCGGCATGTCCCCGTGACGCCATCGCGGGCAGGCGACGCCGCGTTCACCCTCGTAATCAAGCTGCACGGCCAACCCCGCGCACTCCGGCATCGCCAAGCGGCATCGGGTCCGGAAGCGGCATCCCCACGGCAGTTGCAGCGGATCGGGCGGCCCCCCCAGCAGCGGGAAGCTATCCGTCACCCGCGGCCCGCCGATGCGCGGCGCGGTCGCCAGCAGCGCGCGGGTGTAGGGATGGCGCGGCGCGGCGAAGACGTCGGCGGTCGGGCCGATCTCGACGATGCGCCCCAGATACATCACCGCCACCCGGTCGCTGACGGAACGCACCACGGCAAGATCGTGGCTGATCACCATGTAGGTCAGCGTGAAGTCGCGCCTGAGGTCCTGGAGGAGAGTCAGGACCGCGGCCTGCACCGACACGTCGAGCCCGGCGGTCGGCTCGTCCAGGATGATCAGCTGCGGGTGCAGCACAAGGATCCGGGCCAGCCCCGCGCGACGCAATTGTCCGCCGCTGATCTCGTGCGGGTAGAGGTCGAGGTGCGACGGCGGCAGGTCCACAGCGGCAACGATCTCCCGCACCTTCGCCTCGCGGCGGTCGCGCGGCCAGCGGGTGTGGATGATCAACGGCTCGTGCAACGAGCGGCGGAGCGTCCAGCGCGGATCGAGCGACGCGCCCGGATCCTGGTAGACATATTGCAACCGCGTCCGGATGGACGCCGCCCGTTTCTGGCCGGACGACGCGATACGCGTTCCGTCGAGCCAGACTTCCCCCAGGGTCGGCTCATGGATGCCCATGAGGGTCTTGCCGAGAGTCGACTTGCCGGAGCCGGTTTCGCCGACGATGCCGAGCACCTCCCCTCTGGTCATGGTGAAGGAGACGTCGTCCAGCGCCCGCAGCGTCCCGACGCGGCGGTTCAGGAAACCGCGCACCGGGAAATGTCGGGCCAGACGATCGACCCGCAGCAATGGCGGGGGAGACGTCTCAACCACGGGCGACCTGCTCCGCATCGGTCCAAGGATGATGACAAGCGACCAGATGGTCGTGCGCCGCGCTGGACAGAGGTGGCCGGGTTTCGCCACAGACGGCCGTCGCCCTGGGGCAGCGGGGGTTGAACCGGCATCCCTCGGGCGGCGCGAGCGGATTCGGCACGCCGCCGGGGATCACCCGCAGAGCACGATCCGGTTCGGGCATGCTCTCGAGCAACATGCGCGTGTAAGGATGCCTTGGCGCACGGAAGAAGGGCTCGCGCGGCCCGATCTCCACCGTCTGGCCGGCGTACAACACCGTTACACGGTCACAGATCTCCCACGCCGCCCCGAGATCGTGGGTCGCGAACAGCACGGCGACGCCGCGCTCGACGGCGACCCGCCGCAGCAGGCTGAGAATCTGTGCCTGGAGGATGGAGTCGAGCGCCGTCGTCGGTTCATCGGCGATGATGATCCGGGGCTGCGGCAACAGCGCCATCGCGATCAACACGCGCTGGCGCTGTCCGCCGGAGAGCTCGTGAGGGTATTTCACAAGGACGCCCGCGGGCAGCTGCACGGCGTCAAGCATGGCGTGGACTGCCGCCTCCCCGGTCTGCCGCGAGTGATCGCGCCGCGACCCCTCCGGCCCCGGCCCCCGCCAGCGCATCAGGTCGCGGATTTGCGTGCCGACGCGGAAGAGCGGGTTGAAACTCGCGAACGGATCCTGCGGCACGAACGTCACGTCACGGCCGCGCATGGACTGCGCCGCCTTGCCGCCGCTCAGCGTGTCGACGCCATCAAGGAGGATGTGGCCGCCGCCGCGCTTCGCCACGGGTTCCGGCAGGGCGCCGAGGATGGCGCGGACCAGCGTGGTCTTGCCGCAGCCGGATTCGCCGACCAGCCCGACGATCTCGCCCGGTCGGACGGTGAGATCCACGCGGTCGAGCACACGGGCGATGCCCTTGGCCGTCCGGAAGGAGAGCGAGAACCCGCCGATGTCCAAGATCGCCGTCATCCGCTTATGCATCGTTGCGCGTTTTGGGATCGAGAATGTCGCGCAATCCGTCGCCGACAAGATTGAAGCCGAGAACGGTCAGAAAGATCGCTACACCCGGTGCCAGCGCATACCACCACGCCTCGGGCAGATACTCGCGGCTTTCGGCGATCATGCGGCCCCATTCCGGCGTGGTGGCCGGCGGCCCCAGCCCAAGGAACCCCAACGTCGCGGCGGTCAGGATCGTCGCGCCGATGCCGATCGAGGTGCGCACGATGATCGGTGAGGCGATGGCCGGGAGAATGTGCAGCAGGATGACCCGCCAAGCCGACGCGCCCAGCGCGATCGCGGATTCGATGAACACCTCGTTCCGGATCGATCGCGTCTCAGCGTAGACGAGCCGCGCCCAGAACGGCCAGTAAGTCAGCGTGAGGGCGAGAACGGCGTTGTCAAGCGAGGGGCCGAGCGTCTGCGCGATGGCTATGGCGAGCACAATCTGCGGCACCGCCAGGAAGATCTCCGCAAGGCGCATCAGCGCCTCGCTCATCCAGTTGCTGTGGTAGCCGGCAACCAACCCGACGGGCACGCCGATCAGCAATGCCGCACCCACCGTCACGCCCGCCAGCATCAGGGTCGTGCGCGCCCCGAACAGCAGGCGGCTGAGGATGTCGCTGCCCATGCGATCCGTGCCGAGCAGTGCATCGGCGGATGGGGGGAGCAGCCGCCGCTCCAGATGGAAGACGACGATGTCGTTCGGATGGGGCGCCAGGACCGGTGCGAACACGGCCGCCAGCAGCAGCGGACCGACGATGCAGAGACCGAGCAGAGCGGCGCGATCGCGCGCGAAGCGCCTGAGCGTGCCCCTCATGCCGAACCGCGTGGATCGATCGCCATCTGGAACAGGTCGACGAACAGGTTGATGACGAGGACGAAGGCGCCGGCGCAGAGCGTGAAACCCATGACCGCGTTGTAGTCGGACTGGAGGATCGAGCGTACGGCATAACCGCCGAGACCGGGCCAGTCGAACACGGTCTCCACGACCACGGTGCCGGCGAGCAGGAACCCGAAGATGAGGCCGAACTGCGTCACCGTCGTGCTCAAGGCCAGCCGCAGAATGTATTTCCAGACGATCAGCCGGCGCGGAAAGCCCATCGCCGTCTGATAGGCGACCGAGGGCGAGTGAACAGCGCCGATGACGCCATTGCGCATGAAGCGAACCACGGACGCCGCGGCTGGCAGGGCGAGTGTCAGGGACGGCAGCGCAAGATGCCGGATGGCCGAGGCGAACAGATCGAACTCCCCGCGGATCGAGGTGTCGAGAAGCATAAATCCGGTCACCATGTCCGGCGGGAAGCCCTCGATCCGTCCGGCAAGCGGCAGCCAGCCGAGCCGCATCGAGAACAGCAGTTGCAACTGCATCGCGAGCCAGAAGGACGCGACGGCAAGTCCGGAAACCGAGATCACGCGCAGGCCATGGTCGAGCCATGAATGGCTGTGCAGTCCGCAGAGCACGCCGAGCGGGATGCCGATCAGCGCGGCCAGCAGCAACGCCGTCAGGATCAACTCCAACGTCGCCGGCAACCGCGAGGCGAGGTCGTCCACGATTGGTCGCTGTGTGTATAGGCTCGTTCCCAAATTGCCAGTCACCACGTCGCGCAGGTAACTGACGAACTGGACGGGCAATGGATTGTCCAGACCGAACCGCTCCCGGACCTGCTGGACCTGCTCGGCCGATGCCTGCTCCCCCGCCGCCAAGCGCGCGGGATCGACCGGGACCACGCGTGAGAGCACGAACACGATTGCCAACAGCCCGAAGAGTGTCGGGACAAACCAGAGCAGCCTGTTCGCAACAATAGAGAGCCAGTTCACGACGCTGTCTCCCACTCCGGTCCGCGCGCTATCGGCTCATCGAGACCCAGCGCATGTCCTGACCATGATTTACGGGCGAGTAGCGGATATCTTTGACCTTTCGGGAATAAGGCCCATACCAGCGCGTATTGTAGATGAAGATTCCGGCCGCGTCATCCACCACCATCTGGGTCATTTCCTCGTAGAGCTTTCGGCGCTCCTCGTGGTCGCGCGAAATGAGTGCCCGATCGAGGCGTTTGTCGAACTCCGGATTGCTGTAATAGGAGAAGCTGCGTGCGCCGTGGTAACGCGTGCCGAACAACTCACCCACCCAGTTGTTGGGGTCGATATAGAAACTGCTTCTCCAGACGGGAATGATGTCGGCCCGCGTCTCGGGTGTGCTCATGCGGCTCAGGATGACGGTCCATGGAGACACCTCCACCACGGCTTCGACGCCGATTTGCCGCAAGGCATTCTGGAACAGGAACGCCGCCTGCTCGGAGTCACTGAAGCCGGCGAGCGCGTTGATGCTGATCACCCGCAGCGGCTCAGCAACTTTCGCCAGTTCCGCACGCGCCCTGTCGAGATCGTAGTCGTATCCTCTCAGATCGGCCGGTGTGCCCCATATCGTGTTCGGGTTGGGGCCTGGGTTGCGCGAGACGGAGTTTTTCAGGATGCTCGTGATGAAGCCGTCATAATCGAAGGCGTAGGCGAGCGCGCGCCGGAAATGGACGTTGTTCATCAATGGTTTCTGGTTGTTCAACGCAAGCCCGAAGACCCGCATCGCCTCCTGCTCGATGATCTGCACATTCGGCGACCAGTGCAGGCGTTCAATCTGGTCGTATGGCATGAAGCCGTCTGCCCCGTGGAATTCGCCACGGATGAGGCCCAGGACACGGGTGCTGGTGTCGAGCACGGTCCGGAATTCGATCTCGTCGATCGGCTCGCCCGTCCAGCCGGCGAAGTGCCCGGTGAAGCGGCGCGCGATCCAGCCCACGGCCGGGTCATGGCGGCGCAACGCGTAGGAGCCGGACCCGGCGTCGTTCCGCGCAAGCCAGGCTTCGGCCCAATCGCCGTCCGTCTCGTTGGCCTTCACCAGCGCGCTGTTGACGATCAACAGGTCGGGGACTGTCGCCAGGAAGATGGCGTAGGGTTGGGTGAGGTTGAACACGACGGTCGTTGGGTCCGGAGCCTGTGTCGATCCGGGCTTGATGACATCGAGGTAGTGGCTCGCCGGTCCCTTCCGCAGAGCGATGATCCGTTCGATGGAGTAGACGACATCGGCCGACGTGACGGGAGTGCCGTCATGGAACACCGCGTCGCTTCGGAGTTTGAAGCTGTAGACCCTGCCGTCGTCGGAGACGGTGTGGCTCTCCGCCAGCCAGGGGATCATCGTGGGGGGGTTGTCCACCCAGCGGTAGAGCCCGTCGTAGAGATTGAGGCGGGTGGCGGCGCGCGAGACGTCGAAGATCGTGTGCGGGTCGAGGTTGTCGTATGGGGAATTGTTGGCGAAGACAAACCTCCCCCCCGACTGTGCGGCCGCGGGCTTACCGTCCGACAGGCCCAGCGCCGCGGCGCCGAGCGCACCCTTCAAGACCGCTCTGCGCGTTGTCCTCATCCGCACATCATCGCCCCGCCGCCGACATGGTCGCCCCCTCTCCCAACCCATTGGAGTCCAAATCTCATGTCGGCGGCGTGATGTCCACGGTGAACGATAGTAAAATCCTGTAAAAGTGACGGATAAATGCTCGCCATCGACAAGTCGGCACTCCCTTCGTCCCGCTTTTGCATTATGTCGCTGAATCGTCGATCTTGAACGATTAAAAGTGCATGGTGTACCAATAATCAAATCTGACAAGCGACGCGGTCCCAGGTGACCGAACCTGTCCTGATAGGGGGCGATGGCAGACATGCACGCTGAACCTCCAAACGCCAATTGCCTCGCCTATGTGTTCGGACCGTTCCGGCTTCTGCCGAACCGTCAACTGCTGCTGCGCGACGGTGCTGCCGTCCGGATCGGTGGCCGGGCTCTCGACATTCTCACCCTGCTGGTCAGTCGGCCCGGGGAGGTCGTCGGCAAGAAGGAACTCATCGACTTCTGCTGGCCGGACACCTTCGTCCACGAAGACAACCTCAAGGTGAACATCGCATCGCTGCGCCGGTCGCTCGGTTCCGATTCCGACGAGCCGTACATCGCCACCGTAGCGGGTCGCGGCTACCGCTTCGTTGCCTCCGTCGACATCGACCGCGCCCAACCGCCGGCCACTCCGGCGTCTCCCGCACCGTCGAAGGGACTTCCAACCCGCCCCCTTGCCCTGGGCCGGGATCGGGAGATCGCACGCATCGCGTCGGCCCTGGCCGACCGGCACCATGTGTCCATCGTCGGTCCGGGCGGCGTGGGAAAGACGACCGTCGCCATCGCGGTCGCCCATCAAGAGGTGCCCAACTATGCCGACGGGGTCTATTTCATCGATCTGTCCTGTGTCGGCGATCCGCAATACGTGCCATCCGCGGTTGCGGCGGGCGTCCTGGTGAGACCGCATTCGGCGAACACGCTGGCGGACATGGCCGAAGCCCTGCGCGGCAAGCGGGTTCTCATCGTGCTCGACAACTGCGAGCATCTTCTGTCGGCCGCGGCGACGGTCGTCGATCGCCTCCTCGACGCCATTCCGACAATCAGGATCTTAGCAACCAGCCGCGAACCGTTGCGGACCGGCCTGGAGCGGGTGTACCGGCTGCCGCCGCTGGATGTGCCGGCCGTTGGGGGCGTGAAGACGGCGGAGCACGCGCTGACCTTCGCGGCCGTGCAGTTGTTCGTCGCCCGCGCGCAGGAGCGCGGCGTCTATGTTTTGAGCGATGCGGACGCGCCACTGGTATCGGCCATCTGCCACCGGCTGGACGGCATCGCGCTGGCGATCGAATTGACGGCCAGCAAGGCTGCCACCTTCGGCGTGCCGGCGCTGCTGAGCATGCTCGAACAACGATTTCTGCTGCTGAGCAACGATGCCCGCACCGCTCCGTTCCGCCAGCAGACCCTTTTGGCGACACTCGACTGGAGCTACCGGCTGCTGTCGGACGACGAGGCCTCTCTCCTCCGCTTCCTCTCCGTGTTCACCGGCACGTTCCGGATCGAGGATGTGGTCGCCATGGCGAAGGCCCCCGGCTTCGATGCGTTGGCGACCGTGGACACGCTGGAGCGCCTGACCCAGAAGTCGATGGTGAGCGCCGATTACAAGGACGGGGCGCTGAGCTACCGGCTTCTCGAGACCACGCGTGCCTATGTGCTGGAACGGCAGATGGATGCGGGCGAGCGCGACGGTGCTCTGGAACATCATGCCCGGCACATTCTCACCCTCTATGAAAGAGCGGCGGAGGAACGTGGGTGGCGCGCCAAGCGCGATTGGATGTCCGACTACATTTGCCGCGTCGATGATCTTCGAAACGCGCTGACGTGGGCGTTCGGGCCAACCGGCGACCGGCTTCTCGGCATCAGACTGACGGTCGCGGCCATCCCGCTCTGGATGGAGATGTCCGCCCTCGGTGAGATGCAGTCGAGGATCGAACATGCCTGGCAGGTGGTTAACGACATGAAGGACTGCCCCGCCGACCTCGTCATGAAGCTGGTCGCCGCCCGCGCCTCGGGCATGAGCTTCGCCCATCACCTCGCTCCCTCCATCGAGGGGGTCTGGCAGGAATGCCATCTGCTTGGCTGCGAGACAGGGAACGTGGAGTACCAGCTTCACGGTCTCTGGGGGTTGGCCGCCTATCTGATCTATGTCGGCCGGCCGCTGGAGGGCATCGACACGCTCCACCGGTTCCTGGCGATCGCCGAAGCGGCGGGCGATGGGCCAGCCCTTGCGGAAGGAAACCGCATGATGGGCATGGCCGAGATCTACATCGGCAAGATCGCGAGCGCACGGCGACGGCTGGAGGCGCTGGCTGCCGGACAGCCGCGCTCCACGGATCCGGTTCGTTTCGCGCGCTTCCAGGCGGAGCGCGGCGCCCATGTCCAGTGTTCGCTCGCCATCGCCTTCTGGATTTCCGGGGAACCGGACCGGGCCATGCAGGTCGCCAGGTCGGCGGTCGCGCGCGCCGAGGCGACGGGACATGTCGTCTCCCAATCCAACGTTCTCGCCGTTTGCGCCATTCCCATATCGCTGTGGACCGACGACCTCGCCAGCGCCGCGACGTTCCTCGCCATGCTCGAAGCCAACGGCCGGCACGAGGATATCGGCATCTGGCGGGAGGTGTGCCGCTTCTTCAAGAGCGCGCTGAGCGCCAAACAGCGGAAGATCGGCGCGGCGGCCGACATGAAGGCCCGGCTTCAGGATCTGATCGCCGCGCGGAATCTTCTGCGCGCGCCGATGCACTACAGCATGGTCGCCGAGGCGCTGCTCGACGCGGGCGCCGTCGATGAGGCGCGAGAGACGATCAAGGAAGCCGGCCGGCTTGCTCAGGACCAGGTCGCCAACTGGTGCATGCCTGAGATCCTGCGGGTCGGCGGCATGATCGCGACCGCTGCCGACAACGCTGATGAAGCCGAACGATTGTTGAAGCGCGCCGTCGACAAGGCCGAAGAAATCGGTGCGCTGACGCTCGAGCTTCGCGCGGCCACGGCCCTATCGGAGATCCTCGAGGCGAATCGTCGCCACAGCGAGGCGTCCGATCTGCTCGCGGCCTGCTGCGCAAAGTTCAGCGACACCACCGACTACGCTCAGCTTGCGGCGGCGCGCGACCGCCTCCGACGGCTCCGCCGATGCGGCAGGTTGGCCTGGGGGTAAGGCTGGAGTTTGGAAGGAGGGACCCGCGCTTGCGCACGTGCGCAAGACCGGCCGCGTTGTGCCTTGCCAGCTCGCGAGCCCTCACCGTCGACACTCGCTGAAGGCCCGCAGGTCTCGATCGGGTTCGCGACGCGACGGATTCGCTACTCCGCCGCCTTGAGGATCAACTCGGCGACCTCCTTCGGGTGGGACAGCATCGCGACATGACTGGACGGCACCTCCACGGTCGTGGCCTTGGCCGCTTCGGCCTGATCCCTTTCCAATTGTGGTGGAATGATCGCGTCCTTCGTCGCGACGACCATGAAGGTCGGCTTTTCACGCCAAGCGGCGCGGCTTACCGGGGTCGTGACCGTGCTGACATGGAACGGGCCCTGGGTTGCCGCCACGACCGCCTGCTCGTCCGGCGGGAGATCCGGAGCGAAGTATTTCCTGATGCCCTCGTCGCTGATCCTGAGATAGCCGTCCGCATCCTTGACGAAGGTCTGCCGGCCCTCCAGGGCCGGGTATTTCGACGCCACACTCTGCGCCGACTCACCCTTGTCAGGCGCGTAGGCGGCGACATAGACGAGCGATTTGACCTTTTCGTCGTGTCCGGCTTCCGTGATGACCACACCGGCCCATGAATGTCCGACCAGGACGACGGGTCCCTCCGCGTTCCGGATCGCCCGGCTGGTCGCGGCAACGTCGCTCTTCAGCGAGTCAAGCGGGTTCTGGACCGCTATGACCTTCAGGCCGGCCTTTTCGAGGTGCGGAATGACCTTGTGCCAGGATGAGCCGTCGGCGAAGGCGCCATGGACGAGCACGGCCGTCCTGGCCTTCAATTCGGCTGCCGATGCATGAGATCCGACCATCGCGATGGTTCCCAGCACCAGGGAAAGGCCGATGATGTCGTGATGCTGTTTCATGAGTTTCCGTCCGCCCTTGGGTGGTCGAGCATTTCGATCAGCTTTGCCGCGATCGGGTGGTCGGAGCGCGGATTCTGACCGGTGATCAGCTCGCGGTCGACGACGACGTAGGGTTCGAAGTCGACCGATGTCGTGATGACCTCGGCCCCCGCAGCCCTCAAGGCCTCGGGCATGGTGAAGTGCATCTTGGCGTGAAGGATCTGGTCTTCGACGACCGCTTCCTCCGTCGCTGAGAAGACGGTCATCCGGTAGCCGGCATACTGCCACCCGTCGGCCAGCACGGCCGCCCTCGCGCGGTCACCGGCGATCAGCGCGGCGCGGAACTCCTTCGCCTTCGGCATGGCGGCGGCGGCGGCCATCGGACCATGGCAGAGAAAGGCCGTGAGCTTCCCCGCTTCGTGGAAATGCCTGAGGATCACGCCGAGATCCGGATCCTGCATGAGGTCGACGACCGGAGCCTGGCCGCCCGGCACGAACACCGCAACGTAGCCGTCGAGCCCTTCCTCGATCACGGAGCGGATTGTGCGGACCCGGGTCATGGACGGATGCGTGTCGTAGAAGGCGCGTGCCCGACGATAGGCGTCCTCGTCATTGTCGAAATGCGCCGGCGCGTCGGAGGCTTCGTCGATGTGCGGCTGCGTCCCGTTCGGGGTTGCGAGCACCACCTCGTAGCCGGCGTCCAGAAAGGCCATCGCCGGCACAACGGTCTCGTTCAGGTATTGACCGGTCCGCCCCATTCCACCCTTCACCTCGATCCGGGTGGCGTTCGATCCGATGACCAGCAACTTTCCCTTGCTCATGATGCCTTCTCCTCGATTGAATGTTGCGTCGCCGAACCGACGCCACTGAAACAAAGCTGCCGTTCTGGCCAAGCTGTAGTTTTGGCATTGTCGACGGCGCGCGCGGACGTCCCGCATCCAATCAATTGACGGTCCAACTTCCAGTGAGACCGGGATAAAACCCGATCAGAACATCGACGAAACAATGAGCGCCGAATCTTCTACTTCATGAAATTCTTATAATACTCGACCAGACGACATAAATTTTTCTGGCATGGATGCCGTTTCGTGCCGATCGGTCACGATCGACGTTCAGGACCTTGGTCGGCGCGGCTGAAACGCGACCGCAAGCTGTCGCTTCGGCCCTATCGCTGCGTGAGAACCCCATGAAGTTGGGCGACGACCGCGGCACCTTCCCCGACCGCGGCCGCCACGCGCTTCGTCGAACCGGATCGGACATCTCCGACCGCGAAGATCCCGAGCTGGCTGGTCTCCAGCGGCAGACGGCTCCCGAAGCCGATGGCGTTCCCCGTCAACACGTAGCCCTTGTCATCGAGGGATACGCAGCCGTTCAGCCAGTCCGTGTTCGGATCGGCACCGACGAAGAGGAACAGGTGCCGCAAGGCACGGTGCTCCGTCGCGCCGGTATCCCGGTTGCGGAACCGTGCGCCGGTCAGGCCGCCCGTCCGGTCGCCTTCCACCCCGACCACCTCGCTTCCGATGTGCAGTTCGATGTTGGCAAGGGCACCGATACGGTCGACCAGGTAGCGGGACATCGTCTCCTCGAGCGAGCGCCGGGCGAACAGGTGGAGCCGCGAAACGAATGGCGCGAGCGAGACGACCGCCTGTCCCGCGGAGTTTCCGCCACCGACCAGCGCCACCTCCTCGCCCTCGCACAGCTTCGCTTCAATCGGCGACGCCCAGTAGGAGACGCCGGCACCCTCCAACTCGCCCAGATTGGCCACGTCGGGACGCCGGTAGCGCGCGCCCGACGCGATGACGACCGCGCGGGCCAGCACACTCTGTCCGTTGCCGAGATGCAGGATGAACGGTCGCGTGCCCCGCTCGAACGGACATTCGAGGCGCTCGACGGACAGCGGTATCGCGAGTTCCGCCCCGAACTTCATGGCCTGACTGAAAGCACGGCCCGCCAGGGCCTGTCCCGAGATGCCGGTGGGGAAACCCAGATAATTCTCGATCCGCGCCGAGGCGCCCGCTTGGCCTCCGTATGCGCGTGCGTCGCACACGAGCACCGACAGGCCTTCCGACGCGGCGTAGACCGCGGTCGCCAGACCTGCCGGTCCGGCGCCGACCACAGCCACGTCATACCGTTTGCCGGGTGTCAGCGAGGGCCCCATGCCGAGACAGGCGGCCGCCTCCTGGTCGCTGGGCCGCTTCAGGATCGTGCCGTCGGGGCAGATCATCAGCGGCAGCTCGCCGTCGAGCACGCCAAGGCGCTCCACCAGCTCCCTACCCTCCGGCTCGCAGGCCGGCACCACCATGTGCGGATAGCCGTTGCGGGTCAGGAAACCGGAGAGGCGGACGAGATCCGGCGCATTGCGCGCTCCAAGCAGCACCGATCCGGCGCCCCCCGTCAGCCCGGCCTCGATCAACGCGACACGACGCAGGATGAAGGCGCGCATGATCGTCTCGCCCACGTCCGCCGACCCGACGATGAGGGCACGCAGGTGCGCGGCGTCATAGGGGAGCGCAACAGCCCCATCCGCTCCCGCACGCCCGGACGCCAGGGTGGCGCGACCGCTCAGTTGACTGATCTCTCCGCTCATCTGGCCCGGCCCGTGCACCACGATGAGGGTCTCGTTGCCGATCCCACCCTGCCGACCGCTTTCGATGGAGCCCGTCAGCACCAGCCACGCCGGGACGTCGCGCTGCCCGACGTCGTACACCCGCTCGTGCGGCGCGAAGCTTCGCTCGGGTCCGCCAGCGAAGCGCCGCGCGGCGTTCAACTGGGACGCGGTCATTGTCGGATAGAGCTGTTCCTTGCGAGTCTCGCCGATCCCCATCGCCATGCTCCTCGATCGATGATTCATTTGGCAGAATGGTGAGGCCGATGCTCGGCGGGCCTCGCAGGGCAAAACACCATTCAGCGACCGTCGGGCAGCACGTGCTTGGGCCGAAGAACAAAGGCGGTGCGTTCGGCCAGCTCCGGAACACGATCGCGATAATCCTTGTAGTGCGGCGTCTCACGGTGCTCCTCCACGGCGGCATCGTCCCGATAGAGTTCGTCCAGGACGAAACGCCCGTCTTCCGCCTGGTCCTGCCAGACATCCCAGCGCAGGTTGCCGGGTTCGGCGCGGCAGTGCGGGACCATCCGATCCAGGAGCGCGGCCAGTTCCGCGGCCTTGCCCGCCCGAGCGGTCAGGATTGCGGTGATCTTGACAGGCGACGCCATGGCTCGGTCCCTTCGAGGAGATGGAACGATGTCGATCACTCCGGGCACACGGCCCCGGTCCCGATCCAGGCGGCCACCAGCGCACCGAAGGTCGCCTGATCGCCCGGGGCGGGTGTCCGCCCCTGACCGGGATGCCAGGCCCATGCGACGAGGTGGTCCTCGTTCGCGTGACGGATCAGGTCGGTGAGCGACCGGCCGCCGTTCCGAGCCGGGTCCTTCAACTGCTTGCAGATGTCGCCCGGGCTCAGCCCCTGCCAACCCATGCTCTGCGGTGCCAGCGACCAGTGGGGATTGCCCGGGATCGATGTGAGCCGGCTGCCCAGGATCGTCCGGTTGTCGGGTCCGTGGCAGGCCGCACACCGCAAGCCGTCGGGCCCATGGTCGCTGGCGCTCGCGTCGATGAACGGAATATGCGGATGCCGGTCGTCGCCCTGGGCGGGTGTTCGCGTTACCGGATGACAGTTCATGCAGCGCGGGTGGGTGATGACGCGCGCCGCCTCTTCGAACAACGCCTGCGAGCGCGCGGTCTCGTTCGTGATCGAGTCAAACGCCGAAGCCGGACGCAGGCTTTCGACCGGGGTGGTCGGCGAGTCGCCGAACACCACGCCGGCACCGGCCATGACCATGCCGGCGAAGGTCGCCGCAACCACGGTGTTCGGTGCCATCACGTCGCCCTCCGCAGGGGGGTGGTGTCGAGCGGCAGTGTCCGCAACCGCTTGCCGGTCGCCATGAAGATCGCGTTCAGCAGGGACGGTGCGACGCCGGGCGTGCCGACCTCGCCGATGCCGCCCGGCGCCTCGGTGCTGGCGACGATGTGGGTCTCGACCTGCGGCATCTCGTGCATGCGCAGCACCGGTGAGTCGTCGAAATTGCCTTCGACCACGCCGCCTTTCTCGATGGTGATGCGCCCGTAAAGCGCGGCGCTCAGCCCATAGACGATGCCGCTTTGGATCTGTGCGTCGACGGTGTCCGGGTTGATGACCTGGCCGCAATCGACCGCGCAGACGACCCGGTCCACACGCACGGCGCCGGACGGCGCGACGGTGACCTCCGTCACCATGGCCGCAAAGCTCCCGAACGCCTCCAACAGAGCAACGCCACGGCCCTGGCCGGGCAGCAGGGCGGACGACCAGCCGGCCTTCTCGGCGGCGACGTCGAGGACGCGCCTCAGCCTCGGATTCTCACCCAGCAGGCGCCGCCGGTAATCGACCGGATCGATGCCGGCCACATGCGCGAGCTCGTCGATGGCGCCTTCGACGGCCGGCAGGTTGCGGGTCGGACCGACTCCGCGCCAATTGCCGGTGAGCATGCCGTCCGGCGCCTCGTGGCGCACGAACTCCGTGCGCTTGTTCGGAATCGCGTAGGGGCTGTCCGCGCCGTCCATGATGTCGAGATCGATGCCGTCCTTGGTGAAGGCCGGCAGCCAGCGCGCCATCACCGACGGGCCGATCACCCGGTGCCGCCAGGAGACCGGCATGCCGTCCGGCCCGAGCGTCGCCACCACCTTGCTGGAGTTCAGGTAGCGGTAGCAGTCGTGACGGATGTCCTCTTCCCGGCTCCAGGTGACCTTCACCGGCCCCTCGACCTGCCGCGCGATCATCGCCGCGGCGATGATCCCATCGACATCGAGCCGCCGACCGAAGCCGCCGCCCAGCAAGTGGTTGTGGACCACCACCGTCTCGACCGGGAGCCCGGTCGCGTCGGCGACCGCCTGCCGCGCGCGGCCCATCACTTGGGTGCCGGTCCACACCTCGCAGCCGTCCCGGCGGACATGGACCGTGCAGTTCATCGGCTCCATGGCGCTGTGGGCCAGGATGGGCAGGCGATAGACGAATTCATGCACCCGGTCGCGCGCCGCCTCGGCGGTCGCCACATCGCCCACCTGGATGTGGGTGAGGCCTTCGGCGCCGATTGCCGCCTCCATGCGACGCTCCAGATCCGCGGTGCTAAGGGTTCCATCCGGGCCGGCGACCCAGTCGATTTTCAGAGCGGCGAGCCCTTTGTGCGCGGCCCCGGTGTGCTGGGCGACCACCGCAACCGAATTCTCGGTCCTGACGACCCGTGTCACGCCTTTGACCTTGAGCGCCTCGGCATCATCGACGGAGCCGAGCCGGCCGCCGAAGGTTGGACAGATTGCAATGACGGCGTAGGACAGGCCATCGGGACGCGCGTCGATGCCGAACATCGCCACGCCGTTGACTTTCTCGGCGCTGTCCAGCCGGTGCAGCGGCTTCCCGATCACCGTGAAGGCGGTGGCCGCCTTGAGCTGGGGTGCCTGCGGCACGTCCTCGGCGGCCGCGGACCTGATGAGGGATCCATAAGTGGCCCGGCGCCCGCTTGCCCCATGCAGGACAACTCCGGCTTCCGCCCGGCACCCCGCAGGATTGACGCCCCATTCCCGCGCCGCCGCGTTGATCAGCATGATGCGGGCCGCGGCACCCGCCCGGCGCATCGGCTCGTACACGCCGCGGATCGCGAAGGAGCCGCCGGTCACCTGCTCACCGATGACTGGATTGGCGTAACGCGAGGGGTCGGCCGGCGCGTGCTCCAGCACCACATCGTCGAGCGGCACCTCGAGTTCCTCGGCGATGAGCATGGCCACCGCGGTGTAGATGCCCTGGCCCATCTCGACCGACGGCATCACCAGGGCGATCTTGCCCTCGGGCGGAATGCGGATGAACGCATTCGGGACGAACGTGCCCGCCGCCTCCGCCGAGCCTGTCTTGCTGAAGCCGATCTCGAGCCCAGCGCCGACAAGGGCCGCTCCGATAAGGAAGCCACGCCGGGAGACCGCGAGGCGTGATCGCGACCGGAGGGTCATCTCAGCCTCCCCTGACCTGGGCGGTCGATCCGGCGGCACGCTTGATGGCGGCGCGGATCCGCTGGTAGGTGCCGCAACGGCAGATGTTTCCGGCCATGACGGAGTCGATATCGGCGTCGGACGGCCTGGGATTGGCCGCCAGCAGGGCGGCGGCGGACATGATCTGCCCCGATTGGCAGTAGCCGCACTGGACGACGTCGATGTCCAGCCAGGCGCGCTGCAGGCGAGCGCCCACATCGGTCGCGCCGATGGCCTCCACCGTCGTGATCTTCGCCGATCCCACGTCGGCCACGGGCGTAACGCAGGACCGGACGGCCATCCCGTCGAGATGCACGGTGCAGGCGCCGCACATGGCGATCCCACAGCCGAATTTCGTTCCGGTCAGGCCGACGACGTCGCGCAGAACCCAAAGCAAAGGGGTGTCGCCGTCAAGGTCGACCGAGTGGTTCTTGCCGTTAATGGAGAGGTCATAGAGCACGCGGCTTCTCCCTTGTGAACGCCACATCCAATTGTCGGTGCGCACGCCATCAAATCATCTTGACGGCGGCTCCTGCCCGCCGTGAGTAAAAACCGGTAAAACAGGGTCAAGCCGCGCGACGCTTTGACAATGACTTCGGAACGTGTTCTTGCAGAAGACCCGCAGGGATTGTCACGCCAAGCTTGGCGGTGGCCGGACGGTGAGGCTACGCTGATCCGATGACGCCGCTCTCGTATGCCCGCCACCAGGTTCCCGCCCGCCGTCATCCAGCACGCGAGCTGGCTCTGTATGCAGTTCACCTTGAGCTGCCGGGATGTTCCTCGCAGCCCGATCCACGCAAACTGTGGGAGAACCACCGAACCGGGGCAAGATCACCCTTGATCAACGCTCGGGGGCGGAGGTTCCCGGAAGTTCACGGGCTGCTGGATTGTATTCTCCGAAAGCCGCGGCGCCCGCTCCGGCCGGGGCTCGGTCGGACGCCTCGGCGTTCGGGTTGGGATGCTGGTTGACGGCCAGCGGCCCGCTGAACAGGCCGCGGATCACCGTGTAGAACACCGGGGTGAAGATCAGCCCGAACAGCGTGACCCCCAGCATTCCCATGAACACCGCGGTGCCCAGCGACTGGCGCATCTCTGCCCCCGCCCCTTGCGCGATCATCAGCGGCACGACGCCCAGAATGAAGGCGAAGGACGTCATCAGGATCGGGCGGAGCCGGGTGCGCGCCGCCGCGACCGCCGCCTCGAAGCGGTCCTTGCCCTCGAACAGCTCGTTCTGGCGCGCGAACTCGACGATGAGGATGGCGTTCTTGGCGGCCAGCCCGACCAGCACGACGAACCCCACCTGCGCCAGGATGTCCACCGCCAGCCCGCGCATCAGCAGGCCGGTCACCGAGGCCAGCAGGCACATCGGCACGATCAGGATGACCGACAGCGGCATCGCCCAGCTCTCGTACTGCGCCGCCAGCACCAGGAAGACGAAGACGACGGACAGCCCGAACACCAGCAGTCCGGTGTTTCCCGCCGCCTTCTCCTGGTAGGCCAGTTCGGTCCATTCGAAGCCGAAGCCGTCCGGCAGGGTGTCGGCCGCCGCCTTCTCCATCGCCGCCAGCGCGTAGCCGGTGGAGAATCCCGGCAGCGTGTTCCCCTGCAGCTCCGCCGCCGGATAGAGGTTGTAGCGGGCGACGCGGTAGGGGCCGGTGATGTTCTGGAACTCCGCCACCGCACCGATCGGGACCATGTCGCCCTGCGCGTTGCGGGTCTTCAGGTTGGCGATGTCGCGCGGGGTCTGGCGGAACCGCCCGTCGGCCTGCGCGGTCACCCGGTAGGTGCGGCCCAGCAGATTGAACTCGTTGACGAAGGACGAGCCGACATAGATCTGCAGCGCCTCGAACACCTGATCGGCGGTGACGCCCAGCATCTCCGCGCGCTGGCGGTCGATGTCGGCGAAGACCTTCGGCGTCTTGGTGTTGAACAGCGAGAACACGCCGACGAGGCCCGGGATGCGGTTCGCTGCGGCGGACAGTTCGTTCACCGCCTCCTCCAGGGCGGGCAGGCCGCGGCCCCGCTTGTCCTCGACCATCATCTTGAAGCCGCCGGAGTTGCCGATGCCGCGCACCGGCGGCGGCGGGATGGTGATGATGAAGGCGTCCTCGATGGCGCCCAGCCGGGTCCTCAGGTCGCCCAGCACGGACTCCGCGGTCTGGCCCTTCGGGATGCGGTCCGCGAAGGGGGCGAGCGTCACGAAGATCGCCCCGGCGTTCGGCGCGTTGGTGAAGGTGGCGCCGTCGAAGCCCGCGAAGGGCACGGCGTGGATCACCCCCGGCGTCTTCAGCAGCGTGTCCACCGCGGTGCGCACCACCTCGTCGGTGCGGGCCAGCGACGAGCCGGGCGGCAACTGCACCACCGTGATGAGATAGCCCTGGTCCTGGTTCGGGATGAATCCCGTCGGCGCCCGGCTGAACTGCCACGCCGTCATGGCGAGCAGCACGCCGTAGACCGCCAGCACGATCACCGGCAGCCGCACCAGCCGCCCGGTCAGCCCGGCATAGCCGTTGGACAGCCGGTCGAAGCCGCGGTTGAAGCCGCCGAAGAAGGCGTTGACCGGGCGCATCAGCGGCGACGGCTTGGCCGGGTGCGCCTCGTGCGGCTTGAACAGAAGCGCGCACAGCGCCGGGCTGAGGGTCAGCGACACCAGGCAGGAAATCACCGTGGCGGTCGCGATGGTCACGGCGAACTGGCGGAAGAACTGGCCGGAGATGCCGCTGACCAGGGCCGCCGGGATGAACACGGCGGTGAGCACGAGGGCGATGGCGATCAGCGCGCCGCCGACCTCGTTCATCGTCTCGTGCGCGGCGTCCTTGGGCTTCATGCCCTGGCGGATGAACCGCTCCACATTCTCCACCACGACGATGGCGTCGTCCACGACGATGCCGATCGCCAGCACCAGCCCGAACAGCGACAGCGTGTTCAGCGAATAGCCCAGCGCCGCCAGCACCGTGAAGGTGCCGATCAGCGAGACCGGGATCGCGGCGATCGGCACGATGGAGGCGCGCCACGTCTGCAGGAACAGGATGACGACGACGACGACCAGCGCCACGGCCTCGAAGATCGTCTTGTAGACCTCCTCCACCGACTGCGCGATGAACTCCGTCGGGTTGTAGACCACGTCGTAGCGCATCCCGCTGGGGAAGCCCTTGGACAGGTCCGCCATGGTCGCCAGGATGCGGTCGGCGGTTTCCAGCGCGTTGGAGCCCGGCCGCTGGAAGATGACCAGCGGCACCGCCTGCTGGCGGTCCAGATAGGCGTTCAGGTTGTAGTCCTGCGCCCCCAGCTCGACGCGCCCCACGTCGCGCAGGCGGGTGACCGCGGCGCCGTCGGTCTTGACGATGATGTTGCCGAATTCGCGCGGGTCGGTCAGGCGGCCCAGCGTCTCGACGTTGAGCTGGAAGGCGCCGGGGGCCGGCACCGGCGGCTGGTTGATGACGCCGCCCGACACCTGGACGTTCTGCGCCTGGATCGCCCGCACCACGTCTCCGGCGGTCAGGCCGCGCGCCGCCACCCGGTCGGGGTCGAGCCAGACGCGCATGGCGTAGTCGCGGGCGCCGAACACCTGGATGTCGCCCACCCCATCCAGGCGCGCCAGCACGTCCTTGATCTGCAGCAGCGCGTAGTTGGACATGTAGAGCTGGTCGCGCGTTCCGTCCGGCGAGTTCAGATGGATCACCATCAGCATGTCGGGCGAGTTCTTGCGCACGGTCACCCCGATGCGCCGCACGTCCTCCGGCAGGCGGGGCTCGGCCACGGCGAGGCGGTTCTGCACCAGCACCTGCGCGGTGTCCAGGTCGGTGCCCAGCTTGAAGGTGATGGTGAGCTGGAGCCGCCCGTCGCTGGTCGCCTGCGAGGCCATGTAGAGCATGTCCTCGACGCCGTTGACCTCCTGCTCGATGGGGGCGGACACGGTGTCGGCGACCACCTGCGCCGACGCGCCGGGGTAGGTCGCGTTGACCACGATGGTCGGCGGCGCGATCTCCGGATACTGCGCGACCGGCAGGGTCAGATAGGCGAAGACCCCGATCAGCGTGATGAAGATGGACAGGACCGCCGCGAAGATCGGCCGGTTGATGAAGAAGTGCGAAATGTTCATGGCGCCGGCTCCGCTCAACCGGCCGGCGGCTTCGGTGGCTCGATCCGTCCGTCCTGCGGGGTCACCTTGGCGCCCGGCCGGGCCCGGACGAGCCCGTTGATGATGACCTTGTCCGTCTCCTCCAGCCCGGAGCGCACGACGCGCAACCCGTCCTCGATGGGGCCGAGGCGCACCGGCTTCGGCACCACCGTCCCGTCATTGCCGACCGTCAGGACGATCTTGGTGGCCTGATCGCTGACCACAGCCTGATCGGGGATCAGCGTGGCGGTGTAGCGGTCGGACCCCGGCAGGCGCAGCCGCCCGAACTGACCGGGTGTCAGCAGCAGCGACGGGTTGGGAAAGACGGCGCGGGCGCGGATGGTGCCGGCGCCGGGGCTCACCTGATTGTCGATGAAGTTGAGCGTGCCTTTCAGGGGCCAGCTCTGCTCGTCGAACAGGCGGCCCTCGACCTCGATGCCGCCGTCGCGTTGCGACTTCAAGGCGCCGCGCGCCGCCGCCCGCTGGTAGGCGAGGTAGTCGGCTTCGCTCATGTCGAAGATGAAGTAGATCGGGTCGAGCGAAACGATGGTGGTCAGCAGGGTCGTCGTGCTGGTGTCGCCACCGACGATGAGGTTGCCGACGCTGACCTCGCGCCGGCTGATGCGACCGGCGATCGGGGCGGTGATGCGGGTGAAGTTCAGGTTCAGCTCCGCCGTCCGGACGGCGGCCTTCGCCACCTCGACCCCGGCGGCGTCGACGCGGACCTGCTGCTGGCGCTCGTCGAACACGCTGGCCGCGACGTTGTCGCTGCGCCGCAGCTCCGACGCGCGGGCGAGCTGGCGGTTCGACAAATCCAGCTTGGCTTCGGCCTGCTGCTGCTCCGCCCGTGCCGAGGCCAGCGCCGCTTCGAACGGGCGCGGATCGATGACGAACAGCGGATCGCCCTGCCTGACGAGCTGGCCGTCCTGGAAGGCGATGGAATCGAGATAGCCGCTGACCCGCGCCCGGATTTCCACGAAGTCCACGGCCTGGAACTGGCCGGTGAACTCGTCCCATTCGACGATCTCCTTGCGCAGCGGTGGGCTGACGGTCACCGGCGGCGGAGCGTTCTGCGCGTTCTCGGCGGCACGGGCGCCGTCACCGGATGGACCGGCCATCCATAGGCCGCCGATCGATGCGATTGCGGCAAGAAGTGCCGGCAGAGCGGCTTTCATTCGGCTGGGGGGTGCGGTCCCGCCTGTCCTTGCCCCTGTCATGACCGTCTCCACTCCGGTTGCCGGCGGACGGATGGTTGCATGGATCGGCGGAGTTCCACAGTACGCGAAGGTTGCAGCCATCAGCCTCTATAAAGAGGAGGTGGTGCAAACTTTTCATGTGGACGCGCAATGATGGCGGTTGGCATCACTGGATGCTACGTGGCCTGAGATTCCGGCGGTTGGCCGATAAATGGCCCGGCCCTTGTTCCCCGGCGCGTTCGGCGCCCCGGAGAGCACCGCCGACGCGGCGCTGCTCCTCGCCTCCGACCAGGCAAAGAACATTTACGGCCAGGAGCTGGTGGTCGACGGCGGCTATACGGTGGGGCGGCTATACGGTGGGATGAGAAGCGCTTGAACCAGGGCCGTCGCCGGTCGGTGGCTCGGGCCACAGCGCTCTCGTCAGGGGGGCGGCGGGTGCAGCCGCGTGTCCAGGGCAAACCGTTCCTGGGAGCGCATCGTGTACGCCCCCGCCGCCAGAGATGCGGCGAACAGAAGGTTCCAGCTGTGCGAGGACACGGCGCTCGGGATCAGGACGAATGTGTGCGCGCTCAGCACAGCATCGCCGAACTGCTGCTGACCGACGCTGGGGATGCCGGGACGGAGCCAGTTGGGGTTGGGCACGTCCGCCGGGGTGACCACATGGACGTCGGCAGGCTTGGTGATGGTCAGCGCCGTCAGCGCGTGCGGCACGGTGTCCAACGCCTTGAAGCCCTTGTGGACCGCGACCTCGATGATCGCGGTCGCCGGGTCGAGAGAGCAGTAGACGGCGCGAACCCCTTTGCTGTTCCAGCGGCCGCCGAAGCGGTAGGCCCCTTCGCCGCTGTCCCAGGTCGTGCGGAAAGGCTCCGGGTCGAGACGCCACGCGACCAGCTCGGTGCCGCCCAGCGCCGCCGGCAAGGGTGTCACGTGTAAACCCCGGAAGCCATCCGCCCCAGGTAATCCTCGACCATCTCGACCCCGGTGGGGGTCTCCAGCAGGTCCAGCGGACGGTTGTTGTCCAGCCCGATGGCCGGACGCTCCAGCCACTGCTCGGCCTCCTCCTGCGAGCCCAAGACCGCGGAGGCCTGGGCCAAGATCTCGGCCAGCTTCCAGGTCCGGCCACCCTGCTCGGGGCTGAGCGGCTTGTCCGGCGCCCCCTTGCGGCGCTGATAGGTGCGCACGCTCATCCCCACGGCGCGCTCGATGCTCGCCGGCTTGAGGACCCGCAGATGGGTCACGAGATGGTGCAGGGCGCCGCCCGGCAAGCCGGTCTTGATGGCGTTGTGGGCATCGAGTTGCGTCATCACCGGGCGCTTGAACACCCGCGGGCCACCGAGCAGGTCGGTGACCCGCTGATAGCGACCCGTCTCACCCCGTCCAGTGTCGGGCCTGACCGCGGGCATGGCGTCCTCCGTCATCTGTCGTATTAGATGTGACACGTGACGCGGCGGGATTCAAGCAACTACGTTGCCTGCGGCCGACCATCCCGCGTTCGTCACCGGCTGGTCAGGAAGGCCTGTGCCCGATGGCCCGCAGCACCTCGACAACACGGTTGGCATCGCCGAAGCTGTGCCGCTCCATAATCGTCTCTATCTCGGCAAAGGTCGCCGCATCGATCTCGACGATCGTCCGCTCGACACCACCGTTCGTCGGCCAAGTCGTCACCGTCACCTGGTCACGCCAGACTTCAACCCCGGTGTTGTTGTAGAAGCCGCCGCCATCGTAGTCGGGCGCGCCACGCTCGCTGCCCGGAACATCCTCGGGGTCGTAATTCGTAATCCAATCCCTGTCGAAATCGCCGACAATGGCGCACAGCGCCTCGTATCGCCCCGATCCCGGACAGGTCAGAGAGTGCGGCCTGGACCTCGTCGGCATGCGCTCGGCACGCTGCTCTCAGGAAGAGCGTCCGAAACAAGGACCCATCCATGCTGGACTTGCCATGGCTCCATGCTGAAACCGAGGTGCTTCGCGCGCTCGAGAGGCTTCGCGCCGACCTGACCTCCCTTCAACGCGGCATCCGCCTAGCCGCGGTATCCGCTGATGCGGTACATCGGCGTTCCGTGCCTTGCGGCGGATGGCCGCCGCCAGCCTGATCTATCCCGACGGACGCACGGCCCACTTGAGCCCGGCGTACGACATCGTTCCGACATTCTGCCTGGACGGAGACGACACGCTGGCCATCCCCCTCGGGCGCGCCAAGACGATGGCCGACGTGACGTTGGAGACCTTCCGCAGGCCCGGCATGCTGCTCAGCCTGGATCCCCGCCTGCTGGCGGATGAGGCGAAGCGCACGGTGGAACGGGCGGCCGACGAATGGCCCGGCTTGCTGCCCAACCTCCCGCTCGTGAAAAGCCACGCCGAGAGGCTGAGCGGGCGCTGGGAGTCGGTGGCGCTCGCGGAAGGACATCGTCAGGTCTTCCTGTCCGGGTTTGGCGCCAACCGCTCGTTCTGATCATTGCTGTGCCTCCGGGGGAACACACGCACGCCACGACACGCGGGCAGAGCCCGGCTCCCGCCGGGAGAGCGAGGCGAGCTCGGCGGCTGCGTCGTCACGCACACGAACCGCGGACGCCACGCTCAGCGTCCTACTCAGCCAGCGCCGGGTGGTCATCTGTCCTTCGAAGCTGAACCCGATCAAGGATTCACTGATCCTGGAGAGCCCGCAGTCGCAGTACACCTGCGAGATCGTCGTGCGCAAGAAGGACGCCGACCAGCCCTGGGTGAACAAGCTGGTCGCCGCCTATCAGTCGCCGGTGGTCAAGAAGTTCATCCAGACCACGTTCAACGGCGCCGCCGTCCCCTGCTGGTAACCGCGGAAACGGGCTCAGCCGATGCCGAGGCTGAGCCCGCCGTCCACCGGCAGGCACACGCCGGTGATGTAGCGCGCCTCGTCCGAGGCCAGGAAGACCGACGCCGCGGCGATGTCCCAGGCCGTGCCCTGGAAGCCCAGCGGGCACAGCGCGTCGCGCGCCCGGCGCATCTCCTCGGCGTCCTTGCAATGGGCGGCGATCTGGCTGCGCGCCATCGGCGTGTCGATCAGGCCGGGCATGACGGCGTTGGCGCGGATGCCGTCGCGGGCGTGCTGTCGGGCCACCGCGACGGTGAACTGGTTGACCCCGGCCTTCGCCGCCGCGTAGCCGATGTAGGGATAGGCCCAGCGGATCGCGGCGATGGAGGAGATGTGGACGATCGCCCCCGACCGCTGCGCCACCATCACCGGCAGCACGTGCTTGCAGGTCAGGAAGACGCCGGTCAGATCGGTGTCGAGCACCCGGCGCCAGCTCTCCTCGCTGGTTTCCACCGGCCCGCCGGGCTCGGTGATGCCGACGTTGTTGTGCAGGATGTCGATGCGCCCGTGGGCGGCGAGCGTGCGCTCGACCGCAGCCGCCACCTCCGGCCCTCTCGTCACGTCGGCGGTGACGGCCAGCGCCGCGAAGCCTTCGGCGGCGATCAGGGCGGCGGTCTCCTCCGCGGCCTCCGCCACCTTGTCCACGGCGACCACGCGGGCGCCCTCGCGGGCATAGGCGATCGCCGTCGCCTTGCCGTTGCCCCAGCCGGGGGCGGAGGACCCCGCGCCAAAGACCAGCGCCATCTTGCCGGCCAGACGCCCGGCCTTTGCTTCGCTCATGATGCGCGTCTCACTCGTAGCCCAGCGTGTGGGGAATCCACAGGGCGAGCTGCGGCAGGGCGGCAACCAGGGCCAGCGCCACGAACATTGCGACGATCAGCCAGCCGACCCAGCGCACCGTCGCCTCCATGGTGGTTCCGGCGATCTTGCAGGTGACCATCAGGTTGACGGCCATCGGCGGCGTGAACTGGCCGATGGCCAGCTTCATGGTCAGGATCACCCCGAACCACACCAGATCCCAATGGAAGTGGTTGGCGATGGGCACCAGGATCGGCAGCAGGATCAGGAAGGTGGACACCCCGTCCAGGAACATCCCGATCACCACCAGCACCGCAATCAGCAGCACCAGCACGCCGTATTCGCCGATCCCCAACGCCAGGATGCCCCGCGCCACCGGGTCGATGATGCCGAGCGTCGCGGTCGCCCAGGCGAAGACGCCGGCCAGCGCCACCACCGTCAGGATCACCCCCGACACCTCCGCCGCCTCCACCAGCAGGCCGTAGAGGTCGCGCAGGGTCAGGGTGCGGTAGACGAAGAATCCGACGAACAGGCCGTAGGCCGCCGCCACCACCGCCGCCTCGGTCGGGGTGAACAGCCCGCCGCGCAGGCCGCCGAGGATGACCACCGGCGCCATCAGCCCCCACACCGCCTCGCGGAAGGCGGGCCAGAGCGGTGGGCGCGTCTCGCCGTCCCGCGCGACCTCGCCGAAGCCGTGGCGGCGCGACAGCCAGACCGCCGGCACGATCAGCGCCAGACCGGCCAGGATGCCCGGGACGATTCCGGCGGCGAACAGGGCCGGAACCGACGCCTGCGGCACCAGGATGCTGTAGACGATGAAGGCAATGGAGGGCGGGATCAGGATGTCGGTCGCCGCCGCGGCGCCGATGACGCTGGCCGTGAAGGCGCGGGGATAGCCCTCCTTCAGCATGGCCGCGGTCATCACCGCACCGACCGCGGCGGAGGTCGCCGGGCCGGAACCGGAGATGCCGCCCATGAACATCGCGACGACGATGGCGACCGCCGGCAGCGCCCCCTGTCGCTTGCCGACCACCGCCAGCGCGAAGGCGACCAGCCGCGCCGCCACCCCCGACCGTTCGAAGATCAGCCCGGTCAGGACGAACATCGGAATGGCGAGCAACGGGTATTTCGCCACCCCGGTGTAGACCGTGGTGGACAGTGACAAGAACCCCGATCCCTCCAGCGCGATGGCCGCGGCCCCGGCGAACGCCAGCCCCGCCCCGATGGGCACGCCGAGGAACAGCAGCAGGAAGAAGCCGGCGAACAGCAGCAGTGGGATCATGGCTCGCCGACCCCCGGTATCAGGATCTCCGGCCGCCGGATCACCCGCACCGCCCGCCCGAGCGCCCGCAGCGCAACCACCGCCGACAGCAGCGGAAGCCACAGCGTGTAGAGCCATTGCGGCACGCCGAGACCGGGCGAGGAAATCTCGAACCGGTACTCGTCGATGGTCATCAACGTGCCCAGCACGACCAGCGCCCCGAACACCAGCGCCGTGACGCCGAGCGCCAGCAGCTCCGCCCGCAACCGCCCGCGCGGCCCGAGCCGGTCGATCAGGAAGCCGATGCGGATGTGATGGTCGCGCGCCACCGCCACCGAGGCGCCCAGCAGGGTCATCGCCACCATCAGGACGATGGCGTATTCCTCCGTGAAGGCCAGCGAGACGTTGGTGGTGTAGCGCGTCACCACGTTGGCGAAGGTGATCAGCCCCATCACCGCGATGGCGGCGGCGGCCAGCGCCTCCTCGATGGCGAGGGGAACGCGGGGCTTGTCCGGCCCGGAATCGGCGTTGGGTTCGGCCATGGCGGTTCTCAGCGGCTCTTCGCCACGGCCTCCTCGGCCTTGCGCACGAGATCGGCGCCGACCGTCTGCGTCCATTTCTCGTAGACCGGGCGGGTCGCCTTGCGGAAGGCCTCCACGTCCGTCTGCTCCGTCGTCACCACCTGCACCCCGTGGGCGGCCAGAGCGGTCAGGGCGGAGCGGTCCTCGGCGGTCAGCCCCTGGCGCGACAGGGCGGTGAATTCGGCGGCGGCCTGCAACGCCGCCTCGCGGACGAGCGCCCGGTCCTCCGGCGTCCAGCTCTCCCACACCTCCTTGTTGGCGATGAACAGCCCGGCGTCCGCGATGTAGTTCCACAGCGTCAGATGCTTCTGGTTCAGGCCGTAGAGCTTGGCGGCGAGGAACAGGCTGACCGGATTCTCCTGCCCGTCCACGGCGCCGGTGGACAGGGCGGGTTGCAGATCGGCGAAGGTCATCTGGGTCGGGTTGGCGCCCAACGCGGTGAAGATGTCGTTGAAGATGGGCGAGCCGACGACGCGGACCTTGAGCCCCTTCAGGTCGTCCGGCGTGCGCACCGGCTTTTTCGAGTTGGACAGGGCGCGGAAGCCGTTCTCGCCCACGGCCAGCGGCACGACCTGCTTGGATTCCAGGATGCCGAACAGCGCCTTGCCCGGCTCGCCCTGGGCCACCGCGTCGAACGCCTTGCTGTCCGGGAACAGGAAGGGCAAGGAGAAGAGGTTGGCTTCCTTCACCGTCGGCGACAGGTTGATGGTGGAGTTGACCAGCAGGTCGATGGAGCCCTGGCGCAGCCCGGTGAACTCCCGCGTGTTGTCGCCGCCGACGAGGCTGGAGCCGGGATAGACCTTCACGGTGATGCGCCCCCCCGTCTTCTCGGTGACCAGATCGGCCCAGCGGTAGGCGCCCTCCGCGATGGGGATCGGGCGGCTGCCGACCACCGACAGCTTGTATTCGCTCTTGTACTCGGCGGCGTCAGCGGGTGCGGAAAGGACGGCCAGCGCGCCGAGCAGGGTCAGCGCGGCGGCCAGCAGGGGGCGCGTTCTCGTCAGCATGAACAGGAACTCCGAAGAGGGGAATGGGGTCAGGAGCGCCAGGAGACCAGGCCGGCGGCCGCGGCGGCGACCGCCGGGGCGGTGATCCGGCTCGCCGGCTCCAGCGCCGGGGAATAGGGGACGGGGATGCGCGGGGCGCCCAGCCGGCGCACCGGCGCCTTCAGCGCGCCGAACAGCGCGTCGGCCACGGTCGCGGCGATCTCCGCGCCGAAGCCGGCCACCTCGACCGCCTCGTGCACCACCAGCAGCCGCCCGGTGCGGGTGACGGAGTCCAGCACCGCGCCGCGGTCCCACGGCCACAAGCTGCGCAGGTCGAGGATGTCGAGCGACACGCCCTGCGCCTCGGCCAGGGTGGCGGCTTCCTCGGCGATGCGGACGCCGCCGGACCAAGTGACGACGGTCACGTCGCGGCCCTCGCGCACGCGGCGGGCGACGCCGATCGGCACCTCCCAGTCACCGTCCAGCGGCACCTCGCCCTCCGCGGGCCACAGGTCCTTGTGCTCCAGATGAACCACCGGGTCGTCGGAGCGGATGGCGGCGCGCAGCAGTCCGTAATTGTCGGCGGGGGTCGCCGGGGCCAGCACGACCAGACCGGGGATGTGGATGTACCAGGACTCCAGCGACTGCGAATGCTGGGCAGCGGAGTTGCTCCACAGCCCGACCGGCTGGCGCACCACCAGCGGCACGCGGGCCTGCCCGCCGAACATGTAGCGCGCCTTGGCCGCCTGATTGACCAGCTCGTCCACCGCGCAGAGCGCGAAGTCCGAGAAGCGCATCTCCACCACCGGACGGGTGCCGAGCAGGGCGGCACCGACCGCGCCGCCCATGATGGCGGCCTCGGAGATCGGCGTGTCGACGACGCGGTTCGGCCCGAATTCGGCCTGCAGCCCCTGGTACTGGCCGAACACGCCGCCCCGGCCGATGTCCTCGCCGAGCGTCCAGACGGCGGGATCGGCGGCCAGCTCGTGAGCGAGGGCGAGGCGCGCCGCCTCGCGGTAGGTCAGGCGGCTCATTGCGGCGCTCCGATGTCCTGTACGTCGGTGAAGGCGGTGCGGAGGTCCGGCCAGGGGCTGTCCAGAGCCGTGGCGAGGGCGGCGGCCAGCGCCTCGCGCTCATGGCGCTCCACACGCTCCAGCGCGTCCGGCGTCACGCCGAGTTCGGCCAGCGTGGCGGCGGCGCGGCGGATCGGGTCGTTGCCATCGAGCTGCGCCCGCACCTCCGCCGCGTCGCGGTAGGTGGCCGGATCGCTGGAGGTGTGGCCGCGGAAACGGTAGGTGCGGGCGTGCAGGAATTGCGGCCCGCCGCCCTCGCGCACGGCGCGGACGAGGGCCGCCGCCGCTGCGTCCACCGCCGCCAGGTCGTTGCCGTCCACCACGGTGACCGGGATGCCCAGGCTTTCCGCCCGCGCGCCGGGGCCGCCGCCCGCCGACACGCTGCCGGTGCGGGTGGTGGCGCCATAGCCGTTGTCCTCGCAGACGAACAGCACCGGCAGCCGAAAGGCGGCGGCCCAGTTCAACGCCTCCAGGAAGGGGCCGCGGTTGGTGGCGCCGTCGCCGAAGAAGCAGACGGCGATACGGTCCTCGCCCTTCAGCGCGATGGCGTGGGCGGCGCCGACCGCGATGGGCAGGCCGGCGGCCACGACACCGTTGGCGCCCAGCATGCCGACCGCGAAGTCGGCGATGTGCATCGATCCGCCCTTGCCGCCGCAGGTGCCCCCGGCCCGCCCGCACAGTTCGCGGAACATGGCCAGCGGGTCGGCGCCCTTGGCGATGGTGTGGCCGTGGCCGCGGTGCGTGCTGGTCAGCACGTCGTCCTCGCGCAGATTCGCCCCGACCGCGGCGGCGATGGCCTCCTGCCCGATGGACAGATGGATGTAGCCCGCCACCTGCCCGGCCTTGTGGGCCTCGTCGGCCAGCGTTTCGAAGACGCGAATCCGCTGCATCGTGGCGTACAGCCCCAGGAGCCGCTCTGCATCGGGTGCAGCGGCGCCCGAGGGCGAACTCGGTAGTGCCATGGGATGTCCGTGCCTTAATTATCTATTTCTCTACTAGGTAAATTAAGTTTATTCACACCCGCATATGCATTTCCAGAAGATTTTTGGGAAAAATCTCAGATCCCGTTCATGAATATGTAAAATGTGCGCGAGCAGGTTCCCACGGCCCGGGCGTCCGCCCTCAACCTTCTCCGTGCGAAAGGACCAGAAACAGCCGGGCGTCCACATCGTCGGCGTTGCGGCACTGGAAGGTCCGTTCCGCCTCGAACAGGACGGCGTCGCCAGCCGCGAGACGGTGCGATCCCTTGCCGACGCACAGTTCCACGGCCCCCTCCGCCACCACCAGATTGATGCTGGCGCCGGAGGAGACGCCGCCGCCGGTTTCGCAGCCCCCCGGCCGCAGACGGATTTCAAGGAAGTCGGTCCCCCGCCCCTCCCCCGGCGGCGCGAGGGACCGCGACCGCACCAGCCCGTCGGGCGAGACGAAGCTGCGCGCCTGATCCTCCCGCATCAGAAGCACATCGCCCTGCCCGTCCAGCCGGGTCAGCGCCGTCAGCGTCACGTCCAGGGCGCGGGCGATCTTCCACAGCACGGTGATGGTGGGGGCGCTCCGTCCCAGTTCGATCTGTCCGAGCATCGCCCGGCTGACGCCGGACAGCCGGGCCAACCGCTCCAAGGACAGCCCCTGGCGCGTGCGCAACCGTCTCAGATTGCGGCCAAGCGCGGCGGGGATCGCCGATTCCGGTGTGCTGGGGGCGCAGTCGTCGTTCGCGGCGCTCACGGCTCGTTCCCTCATTGCGCAGGATAGTCCCTGCGGCAAGGGGAGAATAACGCGAATTGCCTACTCTTCAAATAGATTTAACAGAACCTATGCGCAACGCCTAAACGTACAACATACCTCATGCGTGCTTACCGGAGGACGAATGCCCCATCTGTGAGATGCCACTCGTGAAGAATGCAGCGGATCGCGTGAGGGTTTCAAACCAATTGTCCGAAGAACTCACGGAGATGATGCGACGGTTCGCGGTCGGAAACGGTGATGGCCGCCCGAAATATCTATTGATAAAATAGGAAACAAACATCCGACCCACCCTATGATCCGCCGGAACTCCACTCGTCGGTTCTTTGCCCAATCCAACGGAGGCTTGTCTGTTATAGCGGACCAATCGACGCCCGCGCCGCTACCAATGCTTGAGGCTGGGGCGAAAGCCATGCATGGTCATATCCACCTTCGGCGGGCCGGTGCCATCCCATAGGCCGTTTCGCCGAGCCGGGCTTTCCGTTCCCGCCCATCGATCTTTCATCCCCGCGTCCGCAAGCCGCCGACTCCCCGGAGTCGGCGCATGGCGCCGGCCGCCCGCTGCCGTTTTCTTCCCACCGCCTTATTCAAGCCGCCTTTCTGAAGGAGCCGATTTCATGTCCGAAGACACCGAGCTGCGTCGAACATTGAACGAGCAGGCGGCCCGCCAGCTCGCCAACGCCACGAAGACACGGGCGCAGTGGTCGGGCATCACGCCGCGCTGGCTCGTGTCCTTCCTGCCCTGGACCCCGGTGGAGGCCGGCATTTACCGCCTGAACCGGGTCGTCGATCCCCAGGGGCAGGTGCGGACCGAGGTGGAGTGCAGCCCGCGCAACGACGCCGATCTGCCGGAAACCTTCGTCCCCTATGACGAGAACCCGCGGGAATATTCGCTGAACGCGGTCACCACCGTTCTCGACGTGCAGACCCGCGTCTCCGACCTCTACAGCCACCCGATCGACCAGATCCAGGAGCAGCTCCGCCTGCTGATCGAAAAGGTGAAGGAGCGCCAGGAGAGCGAGCTGATCAACAACGCCGAATACGGCCTGCTGACCAACGCCGCACCCGGCCAGCGCATCAAGACGCGCAAGGGCCAGCCCACACCCGACGACCTGGACGAGCTGATCGCCAAGGTGTGGAAGGAGCCGGCCTTCTTCCTGGCCCACCCGCGCGCCATCGCCGCCTTCGGGCGCGAATGCACCCGCCGCGGCGTTCCGCCGCCCACGGTCACCCTGCACGGCTCGCCCTTCCTGACCTGGCGCGGCCTGCCGCTGATCCCCAGCGACAAGCTGCACGTCACGCCCGAAGGCCGCACCAGCATCCTTCTGCTGCGCACCGGTGAGGCGAAGCAGGGCGTGATCGGCCTGTTCCAGCCGGGCGTCCCCGGGGAGGTGGCGCCCAGCCTGTCGGTCCGCTTCATGGGGATCAACCGCAAGGCCATCGCCTCGTACCTGATCTCGCTCTACTGCTCGGCCGCGATCCTGACCGAGGATGCCATCGGCGTGCTGGAGGATGTCCATGTCGGCAATTACTATGACTACGCCTGACGCCGCCGCCCCGACCCTGCCGCCCTCAGCGGCGGGGTTCGGCGGGCCGGAGTCCGGCTTGCCGGACATCGGGCTGGACATCGGGCCGGATGCCGGGCCGGATGTCGCCCTGATCGCCCGTCTCGCGAACCAGTTCTTCCAGGCCCTTCCCTCCGGCCCGGCGCCCGCCGTGGCCCCGCCGTCCGGGCTGTCGGCGGCGCAGGCGCCGGGACCGCTGCCCGCGGCGCCGCAGCCGGGTCCGGCGGCCAACCCGTCCATCTCCCCCGTCCCTTCGCCCCGGCCCACGGCGCCCGCTGTGCCATCGGCGATCGGTGACGGCGGGCTGGGAACGATCCTGCATTCTCTGGGCGGCGCCCTGTCGCTGGTCCCACCGCTGCCGGGTGCTGCCACGGTTCCCTCCACGCCGGTCTCGGGCGCTCCGCCCCTGCCCTCCGGCGCGCCCTATTTCCTCGACGGCGGGCGCGACACGGCGGCCGGTCACGGCGCCACACGGCCCTCTGCCACACCGCCCTCTGCCGCTGCGCCCTCCGCCGCCCCTTCCGCCGTTCCCGCGGCCCCCGGCCTTCTGGTGGAGGTCGGCGCCCTGTCGGTGCAGTTGCGCGCCGAACAGGTGCCGGACCTGCCGCTGCCCGCCAGCCCGGGTTTCGACCCGCGCGCCGCGCGCCGCGACTTCCCGATCCTGAACCAGACGGTGCACGGCAAGCCGCTGATCTGGCTGGACAACGCCGCCACCACGCAGAAGCCGCAGGCGGTGATCGACCGGCTCGCCCGCTTCTACGCGGAGGAGAATTCCAACATCCACCGCGCCGCCCACGCGCTGGCCGCCCGCGCCACCGACGCCTATGAGGAGGCGCGCGAGAAGGCCCGCCGCTTCGTCGGGGCCGCCGACACGGGCGAGATCGTCTTCGTCCGCGGCGCGACCGAGGCGATCAACCTCGTCGCCAAGGCGTGGGGCCGCCAGCACATCCGCGAAGGCGACGAGATCGTCGTCACCTGGCTGGAGCATCACGCCAACATCGTGCCCTGGCAGCAGCTCTGCGCCGAGACCGGGGCGCGGCTGCGGGTGGTTCCGGTGGACGAGGATGGACAGATCCGGCTGGACGAGTACGCCCGGCTGCTGAACCCGCGCACCCGTCTGGTGTCGCTCACGCTGGTGTCCAACGCGCTCGGCACGGTGACCCCGGCGGCGGAGATGGTGGCGATGGCACGCTCCGCCGGGGCGGCCACGCTGGTCGACGGCGCGCAGGCGGTGTCGCACATGCCGGTGAACGTGCAGGCGCTGGGCTGCGACTTCTTCGTGCTGTCCGGCCACAAGATGTTCGGCCCGACCGGCATCGGCCTGCTCTACGGCCGGCGGGAGGTGTTGGAGGGCATGCAGCCCTGGCAGGGCGGCGGCAACATGATCGCCGACGTGACCTTCGAGAAGACCGTCTACCAGCCCGCCCCCATGCGGTTCGAAGCCGGGACCGGCAACATCGCCGATGCGGTGGGGCTGGGTGCTGCCATCGACTATCTCGAGCGCATCGGCATGCCGGTCATCGCCGCCTACGAGCATTCCCTGCTGGAGTACGCCACCGCCGGCCTGTCGACCGTTCCCGGCCTGCGGCTGATCGGCACGGCGCGCGAGAAGGCCGGCGTCCTCTCCTTCGTTCTCGACGGCTGCCGGACGGAGGATGTTGGGCGCGCACTGGACCGGGAGGGCATCGCGGTGCGCTCCGGCCATCATTGCGCGCAGCCGATCCTGCGGCGCTTCGGGGTGGAGAGCACGGTGCGTCCGTCGCTGGCCTTCTACAACACCTGCGAGGACCTGGACGCGCTGACCGCCGCCCTGCACCGCATCCGCCACACGCTGGTCCGGCGCGGCCACTGACCGGAAGGAGACGCCCCATGGGCCGCATCGTCACCCCCGCCCGCTTCGCCCAGGCCCCCGCCAACCATGCTGGATTCGAGACGGACTCCGACCGGGAGCGGGCGGCCCTCTGGGCGCGTCTGCGCGCCGAGGCGGAGGCCGCGGCGGACGGCGATCCGCTGCTGCGCAGCTTCATCCACATCGCGGTGCTGTCGCACGACGGCTTCGCCTCCGCGCTCGGCGGGCATCTGGCGCGCAAGCTGGGCGACTGGTACATCCCGGCCGAGCGTCTGGCCGACATCACCGAACAGGCCCATGCCGGCGATCCCGGCATCATCGCGGCGGCGGTCGCCGACCTGACGGCCATCGTGACCCGCGATCCGGCCGCGGACGGCCTTCTGACGCCGTTCCTTTACTTCAAGGGCTTCCACGCCCTGCAATGGCACCGCGTCGCCCACTGGCTGTGGGCACAGGGGCGCCGCGACCTCGCGCATTTCCTGCAAAGCCGGGTGTCGGAGGTGTTCGCGGTGGACATCCATCCCGCCGTTTCCATCGGGCGCGGCGTGCTGATCGACCACGGCACGGGGGTCGTGATCGGCGAGACCGCCGTGGTCGGCGACGACGTGTCGATCCTCCAGGGCGTCACGTTGGGCGGCACCGGCAAGGAGCATGGTGACCGCCATCCCAAGGTGCGCGACGGCGTGCTTCTGGCTGCCGGGGCCAAGGTGCTGGGCAACATCGAGGTGGGCCGCCACGCCAAGGTCGGCGCCGGCAGCGTCGTTCTGAAACCGGTGCCGCCTGGCGCGACGGTGGCCGGCGTTCCCGCCCGCGTCGTCGGCTGGTCCACCTCCGGTCAGGCCCCGGCGGTGGAAATGGACATGAGCCTGCCCGAACCCGAATACACGATCTGATGCCAACGGCACCTGAAGGCGCCATTGGCATCACCCTCTCAATCAACGCTAACGCGTTGATCTGACGGGTTTCACGGTTGGAAAACGATGGAAGTGATCATTTTCCAACCGTATGACGGGGAGCGTCGTAAAAAAGACCGCCGCCTGCCGTCGGAGCGTGGACCCGACAGCGGGCGGCGGTTTCAGGCATGGGAGGACGGGCGCCGGCGGGCGCGTGGCTGATCCGAAGCGCGCGCGCCGCCGCCGACAGGCTGCCGGTGCGGGCAAGCTCCAGGAAGATCCGCAGATCGTCCCAATTCAGGGTCGCTGTC
>NZ_JBHSLC010000040.1:0-64087 GCF_042657465.1 Azospirillum himalayense | reverse complement strand
CCGCTTCCACTGCATTCACCATCACTATCGACACCAGCGCTTCGTCGCCGACCGGCTTGGCATTGGCGGCTTTGTCGAACAGCGGGTCCACGGTTGACACACTGACCAGTGTGGCCACTCCGGTGATCACCGGGAGTGTGGCCGAGGCGGGCGTTGTGGTGCTGTACGAGGGGGCGACGGCGCTCGGCACGGTGACCGCTTCGGCGGCGGGCGCCTGGAGCCTCACCGCGGCCTCGCTGAGCGACGGTGCGCACACGCTGACCGCCACGGTGACCGACGCGGCGGGCAACACGTCGGCCGCTTCCACCGCGCTCACCGTGACCATCGACAGCGGAGCGCCGTCAGTGGCCGTCGCGTTGGACAAGACGACGCTCGGGGTGGGGGAAACGGCAACGGTCACCTTCACCTTCAGCGAAGCGCCGGTCGGCTTTTCCCTGTCGGCCGTCACTGCGCAGAACGGGACGCTGTCGGACCTCTCTGTCCTTCCCGGCAGCGACGGGTTGATTTACACGGCCACGCTGACCCCAAGCGAGGAAACGCTAGCGTCCGACAGCCATATCACCGTCGCCACAGGCTGGAGCGACGTCGCTGGAAACACTCCCGCGGCGGCGGCGACCTCGGTCGGCTACGCCATTGACACCCGGCATCCGTCCGGCAACTCGGCGCCGGTCATTGGCGGCGCCGTGGCCGGCCAGGCGGCCGACGACACCGTCAGCCGCCAGCCTTTCGCCATCCTGACCGTCTCCGACAACCAGACCGCCCAGGGCCAGTCGGTTGTGGTGACGGTACGCGATTCGGGCGGCACGGTCGGTGACAGCACCGGCGCCTTTACAGCCTCCAGCCTCACCGCCAGCGGCTTTGCGAAGTCGGCAGCCGGCACCTACACCCTGACCGCAAGCTCAGCGGCGGCGGCCCAGGCGGCGCTCCGGCTGCTGGACTTCCAGCCGGTGGCCAATCTGACCGCTCCGGGCACGCAGCAGACGACCGCCTTCACCGTGACGGTGACCGACGCGGACGGCGCATCGGCGACGAACACCGCGACCAGCATCGATATCCTGTCGGTCAACGACGCTCCGGTGCTCGTCCAGGCGCTCGGCACACGCAACGTGGAGCAGGGGCAAGCCTTCTCCTACACGATCCCGGCGGGAAGCTATGCCGATGTCGATACCGGCGACAACCTGACCTTCAGCGCGACCAGCGGCGACGGCTCGGCGCTGCCCGCCTGGCTCAGCTTCGACGCGGCCACCGGGCGGCTGTCCGGCGCGCCGGGCAACGCCGAGGTCGGCACCCGGACGGTGCGCTTCACCGCGACCGATTCCTCCGGCGCGACGGTCTCGGACCTGCTGACCATCCAGGTCGCCAACGTCAACGATGCGCCGGTCGCGACGAACGACACGGGCGATACCGACCGGCTTACACCGGTCACGGTGATCGCGTCGAACGGCGTGCTTGCGAACGACACGGACCCTGACGTTGGCGACCGGCTGGCCGTCAGCGCGGTGAACGGCGACGCCGCCAACGTCGGTCGGGCCATCACGCTGGCCGGCGGCGGCCGGCTGACGCTGAACGCCGACGGCGGCTACGTTTTCGACCCGGCGGGCGGCTACGGCACGCTGCTGTTCGGCCAGACCCGTCAGGAGACGGTCAGCTACACCGTCACCGACCAGGCCGGCGCGACTTCAACCGCGGCGCTTACCATCACCGTTCGGGGGGTCAACACCGCCCCGGCGGTGCAGGAGGCCAAGCACGTCGCCATCGACCAGAATTCCAGCCGCGTCGGCTTGTCGATCGACAAGCCGGTCGATCCGGAAGGCGATCCGCTGACCATCACGGTTACCGGTCTGCCGACGGTCGGGACGCTCCAGCGTTACGACGGCACGGGACTCGCCGTCGGCGACACGCTGACGCCGGACCAGCTCGCCGCCGTGATCTACACGCCGCCCTTCGGCGCCACCGGTGCCGCGGGGGCCTTCAGCTACGCCGTTTCGGATGGGAGCAATCTGGTCGGCCGTGCGGTGACGATCAGCCTGACGCCGGTGCAATGGCTGAGCATCGCCCCGTCCAGCCTGTCGATCGCGGAAGGCAACAGCGGGTCCACCGGCCTGACCTACACGATCACCCGGCGCGGCGACACCTCGGGCGCGACCACGGTCAAATGGCAGGTCGACACGGCCGGCCTGAGCGGCAGCCTCGCCGACGCGGCCGATTTCGGCGGCACGCTGCCCAGCGGCACCATCACCTTCGCCGCGGGCGAGACCAGCAAGACCGTCACCGTTCCGATCAGCGGCGATCGGCAGGTCGAGGCCAACGAACGGTTCCGGGTCCTGCTCTTCTCGCCATCGACCACGGTGGCCGACGCCAAGATCACGGTGGAGAACGCGACGGCGATCGGCACCATCCTCAACGACGACCGTGCCGCCACGATCACCGCGGTGACCGGCCCCACCGCCGGCCGCTACTTGGCGGCGCGCGGCGACACGCTGGACTTCACCGTATCCTTCAGCGACGCGGTCGGCCTTTCCGGCACCGGCGCACCGCGGCTGGCGCTGACCATCGGGACCCAGACCCGCTACGCCAGCTTCCTGCGCATGGAGGCCGGAAAGCTCGTGTTCCGCTACGCCGTCGCCGCGGACGATCTGGACAGCGACGGCATCGTGGTCGCCGGGATCATCGACCTGAACGGCGCGCAAATCCGCGACAGCGCCGGCAACGCCGTCACCAGCCTCGGGTTCGGCGCCTCGGCGCCGGTCACCAGCCATGTGCAGGTCAATGTCCGCGGCGGCCATGCGATCGACGGCTACATTGCCGGCGCCACGGTCTTCGCCGATGCCAATGCCAATGGCCAGCTCGATTCCGGCGAGGCGTTCGGGACCACCAATGCGGTGGGAAGTTGGTCGATCCCCGGCGGATCCGGCCCCATCGTCATGATCGGTGGCACCGACATCTCGACCAATCTGATGTTCACCGGCGTCTACGAGGCGCCGGGCTCGGCGTCCGTCATCACGCCGCTGACCACCATCATCATGGGCATGACCGGGCTTGCCGGAACGGACAGCGAAATCGCCGCGGCGGCGACCGAACTGAAGAGCAAGCTCGGTCTCGACACCGGCCTCGACCTGCTTACCTACGATCCCATCGTGGCGGTGACCACGGCCGGGGCGGACGCCGTGGCCATTGCGGCCGCGCTGAAGACCCAGGCCGCCGCCGCCAGCGTCGCCAACGTGATCGTCCAGGGCAGCGCCGTGCTCGCCGGGGTGGTGATCGGCACGCCGCGGGCGAGCGGCGTGATCGGGCGGGCGCTGGTGGGCGCGATTGCCGACGCGATCAAGGCCGTTCCGGCCGGCGGCACGATCAACCTTGCCGATCCGGCGGTCCTGGCCGCCATCCTGGCCGCCGCCGGGGCGCGCATCGGGGCCGTGGACAGCGTGAAGCTGGCGGCGGTGACGAACGGGGCGGCCAACGTCATCGCCGCGTCGAACGGCGCGGTGATCGTCGCCGGCACGACCAACAGCGGCGGCGTCGACGGGTTGACCCAGATGGCCCAGGCCCAGGTGGTGGCCCAGGGCACGGCGGCGGACGAGCTGCGCAGCGGCACCGCCGCCGGCGACGTGTCGGGCGCGGTCGCCGCCTTCACCGGCACCAACCTGCAACAGCAGATCAGCGCGGCCCAGGTCGCCGTGGTCATCCCGTCGCGCCTCGCCATCGCGGCGACCGACGCCGACAAGCGTGAGGGGGACGGCACCAATCCCGGGGGGACCACCGCCTTCACCTTCACCGTTACCCGCGTCGGCAACACGGGCGGTGCGCTGACGGTGGCATGGGCGGTCGCGGCCGGCGACGGTCCGGGAGGCGCCACGCTCGACGCCGCCGATTTCGGCGGGACCCTGCCGTCGGGCGCGGTCTCCTTCGCCGACGGGGAGGCGACCAAGACCATCACCATCCTGGTGTCGGGCGACACGGACATCGAGCCCGACGAGACCTTCACCGTCACCCTGTCGAATCCATCGGTCGCGGCGACGGCGATCGAAACGGCCTCGGAGTCGGGGACCATCCGCAACGAGGACCCGATCGACCCGAAGCTGACCCTGCCCACCTCTCCGACAGTGGTGGCGGGGACGGCCACGGCCATCGCCGGGCTGTCGGTCCTGGACGGCGACAGCGCCACGGTGACGGTGACCCTGACGCCCGGCAACGGCAGCCTCGGCCTCGCCGGCCCCGCCGCGGTCAGCACGGCCGGCGACGGCACCGTGACGGTCAGCGGCAGCGTGGCCGACGTCAACGCGACTCTCGCCTCGCTGGTCTTCACAGGGGCGGGAGGGCAGACGGCGGGCAGCATCGCGGTGACGGCGGACGACGGCGACCCATTGACGCCGGACGCCTCGGGCACGCTCGCCATCGCCATCCAGTCGTCGCCGTCCCACGTCCTGCCGAGCAGCCCGATCCTGGTCGCCGGCCGCTCGACCGAGGTGCTGGGGCTGGAGATCACGGACGTCGACGGCGGCACGATGACCGTCGTGCTGACGCCGAGCAACGGCACCCTCACCCTGCCGCTCTACGGTTCGGCCACAGCGAGCGACCTTGGCAGCGGCAAGGTTCAACTCACCGGGGCGCTGGAGGACGTGAACCGCACCCTGCAGCAGCTCGAGTTCACCGCGTCGCGCAACGTCACCAGCGCGTCGATCCGGTTCGAATCCTCCGACGACCAGCCGCTGACCCCCGACGCCGACAACCTGCTGGTCATCGGCGTGCTGTCCTCGCCGGAGCACAGCGCACCAGCCACCCTGTCGGTGGTCTCCGGCGTGGCGACGGCGGTGACCGGATTGTCGGTCAGCGATTATGACAGCCCGACTCTGCAGGTCACGCTGACCCCCACCAACGGCGCGCTGGCTCTGACGGCGCAGGGCGGGGTGACGCTGACCCAGCCCTCCGCCGGGGTGTGGCGTCTGCTCGGCACCCAGGCCGACATCACGGCCACGCTGGCCACCCTGACCTTCACCGGAGCGGCGGGCCAGACCTCCGGAACGATCCGGGTGACGACCAGCGACCTCGGCACGCTGACGACCGACGCCGAGGCGACCATCGCGGTGACCATCGCCGATCCGGCCACCCTGGTCGCCCCGACGCTCATCCTCCCGCAGCCGATCACCCTCGACCAGGGCCGCGCCACGGCGCTGACGGGCATCCAGGTCACCGACCCGGACAGCCCGGCGGTCACGGTGACCCTGACCCCGTCCCAGGCGACCCTGGTGGCTACGGCGGCGGGGCAGGCGACCGTCGTAACGGCGGGCGACGGAACGATGACCATCAGCGGCTCGGTCGCCGACGTGAACACGACGCTGACCGCCCTGCAGATCACCGGCGGGACCGCCGCCACGGCGACGGTCGCGGTGACCGTGAGCGACGGCGTCACCATGCCGGCCGCCGGTACGCTGACGTTGCCGATGGTGGACGTCACGCCGCCGGGCAGCCCGACGATCACCGCGGTGAGCGCCGATTCCGCCGGTACGCGGCCGGTGACGGTCGCCAACACCAACCGGCTGTTCGTGCGCGGCACGGCGGATGCCGACAGCCGCGTCGCCCTGTCCGACGGCGGGACGGTGGTGGCAACGGTCACCGCCGATGCGCAAGGCTCCTGGGTCGCCGATCTCAGCGCGACGCCGCTCCCGGACGGCAGCCACGCCTTCACCGCGCGGGCGACCGACGCGGCGGGCAACACCAGCCCGGTGTCCGGCGCCATGTCGGTGACCATCGACACCGTTGCTCCAACGACTCCTTCAGTGGCCTTCAACGACGCGTCCATCGACCATGCCAAGCAGAGCAGCGTCGGGTTCGTACTCTCCGGGGGGGAGTACGGAGCGACCTACCGCTGGACGTTGTCCTCCTCGGGCGGCGGGGGTCCGCTGACCGGCGCCGGAACGCTCACCGGGTCGGGCGGCGCGATCAGCGGGATCGACGTGTCCGGCCTGCTCGACGGCACCCTGTCCCTGACGGTCACGCTGACCGACGTGGCGGGCAACGTCTCGGCGGGCGGAACGGCGACCGCGGCGAAGGCGGCGGGAGCGGTGGTGGACGGCACGCAGATCCAGACGCTTGCGTCGCAATCCAACGGACGGGCCGTCAGCACCGTGGTGGTCCAGGCGCCCGTCGCCGGCCGCACGGAAGACCCCAGCAGCCCGAACGCTGGGCTGGCCGACGTGCCGCTGGTCCGGGAAACGGTGACCGATCCCTCCACCGGGCAGCCGACGGCGATGACCACGCTGCAGGTCGGCCTGCCGACCGGAGTCGGTGTGACCGCAAGCGGCCCGGCGGCCCGCGAGGGGACGGATCTGGCGCAGGCCGACCTGATCCAGGCGATCGAGGCGCGCACGACGGCTGGATCGGCCTCGCGATCCGACCTGTCGAGCGGCGGCGTCCGCTTCCTGACCACGCTGTCGCAGCAGGCCTCCCTCCTGCTGCGCACGCTCGCCTTCACCGCGCCCGGTACGCCGGGGGCGGCGGTCCGGGTCACCGGCGCCATGCCGGGTTCCATCATGCCGACGGCTCTGGTCATCGACACGACCGGGGCAGCGGGACCACTGACCATCCAACTCGACTCCGTATCGTTCGCCGCGGTCATCGGTGCGGCGACGCTGACCGGCGGCGAAGGCAACCAGGTGGTGTATGGCGACGCCGGCAGCCAGTCGATCACCCTCGGCCCCGGCGACGATCTCCTGTCGGGCGGCGGCGGCAACGACACGGTGGCCAGCACGCTCGGCAACGACACGCTGTATGGCGATGACGGCGACGACCTGATGAACGGTGGCGACGGCGACGACCTGATGGATGGCGGCGCCGACAACGACACGATGGGCGGCGGGGTCGGCAACGACACGATGGGCGGCGGGGTCGGCAACGACACGATGGGCGGCGGGGTCGGGAGCGACATCCTGATCGGTGAAGGCGGCAACGACGCCCTGTTCGGCGGGACGGGCAACGACATCCTCTTCGGCGGCGACGGGAACGACATCCTTTTCGGCGAGGACGGCAACGATATCCTCTTCGGCGAGGATGGGACCGACATCCTGTCGCTGGGGGGCGGCAACGATCTGGCCGATGGCGGGGCCGGCGACGACACGCTGTTCGGCGAGGACGGCGACGACATCCTGTCGCTGGGGGCCGGCAACGATCTGGCTGATGGCGGGGCCGGCGACGACACGCTGTTCGGTGATGACGGCAACGACACACTGTTCGGCGGGGCAGGCGACGACATCCTGTCGCTGGGGGCCGGCAACGATCTGGCTGATGGCGGGGCCGGCGACGACACGCTGTTCGGTGATGACGGCAACGACACGCTGTTCGGCGGGGCCGGCGACGATGTGCTGGTCGGCGGGATGGGGGACGATCATCTGGTTCTCGACCAGGGGGCCGATACGGTGTGGGGCGGTGCGGGGGCGGACATCTTCGCCTTCGGCGGGGCGTCCGGGGGATCCGTGGTGATGGATTTCACCATGGGCACCGACCGGTTGACCCTGTTCGACCCCTCGCTCGATCTCAAGAGCGTGATCGCGTCGGCGAGGGTGATGAACGGCAACACGGTGCTCGACCTGCGTCCGGGGGTGAGCGTCACCATCGTCGGGCAGGCCGGCGATGCGGCCCGCTGGTTCGCCTGACGGCGAGGAGGCGGGGGCAAACGCGCGCCGAAAACGGTGTGGGAGCGCGGCTGCGTGTCCTCTCCTTCCGCGCTGTTGGCTGCGGAAGCGGCGGTGCTATCGTTGGATATGGCTGCGCGTCTCCTAAGGCTTTTTCCGGGGCCACCCGAAGAGGTGGCATTGAGCGGGCTTTATGTGGGCGATGCGCTGCACACCTTGGGCAGCGCCGGGGCTCCGTTCGTCTACGCGAGCTTCGTCGGCAGCCTTGACGGGCGCATCGCCCTGCCGGACGCCGCCACCGGAGCAAGCCACCTGCCGGTTGAGATCACCAGCGAGAATGACTTCCGCCTGTTCCTCGAACTGCAGGCCCAGGCGGATTGCTTGGTCACGCATGCCGGATATCTGCGCGATCTCGCGGCGGGCCGGTTGGACGACGTGTTGCAAATCGGGACGCGTGCCATGGACCACGACCTTGCCCGGTGGCGGCAGGAGAACGGCCTGTCCGCCCAGCCCGCCGTCGTGATCGCCAGCGCAAGCCTGGATTTCCCGATTCCGGAGTCCGTGCATCGGGAAAATCAGCGCGTCCTGGTCGCGACCGGTCGGGAGGCCCCGCGTGATCGGGCCGACGCTCTGCGCGCGCGCGGCTATCCGGTGATCGTCGCCGGGCACGGCGCGTCGGTGGAAGGGGCGCCGCTGGTCCGGGAACTCGGCAGGCTCGGTTTCCGCAGCGTGTATCTGCTGACCGGCCCCCGTATGCTCTCCACCATGCTGCGGGACGGAGCGCTGTCGCGGCTTTACCTCACCATTGCCCACCGTGTGGTGGGGGGGGAGGGTTTTCACACCATGGCGACGGGGCCACGGTTGGAGGGGGCCGGCCGTCTGCGCCTGTCATCGCTGTATTACGACGACGCCATGCCGGACGGTGCGGGTCAATGGTTTGCCCGGTTCGAGCCGTTGCGCCCGGCGTGAACCCGGTGCCCGCGCCCAGACCGGTTCTTGGTCCAGACCGGTTCTTGGTTGGCGGTGTTGCTGAAACAGGCGAACGGGCAGCGGAGACGAGTCGCGCCGCTGCCCGTGCAGAGTCGGTGGCAGGTGGATGAGGCATACGGCATTGCCGTTGCCATGCCATCAAAGCTGGGCGCAGGCGTAGGCGTTGATTTCGGTGCCGACGGCGATCACACGGATTTTCGGTTTGCGCCAAGTCTTCATGATGCGCTCCCTCGGTTCCTGATGGGTGGACAGGACCATCTGCGGTTTCGGTCCTCTTGAGGAAGCCTAGCGGCCCAATCCTGGAGCGGCCACGCTACGAACGGATAGCGGAAGGGAAAATACGTATGAATGTTTTGCGGTGAAAGAGAGGCGAATTTATTCGGATCTGTCTTTGACCGGCCGGTCGATCCCGCAGCAATCTCCGAATGCGTGCTTGAGACGGTGCGCTTGATCATCACACCATGAGAATGCGCTTCTTCGGACAGACCAGCATGGACCCGACCCGATGACGAGGAATGGTGTTCTGGTTGCGTTGATCGCGGTTCTGATCGGTTGCGGGGCGGCACAGGCCGAGGACGGCTACCCGACCTACGCCCGCGTCGATTACGTTCTCGGCTGCATGCTCTCCAACGGCCAGGGGCCGGACGTCGTGCGCAAATGCTCCTGCAGCATCGACGAGATCGCCGCGCATTTCCCCTATGACAGCTATGTGGCGGTGGAGACCGCGCGAGGCATGCAGGAAGCTCCCGGCGAGCGCGCTTCGCTCATGCGCGACGTCGGATGGATCAAGGACCTGCTGAACGAGTTCCGGCAGGCCCAGGTCGCCGCCGACCTGAAATGCTTCTGACCGATCCGGCGGCGCGGGCGTCGTTCAGGAACCGGAATTGGCGCGGATCGGCCAGCTCTCGTGGAAAACCCGCCCGTTCGAGTCCTCGGCGGTGACCTCGAGCGTTCCCTGCTCGTCCGGCACCAGGGAGAAGTGGATGCTGGGGTCCTCGCTCAACGAGATGTCCGACTGCACGTCGAGCACCGGCGCTCCGTTGTAACGGATGGCGACGGTCTTCACGTAATGGGCCGGAATGAAGTAATAATTGAGCTGATCGTACTGCATGCCGGTGTAATTGGGGTGGCTGATCAGCAGCTGCGCGGTCAGCGGCTTTCCGGCGGTGATGCCGTCGGGCAGGTTCAGCTTCATCTTGCCCATGCGGGCGACGGCGAGTTGGGCGTTCTTCAGCGCCGGGGCGGAGCATCCCCCGGACGCCTTGACGAATTGCGTGGTGCGGAGCAACCGCCCGTCGCCGGTCTCAGCGACGGCGGTGATGTTGGTGTAGGCATTGACCCGCAGACGGGTGTCGATCGCCTGCGGGCTGTCACCGCGGGGGAAGCGGAAGGTTGCGGCCATCGGCACCGGATTTTCATCGACGATGAGATGGACCGCGGTCACCTCGACGCCGTTGCCGGGTGCCGTCACGATCCGGATGGGCACGACCGCCGCGTCGTTGGCCCGTTTCGGGGCCTCCAGGCTGAGGAGCGGGCCGGCGTCCTCGATGGCGCGGCCCGAGAAATACATGTCGCGCAGCATGTCCCAGCGCTCCTCCTGCGGCGAGGCGGCCAGAGCGCTCGCGCTGCTCAGGCACAGCCAAGCTCCCGACAGCGTGAAGCCCGACAGCGTGAAGATGGTCCAATGCGGTGTGGTCATGGTGTCATTCCCATTCCAGTTCGGCGAAGGCCGCCGTCACGTTGCGCGGGTTGTAGGAGTCGAACAGGCGCCAGCGCGGCGCCTCGTCGGCGGCGACCGTTTCGACCGCCTGCTGGATCGTACCGTGGGCGGCCTGGACCTTGCGGACGCCCTCGACCAACCGGCCCAGGTAGCGGCGCAGGTCCATGGCCGCATCCGGCCAGGGGGCCGAGGGCGGGCCGTGTCCGGGAACCACGCGCGTCGCCGGTTCCGCGGCCAGAGCGTCGAGGGTGCTGAGCCAGACGAGGACGGAGCCGTCGATGGCCGGTGCCCGCTCCATGAACAGCAGGTCTCCGGCCCACAGCGTCTTCGTCTGCCGGTCGAGCACCGTCAGGTCGTTGTCGGTGTGGGCGACCGGCCACGCGACGAGGTCGAGCACCCGCCCGCCCAGATCCAGCTCCAGGCGGTCGGCGACCACGATGGTCGGCGGTATGATGCGGATCTCCGCGGCGGCGTTGGCACCGACCGCGGTGTCGAACGCCTGCCGGTAATGCTCCCCGCGCGCCGCCAGGGCCGCCTGGAGGTTGCCGTGGGCGACGAAATCGGGCCGGTCAGGCAGGAAGGCCACGTTTCCCAGAATGTGGTCCGGGTGCATGTGGGTGTTGACGACGTAGCGGATCGGCCGGTCAGTGTGGATGCGGATCGCCTCACGCAAACGATGTCCCACCACCGGCGAGCCGCCGCTGTCGATCACCGCGACCGCCTCGTCCCCGACGATGAACCCGCAGTTGGCGATGTCGCCGCCGTTGGCGGCGTCGGTCTCCTCGTGGCGGCCGGCGTGCACGAACACGCCGGGGGCGACCTCGAACACGGGCAGGGGATCGGCCGTCGCCGGGGCCGCCGCCCCAAACAGCCAGACGGACAGCCAGACGCTGGCCAGCGCCGCGCGCGCGGACGGCTGGAGGAACGTGGCCGCAGCAGCCATCGTCCGGTCCTGCATTGTGTTCAATCGGGCAAGTATGAAACCGCGTCGGCGGGCCCGGCAACCGGGCAAAGGTGTTTGTGCGGCGCACCGTCAAAGGCAAGCCAGCCGACGCTGACGGCGGGAGCGAACCATCCCGTTCGCTCCCGCAAGGCCGGCGCCACCGGCAGATGCGCTTCGAAGTCCCGGTAGGCCGACCCCCGGCGTTCGGCCAGACGCCGCACCAGGAAGCGGCCGACCCCGGCGCCGACGAGCGGTGGGGCGTCCGCCATCGAGCCCCGCGACAGCACCTGATCGAGCGCGTCCTCGATCTGACGGAGCTGGCGTTCCGCGAGATGGCCGGCGAGGCGGCGGGCCTTCGGGAGGCCGTCCGGGTCCAGGTCGTCGCCGACCATCCGCAGCAGTCGCCGCGCGCTGGCCGTGATCCCGTGATCCCGTCCGTCTGCCGTCGGGTGCTGGTCGGCACCGTCCGGCAAGGTGCCGGTCAGGCGATGGGCGTCGGCCATGGTCGCGAACAGCTCGGCCATCAGCGCCCGCCAGCGCCCACCGTGAGGAACGGCGCGGGCGACCGCCATGACCGGGGTGCGCACGACGCCCGTGTAGACCAGCTCTCCGCTGTCCAGCCGCTCCGCGTCGGAATAGCCCGCATGGCGCGGGCCGCCGCCGACGAGCGGGACGATGTCGGTCGTCGTGCTGCCGACATCCAGCAGGACGCCGTCGCCGCCCGCCGCGGCCACCAAGGCGGTGGCGTACCAGTTGGCGGAGGCCACCGCTTCCGCGCAGTCCGGCACCGCATCGGCCGGCACCAGCCCGCGCGGACCGGCGAAGACGCTGAGGGTCGCGGCGGGCAGGGCGGAGCCCATGGCGGCGGCGATGCGACGCACGCCGTCGGCGCGGTCGTCGAACAGGTCGGCCAGTTCCCCTGTCATCGTCGCGGCGACCCGTTGCGGCCGGCCCCAGCGGGCGATCACCGCGGCGACGGCCTGCTCCAGCCGGTCAAGGCCCAACCAGAGCGGGCAGGGCCATTGGTCGAGGTCGCGGAGCGTTCCCGACGCGTCGAACAGGGCGGCTTTCAGGTGCGCCCCACCGATGTCCAGCCCGATCAAAGCGCCGCAATCCATGCCTCACCCCTCCAACGTCAGAAGGACCGGTTCGATGCGTTTCACCGGCGGTGGCGGGACCGGCGGGTCGCGCGCCAGTTCCAGCACCGCGGCGGCGACGTTCACCCCGGTCGCGCGCCGCAGCCCTACATGGGAGGTGGTGAGACGCGGGTTGACCTCGATGATCGTCGGCCCGCCGGGACCGATGATGAGATCCACGCCCACGCAGCCGAAGAGGCCGGGCAGCGCCGCCGCAACGCCCCGCGCAATGTCGGAGAGGACGGGTGACAGCGCCATCCCACCGACGATTCCACCGCCATAGGAGAAGACGTCGCCGGTCAGGAACACATTTTGGCGGTTGGCGGTCAGCGGCCAGGCCCGCCCTTCCCGGCAGAGCATCGACAGGCTGGCCGGGATGCCGGGCTGGAAGGGCTGCACCACGAAACCGCTGCGGTCCGCCTCTTCCAGCCAGCCCCGCCACTCGGTGTGGTCGCGGATCAGCCGGGTGTCGACGCAGCCGGCCCCGTCGTCGGGCTTGACCACCCAGGGGCCGCCGCCCGGCGGGGCGTCCACACCGACCCGCCAGACCGGGACGACGGGCAGCCCGGCCGCCGACAGCACGGCCGTGGTCGCCGCCTTGCTGGACGTGACGGCCACCGCGTCGGCGCGGCTGTTGAACAGGCGGCGTCCACTGGCCTCGACCATGCGGCTGAAGCGCTCCAACGCGCCGTCCGTCTCCGGAGCGATCGGCCAGACGCCGTCGGCCTGCCGGGCGAGGTCCTCCCAAAGCGACCAGGACTCGCGCGGGTCGGTGATGGTTATGCTGCGCACGGGGGCCGCGAGCGGCGGAAGGCGGGCGTCGCGGGTGACCGTCACCGCCACCCCCGGCACTTCCAGAAGGTCGATCAGCAGGGCGTGGAGCATAAGGTCGCCCTCGCGGGCGAGGCTGGCGGGGATGGGGGCGTCCGGCGGCAGGCCGCCACCGGTCACGAACTCACAGACCAGGATGCGCATGCCGTCCATCACCATGCAGCCGAAGGAGGGCGAGATGTTCCACGTCGTTCCGGTGATCGACCTGAGGGAGGGTGGCGTCGTCCACGCGCGCCGCGGCGACCGGGGCCGCTACCCGCCGCTGCGCTCGTCGCTGTGCGCCGGCAACGACCCGGTGGCGGTGGTCGGCGGCCTGCTCCGCCTGCATCCCTTCCACGTCGTCTATGCCGCCGACCTCGACGCCATCCAGGGCACCGGCGACAACCGGCCTGCGCTGGCGCGGCTGCGGGGGGCCTTTCCGGACGTCGGGTTCTGGGTCGATGCCGGGTTCCGCACCGCCGATGCGGTGCGGGGCTTCGTCGCGTCGGGGCTCGGCGACGCGGTGCTTGGCAGCGAGAGCCTGGAGGGGCTGGCGCCGTTGCTCGCGCTCAAGGACGATCCGGCCTGGACGCGGGTGATCCTCTCGCTCGACTTCCGCGACCGGCTTGTCGGGCCGCCCGGTCTGCTGGACCGCCCCGACCTGTGGCCGCATCGGATCATCGCGATGACCCTGGCCCGCGTCGGGTCGGGGGAGGGGCCGGACTGGAGCCGCCTTGCCGAGATCGGCCGGATCAAGCCGCAGGCCAGCCTGTTCGCCGCCGGCGGGGTGCGCGACGGCGGCGATCTCCGGGACCTTGCGGCGCGCGGCAGCGCCGGCGCCCTGGTGGCGACGGCGCTGCACGACGGCCGCATCGGCGGCGCGGAGCTGGATGCCCTGTCCCGATAAGCCGGTCACGCGGCGAAGGGATGCTTCACCTTGTCCTTCTGGTTCATCAGATCCTGCGCGCTGGGGAAGCTGGCAACCGCGCGTTCGATCGCCTCCTTGGTGGCGCGGTAGTTGTAGTCCTGGATCTTGGCGTTGTCCTTGGCCTCCCAGTGGATGAAGACGCCGACGCAGATGAAGATGTTGTCGATCTCGTCCTGCGGGATGGTGCCTTCCGACACGCAGTCGGCCACGGCCTTGGCGACGGCGTGCTGGGCGGGGCCGAACATCTGCACCGCCTGCTCCGCGCCCTTGATGGTGACCTTGTTGAACAGGATGGTCGCCGGCTTGCACATCAGGTTGGGTGCGACGACGGCGAGAAGGGCGGTGAAGCCGTCCTTGTTGTTGGTCAGCGCGTTGCAGAAGGCCGTTTCCACGGCGCTGCCGCGCGGTCCCATGATCAGGTCGATGTGGGCGACCTCGTTCCCATCACCGACCAGCGACTCGCCGACGAGCACGCGGTTGATCTTCGTGGACTGTCCTCCCCACATCGGCATGTCCTCTCTCCCTAGTGTTGCCGGCGTTCTTCGTGGAGCGCGTCTTTTCGAAGAACGTCCGTTATGACGGGCGGCTGCGGGGATTGCATGAGCCAGAACGCAAGGAGGCAACCCACGACAATATCCGCGGTCGTTCCCGGGTTGACGCCATTGTATTTGAGGTCCCGGTCCAGTTCCGCCAAGCGCGATCGCGTTAGCGTGAATGCACGGTCCGGCGCCGCGTTTTCCCTCAATTCCGAAGCCCGCGCGCGTAACCATTCAGAACGCTCCAGCCCGTATTTTCGGATGACATGGCTGTCGGGCAGGGTGGCGAGGAATTCGACATAAATCATTTCCGTGGCCTGCTCGAAATCCGCCCCGGCGTCCAGCCATCGCTGCAGGCTCGGCACGCCGGTGTCGAAGATGTCCGCGAAGCCCGTCGCGTATTGCCGGGCGATGGTGTCGCGGTCCTGCGCCTCCCGCATGGCGTCGAGCAGGGTCACCCGCGCCGGGGCGTGCACGTCCGCCCCTTCCACATGGCCCAGCCCGGCGGGTTCGGCCAGCGCGATGGCCCGGAAAGCCAATTCCGCGTCCGCCACCGACAGGCTGGCGAGGACGTGATCCAACCGGTCGCGCAGATCGCCTTCGCCGGGCGTAAGCGCGGCCTGGGCCAGCGGTGCGGCCAGCAGCAGGATGCCGAGGTTGGTGTTGCATCCTGCGGCTTCCTGCGTCGCGCGGACGGCGGCGTGCAGCCGCTCCCCAACCCCCAGCCCCGGCCGCGCGAGGATGGGCGCGGTCGCATCGGCGCTGGCGAGGAACTGGGCGACGGTCATGCCGTGCCCCTCGGCATGGATGTGCACGTTTCCGGGCTTGAGCGCGCGCAGCTCCAGGTGGCAGGCGGCGCGGTAGGCGCCGGCCACGCCGGACGCCGGATCGGGGGGGATCGGCGCCCAATCGATCATGTGCCCATCGATCATGCGCCCACCCGCTCCACGAAGGCGGCGGCCAGCGCGTCGGCGATGTCCATCGCGCTGACCCGCTGCAACCCTTGCCACGCCGGCATGCTGTTGACCTCCAGCACCAGCCAGCATCCCGCCCGGTCCTGGATCAGGTCCACACCCGCGTAGCTCGCGCCGACCACCGCCGCGGCGCGGATCGCGAGCACTGCGGCCTCGTCGTCGACGGGCGCGGCCGCGCACGCCGCTCCCTGATGGACGTTGGTGATCCAGCTCCGCCCATGCCGCGTCATCGCGGCGACCGCCCGTCCGCCGATCACGAAGACGCGGCGGTCCCGCCACGCCCCCGCGGTGCGCGGCGGGATGAAGGGTTGGAGGTAGTAGACACCGCCGACCGCTTCGGCGTCGGGCAGCGTCTCCGGCCCCTCCAACCGTTGCAGGCCGCGGCCCTGTGCACCGAACAGGGGTTTCAGCACTTGCTCGGGCGCATGGTCCAAGATGTGCCGAGCCGGCTCGGCCTCCTGCGTGGCGAGGGCGGGCGGGGTGGGAAGGCCGGCGCGGTTCAGCAGGAAGCTGGTCATGCTCTTGTCCACGCAACGCTCGATGGCCCGCGCGTCGTTGCAGACCGGCACCCCGAGGTCGTGCAGCGCGTGAAGCACGCCCAGGCGCAGCGTCACCTGCTCGAAGCTGCCCTGGCCGACCGCGCGGACGAACACACCCGCCGGCAACGCGTCCTCGAAGCCGGGGATCAGCAGGCCCGTCGCCGTGTGGCCGACGGCGATGCCACAGCGCCGCGGCGAGACGCAGCGGCAGGGCAGGCCACGCGCCTCGATGGCCCGGACCAGCCGCGGGGTGTGCCAGTCGGGCCGTTCGGTGAGAATCAGGGCGGTGCGCTCACCGGACATCGCGGAACGAGCGCTCCACGAGGTCCGGCGCCAGGGTTCCGCCATGGAAGCTGCGCCCGCTGTCCAGGGCGGTGACGGTCACGCGCGCCGGGCTGAACAGCATGGAATCGATGGCGTAGAAGTCTCCCTTCGCCGCCGCGAAGATCTCCGCGAAGGGGCGCCCGTGATCCCGCGAGGCGGAGGAGGGCAGTCGTTGCGCCAGATCCTCCGCCTCGTCGTCCGGGCCGGTGACGTGCAGATGGACCGTGCCGCCGTAGAGGATCGCGTCGTTGGTGCGGCCCATGGCCGTCAGGAACTTGCCGCCGGGTGGAGGAAGCGGTGCCATGCCGATGCCGTCGACGACGCGGGCGATCGGAAAGCCCAGGGCGTGCAGCTTGTGCAGGGCGACCTCCAGCACGCGGGCGACCACCTGGGTGGTCCCGGCGAGGCTCTGCGTCGGGGTGAGGACCAGGGTCAGCCGGTCCGCGGCGATGCCGCAGGCGGTGGCGATGTGGGCGACCAGTTCGGCGGGCGGCAAGGCCGTCGCCTCCATGACGAAGGCCGCCGCGTCGGCCGCGTCGCGGTAGGCCAGCTCGTCGAACAGGGGCTCCTGCCGGGCCAGCGCGCGGCCGGGGCCGGAGCCGAGCGCGAAGAAGGCGCCCTTGCCGCTGCCGTGGCTGAGGCTCCAGCCGGCATACTGGCTGCCGAGGCAGGCGAGAACCGGCTGCGCGCTGTGGACGGTGACGCCGAACGGCCAGGAGGGCGGGCCTGGCACCGGGCCAAGCGTTACGCGGCCAAGGCCGCCCATGCACAGTTCGGCGATGCGTCGTCCGGCCTCCAGCCCACCCGGATGGCCGATCCCGGCATCGACGACGCAAGCCCCTCCGACCCTCTCGATGCCGAGCCGAAGCATTGGGGAATCCGCCACCAACCGTTCGACCAGCGGCGCCGACAGCGCGGCAAGGCTTGGACGCGGATCGGGGGTGTTGTGCTTGGTCATTTTAGCCCTCACCCCAGGGGAGAGGGGAGATCAAATGCGCGTGCTGCCGATTCACGCCGGACGGGTTTTCCGTTGTCATGTCTGCATCTCCATCGCGGCGAGGGCCGCCAGTTCGCGTTGCCGCCGTTCGGCGTGACGCCGCGCCGCGCTGGTGCTGGGACCGTCGCCGAACACCGTGCAGACCGGCTCTCCGCGCCCGATGACACTCGGCGCTGTCGGCCGGTCCGCGGTCCAGCCCGGCCAGCGCCGACCGGCCTCGATCCGGGTGGGAAACTCGGCGTAGAGCACCGCCGCCGCCCGGCATTCCGACAACGACGGCAGGTGGTCAGGAAGCCGCCCGGCGCAGGCGTCCAGGTGGAGGCCGAACAAGGGCGGCATCGGCGGGCGGTCGAAGACGTCCAGCGTCGCACCTGGGCGCGGGTTGATCTCCAACAGATGGAAGTCCGACCCGGTCACCAGAAAATCGGCGCTGTTCAACCCGACCAGTTCGAACGCCGACGCAAGACGGCCGAGCATGGCGGACAAGGTCCCAGCCCACCGCTCCGGACAGCGCCATGGCCCGGCGGCACCGCCGTAGCGATGGGGGCTGTCCGCGGTCGGTGCCGCCCATTGCCGGCTCAGCCCGACGACGGCGGCGCGGTCGCCGTCCGCGAGGAAGAGGACCGAAACGGCATGGCCGGCGACGCGGCGTTGGACGTACCAGCCCGCCTTGGCTTCACCCGCCACCGCGGGGGCGATGTGCGTGCCGCCGCTGCCACCGATCCGCTTCCGCAGATGGTCGCCGGGCGATCCGTCCCATGCCGGTGCGACCGGAGGATGGGGAATGCCGAGCCGGGTCAGGGTGGCGGCGAAGTGGAACGGGTCCTTGACGCGCGCCACCACCTCGGGCCGGTTGCCGAGCAGCGGCCGGCCCCCCGCGAGGGCCGCCAGCAGCGCCGGATCGTCTTCAAAGCCGGCGCCGTAGACCAGCGGCCGGTCGCGCAACTCCGCCCGCGCCAAGGCGGTCCGAAGGGGTTCGGATTCCAGGCGCAGTGTTTCGGAAGGCAGGCGAAGGCAGGGTTCGGCAAGCCGCCCGGTGTCCTGATCGGCGAACAGGTCGACGGCCGCCGGTTGCAGGCCGGCGCGGCGGGCGGCGGCGGCCAGGGCCCGCGCCGACAGGGCCGCGACGACGATGTCCGGCCCTTCCGCGACCGAGTCAGCCGGCGATCTGGCGGGCGGCGTCGTAGGCATCGCAGAAGTCCAGATACACCGCCGACTTCGCCGCGGCGAGGCGCGTCAGCAGGGCGTGCTGCACCCGGAACTTGACCGCGCCGACCGCCAGCGCGCCGACGCCGACGCCGCGCCCGCCGGGAAGCGGCGTGCCGTTGTCCTTGGGGCCGACCCCTTCGATGCCGGACGGCGGCACCGCGTTGATGTCCGCCGCGACCAGCAGGCGGCCCGCCGCGGCAAGGTTGCGCGCCGACAGGATTTGAACGCCGGCCCGCCCGCAGCTGAACACCACCTCGGCATCGGCGAGCAGCGCTTCCCGGTCCGCGTCGTCGGGCGCGTCGGCGCAGGCCAGTTCCACCCCGAAGCGCCGACGGAACTCGGCGGCCTTCGGCTCCACGCCCGACAGGCCGCGGTGGCTGACCAGTGTGACGCGCGCGCCGGCGAGCGCCGCGATCACCGCGGCGATTCCGCCGACCACGCCGGTCGCGCCGAACACCTTGAGGTTCAGCCCTTTGATCCCGTCAGGATGGCTGCGGCGCAGGGCGCGCTCGACGACGGCGACCATGGCGCCGGCCGTCGTGAAGGCGCCCGACGGATCGACCATGACCGAGATGGTGAAGGGCGCGAACATGGCCTTGCGGGCGGCGTCCATCATGTCGAGCGCCAGGACCGCGTCGCGCCCGCCGATGAACAGCCCGGTGCGCGCCGCGTTCGCCGGGTCGCGGGAGAACATCGCGTCCTGGGTGATGCCGGTGACCTCCTCCGGCGCGACTCCGGTGTAGGGGAACAGCGGCCCCATGCCGGCGTCCGCCGCCATGTTGACGTCGAAGGCGCTGACGTGCTTCAGCGGCGTCAGCATGTGCAGAACATAGGGTGCGGCCATCGCGCGCCTCCCGCTTGGCTCGGGTGTGAGGGGTCAGGAGGCCCGCAGCACCACCCGCTCGGTGGTGGATTCCAGAGTAGCGCCGTCGTTGCGGCCACGGGCCAGATGGAAGTCCAGCGCGGACCCCGCCCAGCGGCGCCGCGCCTCCGCCAGCAGGGACTCGGCCCTCCGGGCGTCGCCGACGATGGCGAAACCGGTCGGCCCCCAGGAGGTCTGCCCGACGCCGGGGATGCCCTCCGCCTCCAACCACGTCAGCGCCTCGGCGACCAGGGGGCTGGTGAAGCGCCCGCCCTGGACCGGGGCGAAATGGTCGCCCACCGTGCGTTGCAGCTCGCCCACCGCCCGCCCGAAATGGTCGGCGTCGCCCTCGATCAGCGCCGGAAGCGCCGCCATGACGATCAGGCGGCAGAGATGCCCGGCCCGCTCCGCCGGAAAGGGCGGCAGCGCCTTGAAGGCCTGCAACTCGGCGGTGCCGTGCAGCCCCTGGCCGTCGCGGTGCAGGATCAGCAGGACCCGCCAGGACTCCGGAAAGGGCAGGCGCGCGACGATGGGCGGCGGCGCGTCGTCCAGCCCCCGGCCACCGTCCAGGATAACGCCGCCCTTCTCGAAGGCGCCGATCCCGATGCCGGAACGGGCGCCGCGCTCCAACTCCGCGGCGAGGCGGCGCACCGTCGAGGGCCGCCCGTGCAGATGCGCGAGCGCGGTGCCGACCGCCAGACCGAGCTGGGTGCCGGAGCCCAGCCCGACATGCTCGGGAATGGCCTCCTCCACCGTCAGTTCGGCGCGGGCCGGCCAACGGAAGCGGTCGCAGACCGCCCGCGCAGCCTTCAGCGCGCGCTCCGCCGACGGGCCGCTCGCGCAGAGGCGGTCGGACGGGCGCGCCCGCAGCGTCGTCGCCATCCCGTCGAGCGTCAGCCCCAGGCTGCCGAAGCGGCGGCCCAAGCCGCCGTTCATGTCGAGAAACCCCAGATGCAACCGCGCGGGCGCCGTGACCCGCAACTCCCTGACTTCATCGACGCCGAGTGGCATGAGGACCTCACTCGCTTAAGGAAAGTTGCGTCGTTCTTTTGGACATGATAATCTTTCGTTAAAGAAAGACCCCGATCCAATAGTATATACCTCTTCGGGGTGAGGACTGTTCGGTCACTTCGGGGAGGAAGACATGACCGCGGTTCAGGAAACCACCTATTCCGATACGGAGATCGTTGAGCGACTGCAGCAAATATTGCCGCGGTGGCGGTTCGAGGACGGCTGGATCCGGCGGAAGTACAAGACGAACAGTTGGAAGGGCACCCTGATGGTGATCAACGCGGTCGGCCATCTGGCCGAGGCCGCGTGGCATCACCCGGACCTCACCGCCTCCTACGCCTGGGTCGAGGTGCGGCTCAAGACCCACACGGCCAAGGGCATCACCGACAAGGATTTCGACCTCGCCCGCAAGATCGAGGAGGTCATCCAGTGGCAGCCCGCCCGCGACGGCGGCGCGCTGGAGGGAACGCCCAAGGACGATCCGCGCTTCGCCTATATCAAGTACGACTGACGGCATGGCGAGCGACCGGCCACCCCATTCCGTTGCCCGCCCCGTCGTCCATCGTGACGTCGTGTGCCCGTTCTGCGGCCTCGGCTGCGACGACCTGACCGTCGAGGAGGAGGAGCCCGCGAAGCTGGCGGTGCGCTCCACCGATTGCCCGGTCGCGCGCGAGCGCTATTCCCGCACGCTGCCGGCAGAACCGCCGCGCGTCGCGGGCGTTTCGGTGCCGCTGGCGGAGGCGGTGGACGCCGCCGCGGCGGTGCTGGCGGCGGCGCAGGCTCCTCTGGTGGCCGGGCTCGGCACCGACGTCGATGGGGCGCGGGCCGCCCTGGCGCTGGCCGGGCGGCTGGGGGCGGTGGTCGATCACGCGCTGTCCGACGGGTTGTACCGCAATCTGGCGGTGCTCCAGCGCACGGGCTGGATCGCGACGACCCTGGCCGAGCTCCGCAACCGCTGCGATCTGCTGCTGGTGGCCGGGCCGGACCCGGCGGCCCTGCACCCGCGCCTCTTCGAGCGCTGGGTGGCGCCCGCGCCGGCCTTCCAGGCGCCGCCGTCGCGGGAGGTGGTGTTCCTGTGCGGCGAACCGCTGGACACCACGCGAGGAGCTCTTTCTGGCCTTCCCGTCACGGTCATGCCCGGTGATCCGGCAAGGGTCGGGGACGCCGCGGCGGCGCTGGCCGCAGCCTTGCCCGATCCGTCCCACGCTTCGGGAGCCGCGGGCGTCGCGGCCGGCGACATCGCCGCCCTGGCGGAGCGGCTGCGCAAGGCGCGTTACGCGGTCGTGGCCTGGGCCGCTTCCGCCTTCGACGAACCGCACGCCGACTTGACGGTGGAGCGGCTGGTCCGCCTCGTGCGGGACGTGAACCGGCACACCCGCTGCGCGGGTTTGCCGCTGGCAGGGCACGACAATGTGGTCGGGGTCAATCAGGTCTGCACGTGGCGCTTCGGCGTGCCGCTGCGCACGTCGCTGGTCGGAGGGGCGCCGCTGCACGATCCTCACCGCTTCGCCTGGGCACGCTATGCGGATGTGGCGGACGCCGTCGTCTGGGTGTCCGCTTTCCGGCCGGAGGTGCCGGCCTTTCCCGCGGGGCAGACCGTCGTCGCCCTGGCCCCGCCGGGAACGGCCTTTGCCGACGAGCCGGCGGTGTTCATCCCCGTCGGCACGCCGGGCATTGACCACCCGGCCCACGTCTTCCGCAGCGACACGGTGGTCGCCCTGCGCGCGCGGGGCCTGATCGACCGTGGCTTGCCGGACGTCGCGACCGTGCTGAAGGCCATCGCCGCCGTCCTGCCGCAGGAGGCCCCCGCATGCTGACGAAACTCGCCGGGGGGCGTATCTACGACCCGGCCAACGGGCGCGACGGCGCGGTGGGCGACCTGTTCATCCGGGACGGGCGGATCGTCGCCGATCCCGGCCGCGGCGCCGCGCTGGACGAGCTCCACGACCTGTCCGGGCGGGTCGTGATGGCCGGCGCCATCGACATCCACAGCCACATCGCCGGCGGAAAGGTCAACATCGCGCGCCTGCTGATGGCGGAGGAGCATCGCGCGGCGGCGGATGAGCCCTGCGGTTGCGGCGGCGGCCTCGCCACCCCCTCCACCCACGCCACGGGCTGCCGCTACGCCCAGATGGGCTACACGGCGGCCTTCGAGCCGGCGATGCTGCCGAGCAACGCCCGCCACGCGCACCTGGAGATGGCGGACATCCCGCTGATCGACACCGGCGGCTATCTGGTGCTGGGCAACGACGACCTGCTGCTGGAGCTTCTCGCTTCCGGCGCCGGGGAAGAGGCGGTGGCCGACTATGTCGGCTTCATGCTGAACGCCACGCGCAGCCTCGCCGTCAAGGCGGTGAATCCCGGCGGCATCAACGCCTTCAAATACAACCAGCGCCGCCTCGACGTGGACGAGAACGGTCCCTTCCACGCCATCACGCCGCGCCGCATCCTGACCGCCCTGGCGGGGGCGGTGCAGCGGCTGGGGATTCCGCACCCGTTGCATCTGCACGGCTTCAACCTCGGCGTGCCGGGCAACGTCGAGGCGACGCTCGACAGCATCGCGGCGGTCGATGGTCTGCGTCTCCACCTCACCCATGTTCAGTTCCACGCCTACGGCGCGGAGGGCGACCGGAAATTCTCCTCCGCCGCGGCGCGGGTGGCCGAGGCGGTCAACCGCCGGCCCAACATCTCCGTGGACGTCGGGCAGATCATGTTCGGCCAGACGGTGACGGCCTCGGCCGACACCATGGCGCAGATGAACAACGCCGGGCTCGCCCATCCCAAGAAATGGGTGATGATGGACATCGAATGCGACGCCGGCTGCGGTGTCGTGCCCTTCCGCTACCGCGACAAGGCCTTCGTCAACGCGCTGCAATGGGCGATCGGGCTGGAGCTGTTCCTGCTGATCGAGGACCCCTGGCGGATCTTCCTCACCACCGACCACCCCAACGGCGCGCCCTTCACCAGTTACCCCGAGCTGATCCGCCTGCTGATGGACCGCGATTACCGCCTCGCCCGGATGGCGGAGCTGCACCCGGCTCTCCCGGAGCACACGATTCTCGGGTCGCTGACGCGCGAATATTCGCTGGGCGAGATCGCCACCATGACCCGCGCCGCGCCGGCGCGCATCCTGGGCCTGACCGACCGCGGGCATCTCGGTCCGGGGGCGGTCGCCGACATCACCGTCTACACCGACCGGCCGGACCGCCGCGCCATGTTCGAGAGACCGGACCTCGTCTTCAAGGACGGCCGGCTGATCGTCCGCGACGGCGTGGTGGTGGCGTTCCTCCAGGGACGCACGCATGTGGTGGAACCCGCCTACGACCCGACGATCGAATCCTGGATGGCGCGCCGCTTCGACGAGCGCATGGGCCAGCGGCTGAGGCACTTCCGCATTGCGGAGGAGGAAATCCGCGGCGGCACCGGCCTGGTCCGCCACGCGTGTCAGCCGGGGGCGTTCTGATGCGGCTCAACGGCGTCCACATCGAGGACACCTTCGCCGAGGCCTTCCCCATGCTCGGCACGCGGCTGGTGATCACCGCCGACACGCCGGCCTGGGTCCAGGCGGCGGTGGTCAGCATGACGGGCTTCGCCACCTCGGTGATCGCCTGCGGCTGCGAGGCGGCGATGGAGCGCCCTCTTGCATCCGACGAGACGCCGGACTCGCGGCCCGGCGCCGCGGTTCTGCTGTTTGCCATGTCCAAGGCGGAACTGGCGAAACAGGTGGCGCGCCGCGTTGGGCAATGCGTGATGACCTGCCCCGGAACGGCCTGCTACGCGGGGCTGCGGGACGGCCCGACAATCCCGCTCGGCAACGCGCTACGCTATTTCGGCGACGGTTGGCAGATCGCCAAGCGGGTGGGCAGCCGACGCTACTGGCGCATCCCGGTGATGGACGGCGAGTTCCTGTGCGAGGCGGCCACCGGGGCGGTGGACGGCGTCGGCGGCGGCAACTTCATCATCCTGGCGGCGGACCGCCGCGCTGGGCTGGCGGCGGCGCAGGCGGCGGTCCTGGCGATCTGCGAGGTGCCGGGCGCCATCCTGCCCTTTCCCGGCGGGGTGGTCCGTTCCGGCTCCAAGATCGGCGGCAAGTACAAGGGCATGATCGCCTCGACCAACACCGCCTTTTGCCCGACCCTGCGGGCGGCGGTGCCGGCATCGCTGGTGCCGGAAGGGGTGGAATCCATCCTCGAACTGGTGATCGACGGCGTGAGCGAGGCGGCGGTCGCCGCCGCCATGCGCGCGGGCATCGCCGCCGTGGCGGACCTCGGCGCCGCGGGTGGGGTGGTGTCGGTGACCGCCGGCAATTACGGCGGCAAGCTCGGCCGCTACCAGTTCCGGCTGCATGAGGTGATGGCATGAGCGGCATCGTCCTCACCATCCGAGACCCCGCCGGTCCGCCCATCGACATGACCGGCGTCCTGCCCGAACAGCTGATCGAGGGCGGGCGGGAGGCGCTGGCCCGGCTGATGCTGGTCCGTGGACGGGGGCGCCATCGGCTGGATACGCTGTTCATGCTGGAGGACGGCGGCCCTTCCGGTACCCTGATCCTGCGTCCCGGCGGCGCCGTGCTCGACGGGGTGGGGACGGGCATGACCGCCGGGGATCTCCGGGTCGAGGGGGAGTGCGGCGCCTATGCCGGCAGCGCCATGCGCGGTGGCACGCTGACCGTCGAGGGGGACTGCGGCGCCTTTGCCGCCGCTGGGATGGTCGGCGGGCGCCTGCGCGTCGCGGGCGATGCCGGCGATTTCCTGGGGGCGCCGCTGGCCGGTGGCACGCGCGGCATGAGCGGCGGCTCCGTCGTCGTCATAGGCAACGCCGGCGACCGCGTCGGCGAGCGGATGCGCCGTGGGCTGATCGCCGTCCATGGACGGGTGGGGAGCCTGTGCGGCGCCCGGATGATCGCCGGGACCATCGTCGTCGGCGCCGGTTGCGGCCCCGATGCGGGGCAGGCCATGCGGCGCGGCTCCATCCTGCTGCCCCAAGCGTCGGACGCCGTTCCGTCCGGCTTCGTCGACGGCGGCATGAACGACTGGCTGTTTCTGGACCTGATGCGGAAGGAGCTGATCGATGGCGGGGCTTGGCCCACTGGATTCCCAACCGCCGGAACCCGTGCCCGGCGCCTTATCGGCGACCGGTCGGCCGGGGGAATCGGAGAGGTGCTTTTTCTTGCAGAGGTGTAGCGGGCGCGCACCCGTGAGCCGGGCCGCCGCCCTTCTGACCATTGCCGCAGCGCTCCTGCTCGGGACCTCGGCCTGGGGCGCCGATCCGCTGGTGGTGCGGATCGGCTATCTGGCCCGCGCGGAGGAGCCGCGGATCCCCCAGACCTTCCTCGAACCGGTGTCGGACGACGAGGGCGTCCAGGGCGCTCGCCTCGCCATCGCCGACAACAACACGACCGGGCGGTTTCTCAACCAGCGCTTCGATCTGGTCGAGGTGACGGTGCCGGAGGACGGGCGCGTCGAGGACGCCGTGCGCGACCTCGCCGGGCAGGGCGTGCGGCTGCTCGTCGCCGACCTGCAGAAGGACGCCCTGCTCGCCGCGGCGGCGGCGCCCGAGGCGGCCGACATGCTGATCTTCAACACCCGCGCCCCGGACGACGACCTGCGCAACGAGCGCTGCCGCGCCAACCTGCTGCACGTCACGCCCAGCCGGCGGATGCAGGCCGACGCGCTGGCCCAGTATCTCGCATCGCGGAAATGGATGAACTGGCTGCTGGTGGTCGGGCGGACGCCGCAGGACGCCGCCTACGCCGACGCGATCCGCGCCGCCGCCAAGCGCTACCGCGCCAAGATCGTCGAGGAGAAGCGCTGGACCTTCGAGGACGCGAACCGCCGCGTCGACACCGGGCACGTCACCGTGCAGTCGGAAATCCTCACCTTCACCCAGGGCACCGAGCACGACGTGCTAGTCGTCGCCGACGAGGCGGACGGGTTCGGCGAATATCTGCTCTACCAGACGTGGCTGCCCCGCCCGGTCGTCGGCACCCATGGCCTCGTTCCGACGGCGTGGTCGCGCGTGCACGAGCAGTGGGGGGCGACGCAGATCCACAGCCGCTTCGAACGGCAGGCCGGACGCTGGATGCGCCCGCGCGACTACACCGCCTGGATGGCCGTCCGCGCGGTGGGCGAGGCGGCGACGCGCACCAAGCCCGCCGACCCCGCGGCGCTGGCTGCCTTCGTGCGTGGCCCGGACTTCACCCTGCCGGCCTTCAAGGGGCAGGGCCTGACCTTCCGCGACTGGGACGGGCAGCTTCGGCAGCCGGTGCTGCTGGCCGGGCCGCGGGTGCTCGTCTCGGTGTCGCCGCAGCCGGGCTACCTGCACCAGTTCTCGGAACTCGACACGCTCGGCGACGATCGCCCGGAAAGCCGGTGCCGCAACCGCTGAGAAAAGCCCCGGCAGGGGCAACCATGGGAGGGAACGTGATGTCGTTAACCGGAGGAGCCGCCCGGATCGGCGCGTTAGCGCTGCTGGGCTTCGCTGTCGCCCAGCCCGCGCAGGCGGAGACGATCTTCGTGTCGAACGAGAAGAGCAACACCGTCTCGGTGGTGGACGGCGGCAAGCTGCAGGTGGTCGCCACGATCAAGGTCGGCCGCCGGCCGCGCGGCATCACCTTCAACGAGGACATGACTCAGATCTTCGTCTGCGTCGGCGACGACAACCGGATCGACGTCATCGACGTGGCGACCCAGAAGGTGGTCGACCGGCTGCCCTCCGGCCCCGATCCTGAGCTGTTCGTCCTGGACCCGCAGGGGCACCGGCTCTACGTCGCCAACGAGGACGACAACATGGTCTCGGTGGTGGACATCGCGAGCAAGAAGATCATCGGCGAGATCCAGGTGGGGGTGGAACCGGAGGGCATGGGCGTCAGCCCGGACGGCAAGATCCTGGTGAACACCTCCGAGACGACGAACATGGCCCATTTCATCGACACGGAGTCGCATAAGATCATCGACAACGTGCTGGTCGATGCGCGCCCGCGCGTCGCCCAGTTCACCGGGGACGGGCGGTTCGTCTGGGTGTCGTCGGAGGTCGGCGGGACGGTCAGCATCATCGACGCGTCCTCGCGCAAGCTCGTCCACAAGATCAGCTTCGCGGTCCAGGGCGTGCCGCGCGAATCCATCCAGCCGGTCGGCATCCAGCTGACCAGCGACGGGCAGCGGGCCTTCGTCGCCCTCGGCCCGGCCAACCGGGTCGCCGAGATCGATGCCAAGACCTACGAGGTGAAACGTTACCATCTCGTCGGTCAGCGCGTGTGGAATCTGGCGCTGTCGCCGGACGAGAAACGACTCTACACGACGAATGGCGTCAGCAACGACATGTCGGTGATGGACCTGGAGCGCGGCCGGGTCGTGAAGTCGATCTCGGTCGGCGGCGCGCCCTGGGGCGTGATCGTCAAGCCGTGATGGGCACGCATCCCTCTCCCGTCCCGGGAGAGGGTGGCCGCGAAGCGGCCGGGTGAGGGTACTGGCAAGGATCAGTGCCTTGATCCTCGCCCGACCCTCACCCTCCCGCCTTCGGCGGGCCCCTCCCTCTCCCCAGAGGGGAGAGGGTTTGAACAGCGGCAGTGATGGGCGATGGAGACGACATGGATTGCTTCGAAACGGCGCCTCCCGAGCCGCGTGCCGTTCCCGGTGACGCCGCGGCGGACCCGGTTCTGGCGGTCGAGGGGCTGAGCCACAGCTTCGGGGCGCGAACCGCGCTGGGCGGCGTGTCGTTCGGCGTCCCCGCGGGGCGGTTCACCGTCCTGCTGGGGCTCAACGGCGCCGGCAAGACCACGCTCTTCTCGCTGATCACACGCATCTACAACACCCGCCGGGGGAGCATCCGGGTCTTCGGCTTCGACATGCGCCGGCACCCGACCCAGGCGCTGGCGCGCATCGGCGTGGTGTTCCAGCAACCGACGCTCGACCCGGACCTGACCGTCATCCAGAACCTGCGCTATCACGGCGGGCTGCACGGCTTGGCGCCCGCCGACATCGAGGCGCGGGCAAGCGAGGAGTTGGCCCGCATCGGCTTGTCCGAGCGCGCGGACGAGCGTGTGCGCACCCTGTCCGGCGGGCAGCGGCGGCGGGTGGAGATCGCCCGCGCGCTGCTCCACCGCCCGAGCCTGCTGCTGCTGGACGAGCCGACCGTCGGGCTCGACATCGAACTGCGCCGGCAGGTCCTCGACCATGTGCATGACCTCTGCCGGGAGCGCGGGCTGGCCGTGCTGTGGGCGACCCACCTGATCGACGAGGCGCGCGACGGCGACGGCGTCGTGGTGCTGCACCGCGGGCGGGTGTTGGCGAGCGGCTTGGTGGAGGCGGTGTGCGCCGCCACCGGTGCGGCGACCCTGGATGACGCCTTCGCGCGGCTGACGGACACGGGGGTGCGGGAATGAACGCGACGCTCTGCTGGCGTTGCCTGCGCGCGGTCATCGTCCGCGAGGGGTTGCGCTTCGTGCACCAGCGCGAGCGGTTCTTCGCCGCCCTGGTGCGGCCGCTGGTCTGGCTGGCCATCTTCGCGGTGGGGTTCCGCGCGGTGCTCGGCCTGTCGATCATCCCGCCCTATGAGACCTACATCCTCTACGAGGATTACGTGACGCCGGGGCTGGTGGCGATGATCCAGCTGTTCAACGGAATGCAGAGTTCGCTGTCCATGGTCTATGACCGGGAGATGGGCAGCATGAAGACCCTGCTGGTCAGCCCGCTGCCGCGCTGGTACCTGCTGGTCTGCAAGCTGCTGGCCGGCGTGCTGGTGTCGATCGCCCAGGTCTACGTCTTCCTCGTCATCGCTTGGTTCTGGGGCGTCCAGCCGCCGGAATTCGGCTATCTCGCGGTGCTGCCGGCGCTGGTGCTCAGCGGGCTGATGCTGGGCGCGCTCGGCCTCCTGCTGTCCTCCTTCATCCGGCAGCTGGAGAATTTCGCGGGCGTGATGAACTTCGTCATCTTCCCGATGTTCTTCGCCTCCTCCGCGCTCTACCCGCTGTGGCGCATCCGCGAGGGCAGCCCGACGCTCGCCTGGATCGCCGGGATCAACCCCTTCACGCAGGCAGTCGAGCTGATCCGCTTCGCTCTGTATCTGCAATTCAACGGCACGGCGTTCCTGGCCGTCATCGCGTGCCTCGCGCTGTTCCTGGGGGCGGCGATCCTCGCCTACGATCCCGGGCGGGGCTTCTGGGCCCGCCGTGGCGGGCCGGCGGAACAGGGGTGACAGGACAGGCGGAACCGCCCCCGGCGACCTGCGGTTGATGGCACAGACGACCGTCCGGTCATCCCGCCGGGCGGGCTCGGGTGGAGGAAACGTCATGACGGGACATTCCGACAAGACTCAGGACCAGCCGCGCGGCGAGAAGAGCGTTCTCGGCAGCGAGCAGGAATTCAAGAAGGACGAACCGCAGGACGCCGGGCGGGACGAGCGGGCGAAGGAGGACATCGGCCGCATGGGCGAAGCGTCCCGCCAGAACCGCAGCACGAAGGACGTGGGTTAGAGGCGCCCGATCGTCCCCAGATTCGTCCAACATCATGCCGGAGGACAGGTCCATGAAACATCTGCACATCCTGGCCGGTGCGTCTCTGCTGGCCCTCGCATCGGCCGCGGCGGCGGTTCCGGCGTCGGCCCAAACCACGGGCGGCGCGATGCCGCAAGGCTCCGGAAGCCAAAGCTCCAGCCCATCGACCGGCGCCCTGCCGGACAACTCCTTGGCCGGGCAGCGGCAGGGCACCGTCGGCGGCGGGGTCACTCAAGGCGGGGGACAAAGCGGCACATCCGGCTCCACGACGCCCGATTCTTCGGCGTCCGGTGCGTCGGGCGGTTCCACGAGCGGCACCGGGGCGCTGCCGGACAATTCCCTGGCCGGACAGCGGCAGGGCACCATCGGTGGCGGCTCGGTGTCGCAGGGTGGCAACACCAAGTCCGAACCGCCGAAGCAGGGCTCCGGGCAATAGAAGGTCGCGCGTTCAACCGTTGAAGGGCTGTTCCGGGACGGCGTCGCGGACCGCGGCCAGCGCGGCCGGGTCCAGCGCGCCGCCCCGGTCGGCACCGGCGCACAGCGCGGTGCGGAAACCGAGATAGTCGGGCGCGAGCGGCAGCAACGCCGGAATGTCGTCCAGGCGCAGTGAACCGGCGAGCCCGGTGAGCAGGCCGTGGCTGCGCGCCTGTGTCAGGAAGCGCGCCAACTCGCCCTTCGTCTTGTGACGCAGCAACCCGCCGGAGCCTTTTCCCGCAGTGTCGAGCATGGCTCCGGCGAAGCCGGCTTTTGCGATATCGGGAAGCAAAATGCCGGGGTCGGTCCAAAGATCGACGAACAGCACGGCGACGATGCGGGTGCCACGCCGGGCCTCCGGCGCCAGCGCGGCCACGCAGCCCACCGGATCGCCGGATGGAAACAGCCCGATCTTCACGTAATCGACGCCGCAGGTCGATGTTTCGGCCACCTGCCCCGCTACGATTATGGGATCCATTGGCAGGTCACCGACGGTGGCGCTCAGCGGCGCGCGGAGGTGCCATTGGCGGGCCGTATCGACGGCGCGGACGATGCTGTCCAGCGGCCACGCTCCGAGCGCACCCGATTTCGGGTCCTTCAAATCCAGAATGTCCGCACCCCCCCGTGCGGCGAGCGTCAGTTCCTCCAGGGACGCGACGCTGGCGAGCAGCCGGGTCATGGTGCCTTCTCTCCGCCGGCCCGGTGTTCGGCGATGCGGTCGAGCAGCCAGCCCCACGCCTCCAGCTCCACGGGGCCGGCGGTCTTGCCGATGGCGATGGACAGATAGTCGATTTCGCGGTCGATCTTCTCGGGCGGCAGGAGATGCAGGCGGCTGACCAGGATGGCCCCCTCCACCACGGCGGCCTGCGCCCGGTTGAAGCCGCGGAAGGGGCGGTGGGTGACGAGATGCACCGGGCGGCAGTCCAGGCGCGGACGCACGCCGTCGTCCTCCACCGCGGCCACCTCCAGTTCCTCATGTGTCAGCGCCCCGGCGAGCACCGCCCCGCGGATGCGCTCCGCCGGGACGGTCGGCCAGTCGCGCCGCCGCCCGGTGACGCAGCCGGCGAACACCCGGACGTCATCGGTGAAGTTCACCACCGCGCAGCGCGTGGCGAGCAGGTTGTCGAGCGTGCGCGACGGGCGGAAGGGGGCCAGGACATAGCCGGTTTCCGTCACTGTGGCGCCCATGGGGGCGACGTGGACGTTGCCCGCCGCGTCGCAGCTCGTGATGATGGTTTCGCGGATGAAGGTCACGTCTCGCCCCCTCCGGTGCCGTCCGGCGCGTCCACCGCCACGCCCCAGCGCAGTTCGTTGTCCTGGCTGTAGCGCTTGCCGAGCTGCCAGGCAATCTGCGCGCGCGCCAGTTCCGCCCCGAGATAGAAGGCATGCCCCATGTCGGTGCGGGGATCGATGTGCGGGAGCAGGGCGAAGGGATCGCCGGCCACATGGTGCCCATCGCGGTTGTAGAGATGAAGCCCCTGCTCCGTCACCTCGATCCGGTAATTCGGGTCGCGGATGCGGGCGGCGAGATCGGCCACCTGCTCCGGCGTGCTGGTGAAGGGCTTGCGGTCGCGCAGGCAGAGCAGGGCATCGCCGAAATTGCGGGGCAGGGCGCCGGCCTCGGCTGCGGCGAAGAACTGACGCCGCGCCGCGTCGAACTCGCGGATCGTCCGGCGGCAATGGGGGCTGACCTGAACCGTCAGGATGTGGTCGATGCGCAGTTCGGAGGCGATCCCCATCAGCAGCGCGGTCATCCCCGGCGTGTCGGCGTCGGTCAGTTCGGTGACGTTGCCGACCCCCATCAGGATTTCCAGGTCGGGGTGGCGCGCCCGGACTTCGCGGTAGCGGAGCAGGGAGTCGGTGAAGCCGTGATGGATCGGCTCCAGGATCGGGTCGGCGATGCAGCGCCGGCCCGCGCCGCGGATCGCGTCCAGCGCCCGGTCGAGCGACGGGAGATCGCCCGGCGTGGTGGGGATGACGATGGGCACCGCTTCGGTCTCGCGGGTGACCCAGGCGGTCTCCTCGGTCAGGCTGAGCAGGTAGGACGCCCCCGCCGCGGCACCGCGCAGCAACTCCTTGGGGTCGAGGGAATCGACGCTGACCGTGTGGCCGGCCCCGCGCAGCGCCGTCACCGCCTCCTCCAGATGGGGAAAGGGATGGTCGGGCAGCCCGCCGAGGTCGATCACGTCGGCCCCGTCCGCCGCGAAGCGGGCGGCACGCTCCAGGATCGCCGACACGCCGAGCAGCGGCGCCTCGACGATCTCGGCGAAGATCGTGGTGCGGTAGCGGCTGAGATCGAGCGGGGCGGCCTGACGCCGGAAATGCTGGGGCAGATCATCCAGCTCGTCGGGACCGCGCTCGAAGGGCACGCCGAAATGGGCGGACAGCCGGTCGAGGTCGCCGCGGAACCGCCCCGGCAACAGGACGAGGTCGGCCCCCTCGGTCGAGGTGAGACGGCGCAGCACGATCTCCGTCGTCGCCAGCGCCGCAACCTTGATGCCGAGATTGACCACGGTGGCCTGGAACTCCAGCGGCTCCAGCGCGGCGAGCACATGGCGCAGGCGCGGTTCGGCCAGCGCGCCGGTCAGGAACAGGACGTGCTTGGGACGCTCAGCCATCGGCGTCCTGTTGATCGTCGGGCAGGGCAAGGTGGGTGCCGCACGGGTTGCCCTGGTCCAGCGCCTTGGCGAAGCGCCGATGATCGTCCCGCGACACGCACCAGACGGCCCCGCCGTAGCGCGCCATGCGGTCCGGCAAGGCCGGATCGACGATGCCCTCCGTTGCGAGCTGCGTCACTGGGACCACGGCGTCCGGCAATGGAGCGGACTTGACGAGGACCGCGCAGGTGGCGCCGAGCGCACCGGCCAGCCAGACCGCGAGACTGTCGGACGTGACGTCCCAGCTTTCCGCCACGTCGGCGCTGTCCGCCAGGGGAAGCGGCATCCAGACGGTCGGGCTCGGCCGGCCGCGCAGATCGGCGAGGCTGCGGGCGGGGGTCAGCCGCGGCTCCAGGTCGGCGAGGGCGGTTCCGTACTGCTCCATGGCGAGCAGGGCCATGCGGTGCGCGGCGCGATCGCCGAAGCCGAGCGCCGGCTGGGCGTCGCGGACGGCGTCGGCGAAGGGACCGCCGCCGGGGACGATCACGACGCGCAGACGCCGCGCCGCGGCCAGGATTTCCAGCCAGCGCCGCAATTCCGGGGCGCGCCACAGGCTGCCGCCCAGCTTCACGACCCACAGCGGCGCGCTGCTCATGATGCCCCGTGCGCTCCTTCGGGGCGGGAGCGCTCGATAACGATGCCGACACCGCCGGATTCCGGAACGACGTCCAGCTTCTCCACCTGCACCCGCGCGCGGGTCACCTCCGGGTTGGAAAAGCACAGCGCGAGAATCCGGTCGCCCAGCGTCTCCACGAGGTTCACATGGGCGCCGTCGCGCAGGGCGCGGATGCCGTCGATCAGGAAGTCGTAGGACAGCACCTCGTCCAGGCTGTCGGTCATCGGCCGGTCGGGCCAGGGGAGCGTCAGCGAGACGTTGATCCGGACGCGCTGCGTGCGCTCCTTCTCCTGGTCCCAGACGCCGATCCGGAACTGGTCCACATAGTCGCGCAACGTGATGTCGTAATACCGGACGCGGCTTGCCGCCGGGCGGTACGGCACATAGGAGAGCAAAGCGTCGTCGGCCAAGCGATCCTCCTCCCCGTGTCGGACGAAGGTTGGCTCCCCCGCCTCGGATGTCGTCAGGGTTCGTCACCGGTCGGATGGCGGTGCGGCCAGCAGACGGTGACGCAGCAGCCATTCGACGCCGCGCCGCCACGACCGCTCGTTGTCGCCGCGGATGTCCGCGTTTGCGACTACGATGACTTCGCCGTCTCCACCGCCATCGCCGGTGCGGCGCATTATAATCTGCATGTTGAGGATCAGCGTGCTGATCTTATGGATGAAACCCGTCACCACGATGTCCGCGCCGGCCCGGCGCCCAAGGTCGCGTTCGCAGCCGTTGCACCGATAGAGCGACGCCGGCACCTCCGCGGCGACGGCGCTGTCGCGAACGCCCGTCACCGCGTAACCGCCATCCTTCAGCCCGTCGCGCAGCAGTGCCGTCACCCGTTCCAGCCGTCCGGCATGGTCCGGATCGGCGGGCTCCCGGCTGGTGTCCACCAGTTCCAGATCGAAGACCAGAACCTTGGCCGGCGCCTGCGCCGCCGCCGGGGCCGCACCGCTCAGCAACAGGAACAGGAGCGCCATTGCGACGAATTCCGTCGGCCTCATCCGAATGCGTGGATGGGCAAGGGCGCCCGATGTCCGGCAGACTCTCTTCATGCGTCATCGCTCCGCTGTCCTTGCCGTCGCGTTGCTCATCCTGACGTCTGTCTCGGCGGGGGCGGCCGGGAGCGACCCGGATTGGCCTTGTGTTCAGATCCTCGTGCCGACTCTGTCGTCCGGCCAGATCTGGCCCGGCGATCCCATCGAGGGGAAGGAAGGCGATTGGCGCGACATTCCGGGCACTGAACCGGTTCTGAAGCGGATTCTCGACCGCCGGCTCGATCCGGAGCAGGAGCAGGCGGCGATCGATGGCTTCGCCGATCAGCTGGAGGCCAACGGCGCGGCGTCGGACCGCAACGCTGCCCTCACCGCTCTGTTCGCCGGAGCCTTCGACGCGCTCAACCAGGAGCGCGGCCAAGCCATCTCGGCCATCAAGCGCTACGCCCACCAGCAGCGTGTCCTGCTCGACAGCATCGACGCGGCGCTGACCCGTCTCCAGACGCTTCCCGCCGACGCCGCCGAGGCGGCGGCCCTGCGCGAGGAGATCGCGTGGCGGCGGCGCATCCTCGACGAGCGGCGGCGCAATCAGACGGCGCTGTGCGAACAGCCGGTCCAGCTCGAACAGAAGGCCGGCCGCATCGCGCGGGACATCGCGGCCCGCCTGGACTGAGCCAGCTTGGACCGTGGCGAAGCGCCTCGGTCAGTTCGACGCGCCGCCGGTGAAGGGCTGCACCGTCTCCAAGCCGTATCCGGCCTCCTGCCAGCGCATGGCGCCGTCGGAATACCAGTAGACGTTGCCGTAGCCCCACTCCACGGCGCGTTTCGCGGCGTTCCAGGACATCCAGCAGTCCGGCTCGCAGAAGAAGACCAGCCGGGCGGCCCGGTCCCCGTGACTCACGGTCTCCAGCCCGGCGCGGAAATAGCGTTCCTGCTCGCCCGACAGGCTGCCGTAGCCGACGTTGGGCAGCCAGACGGCTCCCGGCAGGCTGCGGCGGGGCGGAGGCGCCCAGACGGTCGGCGCCGGCCGGTCGGCCGGGCGCGGCGGGGCCGGCATCACGTCGATCAGCCGCGTGTCGGGAAAATGCTCGATCAGACGCCTCAACTCCGCCAGGGTCACGGTGGAAGCACCGGACAGGCCGGCGGGGGTCGGGGCGCGGTACTGGTCCATCCGGTAGCCCGGCGGCTCGATGGCGGCGGCGGTCTTCAGCGCGCCGTCGGGGCCGATGATCGGGACGTGGTAGCGCAGCAGGATGCGGTCAATGTCGTCCTGGCGGCGCTTGATGAAATCGTTGAGCCAGTGCTTCCATTCCGGCTCGTCGGAGCGGATGCCCATGGAGATGTTGAATTGCAGCCGGGCGCCCGCCGGCTCCTTGACCAACGGAACGACGGTCAGCGGCTCCGTCTGCTGGGCGGCGAAGTAGCCGGCGATCGGCCCCCAGATCACCGCGGCGTCGGTCTTGCCGGCGGCCACGTCCTCGATGGCGTCGCGGGCCGGGTTGTTGGCGCGCGTGTCGGTGTTGAGCTGGTAGGGCTCCGTCCGGGTGATGCCGTAGAGGCGCAGCAGGTTGACCGCGGGCGTTTTCTCGACGACGCCGATGCGGGCGTCTTTCAGGGACGGATCGCCCATGCTCTCCGCCCGAATGCCCGACTTGGTGCGGTAGACGAGGGAATAGACGGTCCGGTAATATGGGTTGGTGTTCTGCATCAATTCTTCGCCGGACGCCGTTCCCATCACGAGGTCGCACTGCCGCGCACGCAGCGTGTTGCGGACGAAGCCGATGGTCTGCGGCCACCAGTAATAGGTCACCGGCTTCTTCAGGTCCTCGCCGATAAGCCGGGCGATCTCGTTCTCGAAACCCTCCATCCTTTCGTTGGAGTAGGGCAGGAGATTGCCGTCGGCGCAGATGCGTACGGTTTCGCGGTCGGTCGCCTCGACGGCGCGGGCCGGCGCTGTCGCGCCGGACAGCAGCGCCACGGCGAGAGCGGCTGCGACGAGCACAGAAGGAAATGCCATGAAGGGTCTTCCTCCGCCGGATCAGCCGCCGATGCGTTGCGGACGCCCGCCGGGCAGAGCGCCGTCCGCCCGCGCCTTCAGGTAGCGATAGATGTCGTCCAGATGGTCCATGATGTTCGGATCCAATCCGAAGGAGGGCATCACCTTGTCCCCGGTGGCGCCCTGGTTCTGACGGCCATTGACGACGACCTCCTTGAAATCGTCGTAGCTGAGGCGCTTGAGCGAGTCCGCGAGGCTGGGGGCGAAGGACGACCCCGACGCGTCGAAGCCGTGGCAGGTGTGGCAGGTCGCGTGGAAGCGGCGGTAGCCGTTGTAGGTTCCCTTGTCCACCTGACCGTCCTTGACGATGTAGGTCGGCATCCCGTCGGGGGTCGTCGGCGCGTCCTGTGCCAGGGCGGCGAAACAGGCAACGGTGCCCGCCGTCAGCATGCCGGTCAGCAAGCCAAGTCTGCGTTTCATGGGTGTCGCGTTCCTTGCCCGGAAGCCGGGTCGCAGTGGAAACCAGAGGCGTGAATGCCGAGAGCCATAAAGCAAAGCCCCCGGTGCGTTGCGGCACCGGGGGCAGGTCTGCCGATCACTTCTGGTCCGGAACGTGGAACACCGTCAGGACGCCGCCGAGCTGCGTGTACTCGCCCAGCGACTGGTGGGCGCCGACGGCGCCGAGGCCGGCGGTCGCCACGCCCGTACCGCCGGCGCGGTTGGGATGGACGGCCTGATGCCACTGGTTCGCCCCGGATTCCTGGGTCAGACCGGCGGCGAGACCGATGCCGGCCCAGCCGCCGACGCCCGATAGGACGGCCACATACTGCTTGCCGTTGTGGGTGTAGGTGTTGATGTTGCCGATGATGCCGGACGGGGTCTTGAACCGCCACAGCTCGTTGCCGTCCTTCATGTCGACGGCGACGAGGTAGCCTTCGAGCGTCCCGTAATAGGCGACGCCGCCCTTGGTCGACAGGGCGCCGCTCCACACCGCGAAGCGCTCCGGCCGCGACCAGACGATCTTGCCGGCCGCCGCGTCCCAGGCGATGAAGTTGCCCATGCCGCCGTGCGAGTTCGGCGTCGGGTACATCGACACGGTCGAGCCGACATAAGCCTGACCGGCCGTGTAGGAGACGGAGAACGGCTCGTAGTCCATGCAGATGTGGTTGGTCGGGACATAGAACAGGCCGGTGTCCGGCGAGAAGGAGGCCGGCTGCTGGTCCTTGGTGCCGAGAGCCGCCGGGCACACGGCGGCGGTGTTCTTGTCCTCGCCGTTGGCGAAGGTGCTGTATTTGTCGACGACGTTCGGCCGCCCGGTCTTCATGTCGACGTCGGTCGCCCAGTTGACCGTCGGGTCGTATTTCTGCGCGACGAGCAGTTCGCCGGTCGCCCGGTCCAGGGTGTAGGCGAAGCCGTTGCGGTCGAAGTTGACCAGCACCTTGCGCTGCTGGCCGTTCATGTTGATGTCGGCCAGGATGTTCTCGTTGACACCGTCGAAGTCCCATTCATCGAACGGCGTCTTCTGGTAGACCCACTTCGCCTCCCCGGTGTCGGGGTCGCGGGCGAAGATGGTCATCGACCATTTGTTGTCGCTCTTGGCCCGGTCCTTGTCGACGGCCCGCTGAGTCGGGTTCCAGGTGCCGGGGTTGCCGGTGCCGTAATAGATCAGGTTGAGCGCCGGATCGTAGGTGTACCATCCCCAGGTGGTCCCGCCGCCGCGCTTCCATTCCTCGCCCGGCCAGGTCGAGACGCCGAGATCCTTCTGCCCGATGGGCTTGCCCATCATCATCGTCTTCGACGGATCGATCTTCACGTCGGCATCGGGACCGGTCGAGAAGGCCCGCCACACCATCTTGCCGCTGTTCGTGTCGTAGGCCGTCAGATGCCCGCGCACGCCGAACTCGCCGCCGCTGATGCCGACGAAGACCTTGTCCTTGACCACCAGCGGGGCCGCCGTCAGGGTCTCGCCCTTAGTGTGATCGCCGTTCTTGGCCTTCCACATCTCCTTGCCGGTCTTGGCATCGAGAGCGACCAGCGTGTTGTCCGCCTGCGCCAGGAAGACCTTGCCGTCGGCGACCGCGACGCCGCGGTTGACGGTGTCGCAGCACATCACCGGGATGACGGTCGGGTCCTGGACCGATTCATATTTCCAGATGACCCGCCCCGGGTTGTTGAGGTCCAGCGCGAAGACCTTGTTGGGGAACGGCGTGTGAATGTACATCACGTCGCCGACGACGATCGGCCCGCCCTCATGGCCGCGCAGAACCCCGGTGGAGAACGACCACGCCACCTGAAGATTCTTGACGTTGTTGGTGGTGATCTGGTCGAGGGGGCTGTACCGCTGCCCGGCATAATTGCCGAGCTGGGACGCCCAGTTGTTGGGGTTCGCTTCATTCTTGAGAATACTGTCGTTCGCAGAAACCGAGCCGGCTGCGACGACAGCAACAGACGCCAGAAGCCAGCGAGACAATACCTTCATGACGATCCCTCCCGTGATGGCGCTTATTGTTTACCCAAAAACCAATGGGCTTCTTGCTTATGAGCGCAGCGCTGAGTGCAAAAGGGCGTTGTCGCGCGGATGTTGTCGCGCGGTATGTTCGGTTCTGAATTCAATATTCAGAAAAGCTGACGCCAAATTGGTACTTAATGCTATATTGGGACCATCTTCTCGTCAAGGCTCTGCCGAATAGAAAACGTCAAACAATCGTCTTGTGCCAGATTTATCCAGAACTGACCGCAAATTGGGAGTAAGAGATTAATCCTTCAAAACAGGATTTTGTAACGTATTTATTTGCAGTTTCGAGCGCGAGTTTTGTGCAGAGCAACAATATTTGCTGCAAAGCAGCGCGGCCCGATCCGTGGCGCCGGCTGTTGATGGGTGTGTTCCGGCCTTCGTCCGCCTTGGCGGAAGCTCCGAAGGCGCCGGCTCATCGAGCTTTCGTACAGGAAACGCGAACCATGTTTGAACTGGTTCTGGTGATCTGTCTGGCCGTGCGGCCTGACCAGTGCGCCATCGAGCGTCCACTCTCCCGCGAACGGTACCCGACCGCGGTGGAATGCACGCGCAACAGCTACGTCCACGTCGTGCATTGGCTCATGGAGCATCCCAACTGGAACGTCCGCCAATGGCGGTGCGAGCAGCCGGGGGCCTGACGCCAGCGCAGGTTGCTTCAAGGATACGAAAGACTTCACTCAACGTTCCGTTGACCTGCGGCGCGCCGGCTCCAGACTTGCGCGAAGGCTTCTCTGGACCTTGCGGCCCGTTCCGTTTCATCCGCTGCACCAACGGCTTTGCAAACTCCCAACGTTTAGGCATTGGTTAACCTTCGATGCCTAATGATTCGGCGCCCTGTGGTTTGGCTCATTTCCGAGCAGCCGGAATCGCGCAATCCTGTCCCCGTCCTGGGCATGGCATGCGGCTTGCTCTCGCTGATCCACACGATGTTGGCACAGCCGTGCCGTTGCGTTTTGGAGCGCCCGATGTTTGTTACCCTGTCGATGATCTTCTGCTTGGCGTCCGACCCGACCCAGTGCCAGACCATCAACCCGATGGTTCCCGACACCGAACCCCTGACCATGTCGAGCTGCCCGATCGCCGGTCAGATCGAGAGCGCCAAGTGGATCAACGACCACCCGAAGTACGAGCTTCAGCGCATCCAGTGCACGGTGGGCAAACGGTTCAAGCAGCAGGGCGCGTGAGGGTTTGACGGGGGACGGCTCGGTGCCGTCTCACGCCAGCGCCGCGGCCCGGCGCAGGTCGGCCACGAACTCCGCCTGCGCCCGCTGCCGCTCCTCGTCTCCCGGAAGCCTCAGCAGGTAGGAGGGGTGGACGGTGACGAAGCCGTTCCACCCGTCGAAGGCCATCGGACCCCGCTCGCGCAGAACCGCGACGGACCGGCCGCTCAGCGCCAGGGCCGCGGTGGCCCCCAGCGCGACAACGAGGCGGGGGCGGACGAAGCCCAGCTCCGTCATCAGCCACCAGCGGTAATGCTTGACCTCGCCAGTGGTGGGGGACTGGTGGATGCGCCGCTTGCCGCGCTGGACGAATTTGAAGTGCTTGACCGCGTTGGTCAGGTAGAGGCCGCCTCGGTCGATGCCGGCCTCCTCCAGCGCGGCGGTCAGCAGTTGGCCGGCGGGGCCGACGAAGGGACGGCCCTCGCGGTCCTCCTGGTCGCCCGGCTGCTCGCCGACGATGGCGATGGCGGCACCCTCCGGCCCCTCGCCCAGCACCGCCTGCGTCGCGCCGGGCACCAGCGGTTCGGAGCGTTGGATCAGGCGGTTCAAGTCGCCGAGGCTTTCCGGGGCCTGCCGGGCCATCGCCGCCACCGCCTTTTCGGGCATGCGGCGGCGCGGGATGGCGGCCTCCGCCTCCAGCATCGCCTGGACGCGGGCGGGGGCGGAGCGGACCATGGCCGGGATGGCCGCCGTCTCCGGCATGTTGGCCCAGTATTTCCGCGGCATCTCCGCCCGCATGGCCGTCGGGTTGACCCGCGCCGGGTTGAAGGTGCTCTCGTAGTAGCGTTGCCAGCCCTCGGCGAAGCGGTCATCGGTCCAGGAGTCCGGGCGCTCCGCGGGCGGGCCGGTCATCAGGCGTTGGCGGTCCCAGTGCAATGAGCCCTTCGGCGTCAGGATCGTCCACATCATGCTTTCGAAACGCTCGACGAAGAAGGGGGCGACCGCCTCGACGATGTGATGGTCGGGCTCGAACCACGCGACGTAGCGCTCCTCGCCGTTTGGATCGGAGAGCGCGCGGAAGCGCAGGAAGGCGTGCATCTTGTGGATGTCCCGGCGCACCGCCTTGTCGAGCCGTTCCAGCCGGTGCACCAGCGGGTCGGCGTGCTGGTCGAGCAGCGCCCGCTCCCCGTTCAGCGCCCGCCAGACCAGCCGGTAGAGCAGGGCGTAGCGTTCCGGATCGCTGTGGCAGACGACGGCTTCGATCAACTGTCCGACCGCCTGGGGCAGGAAGACCGGGGCGCCGTTTTCGGAAGCGGGCGCCGCATCGTCGCCGAACAGCGACGGCGCGCCGACGCTCCACAGCACCTCGTCGGGCGCCGTCCGGGCGGCGGCGAGGCGGCGCACCGCCCGGCGGAAGCCGTCGAGGTCCGCCCCTTCCCGCAAGGTGATCGTGCGCATCGTCAGAACAGGCTCAGCTGGCTGGACGGTGTGACCAAGCGCTGGCGCAGGTCCAGCCGGTCGGTCAGCCCGCCCACGGGGTGGTAATCGGCGGCGATCAGGAAGGGGCGGGCGCGGCGCAGCCCGCTCGACAGCCGCCCCAGATCCTCCATGCGCAGGCGGGTGTGGCGGCGCGCCGACAGGATCTTGTCGACGGCGCGCGCACCCAGCCCCGGCACCCGCAGCAGCATCTCGCGGTCGGCGTGGTTGACGTCGACCGGGAAACGCTCCCGGTTCTTCAGCGCCCAAGCCAGCTTGGGGTCGATGCTGAGGTCGAGCATCCCGCCCTCGCCACCGGACGCGATCTCCTCCACCGTGAAGCCGTAATAGCGCAGCAGCCAGTCGGCCTGATACAGCCGGTTCTCCCGCTGCAGGGGCGGCGGCTTGACCGGCAGCACCGAGCTGGCCTCCGGGATCGGGCTGAAGGCCGAATAGTAGACGCGGCGCAGCCCGTAGCGCTGGTAGAGCGTGCCGCTGGTCTCCAGGACCGAGCGGTCGGTGGCGTCGTCGGCGCCGACGATGAGCTGGGTGCTCTGGCCGGCGGGGGAGAAGCGGCGGCGTTCCTCCTTGGCCTCGACGATGCGCTCGTTGACCTGCCCCATCACCGCCTTGATCGTGCCGCCGTTCTTCTCCGGCGCGAAGGCCTTCAGGCTGTGGTCGGAGGGGAGTTCGAGGTTGATCGACAGGCGGTCCGCCCACAGTCCGGCCTGCTCGATCAGCCAGGGGCTGGCCTCAGGGATGGTCTTCAGGTGGATGTAGCCGGCGAAGCCGTGGTCGCGCCGCAGGGTCCGCGCCACCAGCATCATCTGCTCCATCGTGTGGTCCGGCGAGCGGATGATGCCGGAGGATAGGAACAGCCCCTCGATGCAGTTGCGCTTGTAGAAGCCCAGGGTCAGTTCCACCACCTCCTCCACCGTGAAGCGGGCGCGGCGGACGTTGGAGGAGCGCCGGTTGATGCAGTACACGCAGTCGAACAGGCAATGGTTGGTCAGCAGGATCTTCAGGAGCGAGACGCAGCGCCCGTCCGGCGTGTAGGCGTGACAGATGCCGGCGCCGGTCGTCGAGCCCAGCCCCTCCTTGCCGCCGCTGCGCGGCTTGGCGCCGGACGAGGCACAGGAGGCGTCGTATTTCGCCGCATCGGCCAGAATGCCGAGCTTCTCGATCAAGGCGTCGTCCATCGTCCCATCCCACGGTGCTTGCGTGTTCTTAATATGTTCCCATGGGGTGAGGAGGCAAGCGGCGTGTGCGGCGCTGGGTGGGACAAAGTCCGATCAGGGTCTCTGTGGCAATCTTGGATGGCAGCGAAGCGGGACCACATATCCGGGATGACCAGGAATCCGCCGCACCGGCTCGGCCGTCGCACCGTCCTCTCCGCCACCGCCGCGTCCCTTGGCTGCGCCCTGACGCGCCCTCTGCTTGCTGCCCAACCCGCGGCCGGGACCGCGTTCGACCCGGCATTGCTGGACCGCGCGATCAAACGGGCGGCGGGGCTCGACCAGATCCACGCGCTGGTCATCGGGCGGAACGGCACGGTGGTGTCGGCGGAGGCCTTCCGGGGGCCGGCGGTGAACCGCGCCGTCAACGTCAAGTCGGTGTCCAAAACCATCGCCGCCTCGCTCGCCGGCATCGCCATCGACCGCGGAGTCCTTCGCGGCGTCGATGTGCCGTTGGCCGAGGCGGCGCCGGGACTGGTTCCGGCAGGCGTCGATCCGCGGGTGCGGCGGATCACCATCGCCGACCTTCTGACCATGCAGGCCGGTCTGGAGCCGACCTCCGGGCCGGGCTACGGCCGCTGGATCAACAGCCGCAATTGGGTCGTCGACGCGCTGCGCCGCCCCTTCGTCACCGAGCCGGGCGCTCGGATGCTGTACTCGACCGGGAGCTACCATCTGCTGGGCGCGGCGCTGTCCAGCGCGTCGGGGCGCAGCCTGCTTGACTTGGCGCGGGAGTGGCTGGGCGAGCCGCTGGGAATCGAGGTGCCGTCCTGGACGCGCGACCCGCAGGGCTTCTATCTCGGCGGCAACAACATGGCGCTGTCGCCGCTCGACCTCTTCCGCTTCGGCGAGTTGTGGCGGCAAGGCGGCCTGTGGAACGGACAAACGGTCATCAGCGTCGCCTGGGTGGAGGCGTCGTGGGTGCCGCGCACGCGCTCTCCCTTCTCCGGCGACGAGTACGGGTACGGCTGGTTTCTCGCCGAGGCGAAGGGGTATCGCATCGCCTACGCGCGCGGCTACGGCGGGCAGATGCTCTATCTGGTGCCCGGCCTGGGGCTGACCGTCGTCGTCACCTCCGACCCCAGCCGGCCGGCGCGGTCGGACGGTCATGTCGGCCTTCTCAACGCCCTGCTGACCGACGCGATCATCCCGGCGGCGGAAATGGCCTGACCGACCGGCGGGTCAGGCGGACAGCGCATCGCTGTGCAACCGCCGCATCACGTTCCGTCGCGGCAGCCAAGCCACCAGCACGGCCCCGACTGCTGCCATCGCGGCGACGGTGCCGAGGAAGGCGGCCAGGGGAACAGCGCCTCCGGGGAGGGGCGCGCCGTCGGCAAGGCTGGCGACCACCGCCGCGCCGCCGGCCCAGCCGAGCGGCACCGCGACCGCGGCGACCGCGGCGCCCAGGAGGACGAATTCCAGCACCACCGCCTGGACCATCGAACGCCGCCCGACCCCGAGGGCGTGCAGGATCGCCATCTCTTGAAGCCGCCGCCGGGCGCTGCTGGCGATGGCGCCGAGAAGGACCACGGCCGCCGCGCCGAGGGCGACGGCGGACAGGCCGTCGAGAAGCCCGCGCACGGTCTGGACGGTCGAACCGAGCGTGTCCAGAACCTCCGCCACGCGGATCGTGGGGGCTTGCGGGATCGCCCGCACCACCGCCTCTTCCACTGCGGGAACCGCTTCGGGCGGCGACCAGACGGCGGCAACAAGGCTGTGCGGCGGCGGTTCGGGGAAGGGGGAGAGGAGCACCGGGAAGTCCAGGTCGAGCCGCGTCCAGTCGATGCGCCGGAGATTGGCGACCGTCGCGGTCACCGGGCCGCCCGCCAGGGCCAGCGTTAGGCTGTCGCCCAGCGCCAGCCCCAGCCGGCGGGCGACCTGCGCGTCCAGCGAGGCGAGCGGCGGGCCGGTATAGCCCTTGGGCCACCAACTCCCCGCGACGATCCGGTCGGTGGCGGCGGGGCGGTCGCGCCAGGACAGGCCGCGGTCGCCGCGCACCGCCCAGCCGACGGAACGCGGGACGTCCGCCTCGGTGATGGCGGCGCCGTTGAGGCGGCTTATCCGGGCGTGGAGGAAGGGTGCCGTCTCGACCCGCCCGACGCCGGGCAGGGCGGACAGGCGCTTGCTCAAGCCGATGCCGTCCGGCGGTGGAACGTTCAACACGATGACGGAGGGCGTCTGCGTCGGCAGCGTCGCCGCGACATGGCCGGTCGCCGACCGTCCGACAACACCGACCGCCACCAGCAGGGTCAGGCCGATGCCCAGCGCGACGGCCACCGGGACCGTCGGCGCGCCGGGCCGCCCGAGGTTGGCGACGGCCAGCCGGACCGCCGCCCGCCGCCCGCGCGCCAGTCTGCGGGCCGCCCCGGCGAGCCCCCGCCCCAGCAGCGCGAACGCCGCCCACACCAGCCCGGCGACGAGCAGAAAGCCGGCGACCGCAAGCGGCATGCCCGTCCAGGCGGCGAGCAGACCGGCGAGCGCCAGCCCGAGCAGAGCGACGGCGCCACGGGTCCGCCAGCCCAACGGGGACAAGCCATCCACCGCCCCCCGCCAGATCGCGGCGGGGCTGGTTTCGGCGGCGCGGGCCAGTGGCGGCACGGCGCAGAGCAGGGCCGCCAGCAGCCCGACCGCTCCCGCCAACAGCATGGCCGCCGGATCGACGGCGCCGCCCGTCTCCGGCATCCAGTCGAGAGGCAGCGCGCTCACGGCCATGGCAGCCAGCAGGGCGCCGGTGCCCAGGCCAATCAGCAGCGCCACGCCGACCACCGCCAGCGTCTGGATCAGGAAGGCGGTGAAGAGCAGGCGCGGCGATCCGCCCACAGCCTTCAGTGTCGCCAGGACCGGCAGCCGCCGGGCGAGGTGCGCCGACAGCGCCCGGCTGACGCCGACACCGCCGATCAGCAGGATGGACAGCGACCCGAGAAGGAACAGCGCGCGGGCGAAATGAACGGTGCGGTCCACGCCCGGAATGCCGTGGGCGGCGTCGACGATCCGCCATCCGGCGTCGGGAAAGCGGCGTTCCAGATCGCGCAGGACTTCGTCGGAGCGGGCCGTTTCCGGCAGGAGGAGGCGATAATACCAGTAGACGGGCATCCCCGGCGCCGCGAGGCCCGTTTCGTCCAGCGCCCGGCGGTCGATGACGACACGCGGGCCAAGGGAGAAGGCGCGGAAAGCACGGTCCGGCTCATGTTTCAGAACGGCGCGGATCGCGACCTCGGCCGTTCCGAGCCGCAGCCGGTCGCCGACGCCCAGCGCCAGCGCGTCGAGGAGGTCGGCGGACACCGCCGCTCCCCATCGCCCGTCCCGCTGGGCCAGCGCCTCGGCGAGGGACGCGGCGCCGGACACCGCCGCCGTGCCGACCAGCGGGTAGCTTTCTTCGATCGCCTTCAACTCGATCAGGGCGCGGGCGCTGCCGGTCACCGTCGAGGCGACGGGTCGCAGTTCCGCGGTCTCGCCGACCCTGCCCATCGTGTCGAGGACGGCCCGCTGCTCCGGCGTCGCCGGGGCGTGGAACAGGCGCAGGGACAGATCGCCGCCGACCGCCTCGCGCGCGGTGGCCCGCATTCCGTCCAGCACGCCGCCGCTGAGCGAGCCGACGGCGGCCATCATGGCGGTCCCCAGCGCCACCCCCAGGATGACGATCCAAAGTCCGGCGACGCCGCCCCGCAGGTCCCGCCAAGCCAGCCGCAACGCGATGCGCAGATGAGTCATGGCGGACATATCGTGAAGGTTCCGCCGGCCGGCAACCGGTTCCGTTGCCTACGACGCCCCTCTCCCGTCCCGGGAGAGGGAAGGGGCCCACGCGAAGCGTGGGAAGGGTGAGGGTAAAGCCGAGAATCAGCGCCCTGATCCTCGCACGACCCTCACCCGGCGCCTTCGGCGCCACCCTCTCCCGGGGCGGGAGAGGGGTTGGGCGCCAGATGCAGCCGTCGCCGGTGACGGGCCGGCATGGGATGGGCGGACTGGACCGCCGCTAGGGCACGCAGGCGCTCCGCCAGGGCGGGCGGGAAGGGCGTCACCTTGCGGGTGCCGAGATCGACATGGATCGAGAGCTGTTCCATGGTCGCCGCGACCGTGCCGTTGTCGGCCCGCCGGATCTCCAGCAGGCTCAGCAGCCGCTTGTCGTCGGCGTCGAGCAGGCGCAGGGCTACGTGAAGGGGTGTGCCGGCGCGCAGCTCCCGCCGGTAATGCACCGCCACGTCGACGACGAACAGGCCGAGCCCCTCGTCCCGCGTGTAGGTCTCGCCCAGCCCCCATTGTTCCATCAGGGCGTAGCCGACCTCGTCGAACAGGGCGACGTAGCGCACCATGTTCATGTGGCCGTAGAGGTCGATCCAGCTCTCGTCGACGGTGTGCACGCCGGACAGCAGGATGTCCGGCGGCAGGGCGTGGTCCTGAGTCATGGAAGTGCCTTAGAGGGTGGAGGTCTGGTCCGGCGGGAAGACGCCGCGCAGCCATTGCCGGATGGCGGAGATGACCGGCGTGTTCCAGCGGTGGACCGGGGCGATGAAGTAATAGCCGCCGATGGTCACGTTGCTGTCCACCATCTCCACCAGCTCGCCGTTGGCCAGCGGCTCGGTCACCAGCAGGTCGCTGACCAGCGCCACCCCGCGTCCCAGCCGGGCCGCCTCGATGGTCAGATGCGCCTGCCACAGCCGGGGGCCGCGCAGCCGGGGGATGTCGGCGATGCCGGCCTCCTCCAGCCAGGCTTCCCACATGCCGGTGGACTGCTCGTGGATCAGCGGCAGGCCGACGAGGTCGGCGGGCGTGCGCACGTCGGGGTAGCGCGCCTTGAACTCCGGGCTGGCGATGGCGAGGATGCGCGGCCGCGCGAACATCTCCGAGCGCAGCCCGTCGGCGACGGAGCCGCCGTCCTCAAGATACATGATCTCGGCGTCGGCCTCCTCCCGGCTGAAGTCGGGGCGGGTCGAGGTCGGCTGAAGGATCACCTCCCGCCCGGTCAGCGCTTCCTCCAACTCCGGCAGGCGGGCGAGCAGGCAGCGCGACGCCAGCCCGGCGAGGCAGCAGATGTGCACCGCCTCCATCCCGCCGTTGCGCAGCTCGTTGCTCGCCTCGCCGATCAGGTCGAAGGCGCGGCGGAGCTGGGCGGCGTAGCGGATGCCCTCGCGGGTCAGGGACAGGCCGCGCCCCGACTTCGCCACCAGCTTCACCCCCACCGCCTGCTCCAGATTCTGGATGTGGCGCGACACCACCGTGTGGGACACCGCCAGCTCGTCGGCGGCGGCCCGCACCGTGCCCTGACGGGCGAAGATGTCGAAGGCGCGGAGGGCGAGAAGGGGCGGAAGGCGGCGCGCCATGCGGACCTTTGGGCTGTGGACGGAAGCCGGGGTGAGGCTGGGAGCGATCCCGGCGGCAGTGATTCCGGCAGCAGTATGGAACATTTCCGCCAGCACCGCACGCGCCCCTTCGCCGCCCGCCACCCGCCGCTCTCCCCCCGCGCCGCCCGCCATCACACCACCGCGTCGCGACGGAAGGCGCCGATCTCGTCGGGGCTGAAGCCGAGATCCGCCAGGATGGCGTCGGTGTGCTCGCCCAGCCGCGGCGCCGGGCTTTCGGCGGGCAGGGGAGCCTCCGGCATGGTGATCGGCACGGCGGCGAAGCGCTTGCCCGAGCCTTCCGGCACCTCCACGACCATCTTGCGGTGGACCACCTGGGGGTCGTTCAGCGCGTCCGGCACGCTGTTGATCGGGCTGGCCGGCACGTCGGCGTCCTCCATGGCGTCCAGCCAGGCGTCGCGCCCGCGGGTGAGGAAGACCTCGCGCAGCAGCGGCTCCAACTCCGCATGGTTGGCGTTGCGGGCCGAGCCGGTGGGGAAGCGCGGGTCGGACAGCAGATGCTCCAGCCCCATGGCGTGGCACATCCGGTCCCACTGCTCGTTGGTGTCGACGCAGATGGCGATGGGCTTGTCGGCGGTGGGGAAGGCCTGGAAGGGGGCGATCAGCGGGTGGCGGCTGCCCAGCGCCCGCGGCGTCTCCCCGGCGTTCAGGAAACGGGCGATGGCGTTCTCCATCAGGGCGAGCTGGCAATCGAGCATCGCCACGTCGATGAAGCTGCCCTCGCCGGTGCTCGCCCGCTTCTGCAGGGCGGCAAGGATGCCGACGGCGGCGAACAGGCTCGACCCGATGTCGCCGATCGACGCGCCGACCCGGCAGGGATCGCCGCCCGGCTCGCCGGTGATGCTCATCATCCCGGACATCGCCTGGGCCACCACGTCGAAGCAGGGCCGGTGGCGATAGGGGCCGTCCTGCCCGAAGCCGGAGATCGAAGCGTAGACCAGCCGCGGATTCACCGCCTTCAGATCGTTGTAGCCCAGCCCCAGCCGGTCCATCGCCCCGGCCCGGTTGTTCTCCACCAGCACGTCGCAGGTGGCGACGATTTTTTTGAAAATCTCCTTCCCCTTTTCCTCCTTCAAGTTGAGCGTCAGACTCCGCTTGTTGCGGTTGACGCTGAGGAAGTAAATGCTCTCCTCCTCGCTGAAGGGGGCAATGATGCGAGTGAAATCGCCCTTGCCGGGACGCTCGATCTTGATGACCTCCGCCCCCAGCGCACCGAGCAGCCACGTGCTGTAGGGGCCGGCCAACATGTGCGTGAGATCGACCACGCGCACGCCGGCCAGGGGGCCTTCGCGGCGTTGCGTATCGGTGTTGAGCATGCATGATCCTTCGGATGGCCGGACGCCGCGCAGGCGGTCCGGGCGGGGCCGCGCGCCCGGCTGGAAACCGGTCCGGTCCAGGGCGGCGGCGGGAATGCGATACCCAAAGGCTTGCGCCATGGCGGCCGGAAAACAATCGCTTAGTTTGGCCCAATCCGGTGCATGGAAGGCACCGTTCCGCCGATCCACGCGGTGTGACATTGGTGCGTTCCGTGCACCGGACCGCATCGTTTTTTCTGCTTGTGACACGAACTGTGTCCGGTAGTCTTGATCTTGCCGGGAGCGGATCGGCCTGATCGAAATCTCTGCCGGTCATCGGATAGTCTTCATGATTTCCGAGACGGGCGGTCTCTTTACTCTCATCGCCTGTCCACTGAAGCCGCTCGGCGCGCGTCGCGGCAGCGATGCGCGGCCTTCCACAACCAGGAAAGGACAACCCGCGCGTGATCGATCTTTCGGGAAAGGCGGCCATCGCCGGCGTTTTTGAATCGCCCCGCCGGGATGCGCCGCGCGTCCACCCCTTCGCCCTTCAGATGGAATGCATCCTCGGCGCGCTGGACGACGCCGGGCTGACGCTGAAGGACGTGGACGGGCTGTGCGCGGCCTCCGGCGACTGGGCCGAGGGCGGCAGCACCATGGATGTGGTCGAACTGGCCGAATACATCGGGATCGCGCCGACCTACGTGAACAGCACCGACGTCGGCGGCTGCTCCTACATCCTCCAGGCCGGACAGGCGGCGGCGGCCATCGCCACCGGGCTGGCCGAGGTCGTGGTCATCAGCTACGCCGCCTGCCCGCGCTGGTGGCCGCTGAGCAGCCCGTCCTTCGACCCCTTCGTCTTCCCCGCCGGCCCTGGCCAGTACGAGATTCCCTACGCGCCGACGCTGATTTCCACCTACGGCCTGTTCGCCCGTCGCCATATGGACCTCTATGGCACCACGCCGGAACAGCTTGCCCAGGTGGCCGTGACCTTCCGCGAGCACGCCGCGAAGAATCCCGACGCCCGGCTGCGCAAGCCGATCACGGTGGACGACGTGCTGGCTTCGCCGATGATCGCGTCGCCGCTGCACCGGCTGGACTGCTGCGTGGTGACCGACGGCGGCGGCGCCGTGGTGATGACCAGCCGGGAGCGGGCGCGCGACCTGAAGAAGCCGCCGGTCCATCTGGTCGGCTATGGGGCCGCCGTGGCGCGCACCCAGAACAGCCAGATTCCCGACGACCTGACCACCCCGGCGGCGCTGTCCGGCCCGCGCGCCTTCGCCATGGCGGGGCTGACCCCCGGCGAGATCGACGTGGCGCAGATCTACGACGCCTTCACCATCACGCCGATGCTGGCGCTGGAGGATCTGGGCTTCTGCGCCCGGGGGGAGAGCGGCGCCTTCGTCGCGGACGGCAACCTGACGCTGGGCGGCAGCCTGCCCACCAACACCGACGGCGGCGGTCTGTCCTCCAACCATCCCGGCAAGCGCGGCATCTTCACCCTGATCGAGAGCGTCCGTCAGCTGCGCGGCGAGGGGCCGGGCGTTCAGGTGCCCGACGCCCGCATCGCCCTGGCCCATGGGCTGGGCGGCACCTTCTGCTCCGCCGCCACCGCCATCCTTGCCCGGTAAGGTGCCTGATGACCAGCATGACCACCCCGCCCGTCCAGGACGAGACCTCCGCTCCCTTCTGGGAGGCGGCGCGCGAGGGGCGCTTCCTGATCCAGCGCTGTCCGGAGACCGGGCGCTTCCAGTGGTACCCGCGCGCGCACTCCATCCATGCCCCGCACGCCCGTCCGGAGTGGGTCGAGGCGAGCGGGCGCGGCGAACTGCTGACCTATTCGGTCGTCCATCGCGGCAACCAGCGCGGCGATCCCTACGTCTGCGCCCTGATCCGGCTGGAGGAGGGCGTCACCGTCTTCTCCCGCGTCGAGGGGGTGGCGGAGGCCGATCTGCGGGCCGGGCTGCCGCTCGCCGTGGCCTTCCACCAGCTCGACGAGACCACCAGCCTCCCCGTGTTCCGCCCGCGGACTCCCGACTGAGGGTGCCCTAGAATGACCGCCATCCATCTCGACGACATCAAGCCGGGCGACCGGACGCGCTCCTCGCGCGTCACCGTCACCGAGGCGCACATCGTCTGGTTCGCCGGGCTGACCGGCGACTTCAACCCGCTGCACATGGACGCCGAGGCCGCCAAGGCCAACGGCTTCGGGCGGACCATCGCCCACGGCATGCTGACCCACTCGCTCAGCACCGGGCTGCGCTCCGCCATCGACGACTGGGCGATCCTCGCCTTCCTGGAGACGCGCCGCCGCTTCGTCGGCCCGGTCTTCGCCGGCGACACCGTGCATTACGAGGCGGAGGTGGCGGAGGTCCGCCCCAGCGCCTCCAAGCCCGACCGCGGCATCGTCCGCGTCGCCATCACCGTGAAGAACCAGCGCGGCGAGACCGTGCAGGAGGGCGAGGACGTGCTCTCCATCGCCCGCAAGGAGACGCAGGCATGAGTGCCGCTACCGCACAGTCAAACCGCCTCGCCGGCCGTGTCGCCTTCGTCACCGGCGGCGGCGGCGGCATCGGGCGCGCCGTCTGCGAGCGGCTGGCCGCGGAAGGGTCGGCGGTCGTCGTCGCCGACATCGGGGCCGAGACCGCCGAGAGTGTCGCCGCCGCGCTGCGCGCCGACGGGGCACAGGCCCACGCCACCGCGCTGAACGTCGCCGACCGGGAAAGCTGGGGCGCCGCCGTGACCGGCTTGCCCGAGGCCTTCCGGGGCGTGGACATCATGGTCAATGTCGCCGGCATCGTCCGCGACCGCTCGCTGCCCAAGATGACCGACGCGGAATGGAGCGCCGTCATCGACGTGAACCTGCGCGGCACGTGGCTGGGCTGCCAGACGGCCTTCCGGCTGGTCGGCGACCGCGGCTGGGGGCGCATCGTCAACATCGCCTCCACGGCGATTCTGGGGACCTTCGGGCAGGCCAACTACTCCGCCTCCAAGGCCGGGGTGGTCGGGCTGACCCGCACCGCCGCCCTGGAAGGGGCGCGCCGCGGCATCCTGGTCAACGCCGTCGCTCCGGGGGTCGTGGAGACCGCCATCGTCGAGGGCGTGCCCGACGCGGTGCGCTCGCAATGGCTGGAGAAGACGCCCATCGGGCGCCTGGGCAAGCCGGCGGAGATCGCCGCCGTCGTCGCCTTCCTGGCGTCCGACGACGCGGCCTACGTCACCGGCCAGACCATCGTCGCCGACGGTGGGGCGACCACCGGCGACTACTGATTTCCGCTCAAGAACGAAGAACGACGCCGAAACGGCGGTACCGCAACAACAAGACAGGGATTGGCAACATGATGGAATTCTCGCGCCGCCGCCTTCTCCAGACCGGCGGACTCGTCGGCACCGCCCTGGTGACCGGCGGGCTGGCCGGCACCGCCTTCTCGCGCATCGCGTCGGCGGCGGATGACCCGCTCTATGCCGCGGCGAAGAAGGAAGGCGCCCTAACCCTTTACTGGGGCTCCTACGAGCAGCAGACGATGGAGGCGATCCGCGACGCCTTCAAGGCGAAGTATCCGGGCATCGAGGTCAACCTGCTCCGCCAGGCCTCGCAGACCGTCTACACCCGCCTGCGCATGGAACTGCAGAGCGGCGTCCACGAGTGCGACTCGCTGGGCACCACCAACATGCTGCACTACACCGAGCTGAAGAAGATCGGCGCGCTGGCGCCCTTCGAGCCGGTGGACGGGGTGCACATCCCGGACGCCTTCCGCAACCTCGACCCGGACAAGATGTTCCATGTCGGCGCCATCAGCCTGACCAGCATCAACTACGCGCCGGGCAAGGTGCCGTCCCCGCCGCAGAGCTGGCAGGCGCTGCTGGAGGACCAGTGGCAGGGCAAGATCACCACCGGCAGCCCGGCCTTCTCCGGCGACGTGGCGAACTGGGTGGTCGCCATCCGCCGCAAGTACGGCGACGACTTCCTGCGCGCCTTCGGCAAGCAGAAGCCGAAGGTCGGCCAGTCCAACGTCGACACCGTGACCGACATTCTGGCCGGTGAGCGCGTCGTCGGCTCCGGCGCGCCCTTCAGCTACACGCTGACCCAGAAGGCCGCCGGCAACCCCATCGACGTGGTGGCGCCGTCCGACGACGCGATCCTGAACCTGGGCGTCACCGGCATCCTGGCGAAGGCCCCGCACCCGAACGCCGCCCGGCTGTTCACCAACTTCCTCTATTCCACGGAGGTGTCGATGATCCTCCAGAAGAACTACTGGCCGACGCTGCGCAAGGACGTGCCCTGGGCGGAGGGGCGGTCGCTGGACCAGTTGAAGTGGACCCGCAACACCGGCGACGACCTCGGCCCGGAGGTCGCGGAAGGCATCGCCAAGTGGAAGGAACTGGTGCGCTGATCGCAGATTCCCTCTCCCGTCCCGGGAGAGGGAAGGGGCCCACGCGAAGCGTGGGAAGGGTGAGGGTACCGGCGATGGGACCATATTCAATCATTGGCCGTACCCTCACCCGCCCGCTTCGCGGGCACCCTCTCCCGGGACGGGAGAGGGTTCTGATGGACAATGGAGGCGGACCCTATGGGGGTCATTTCAACGGACAGCCCAGACAGCGCAGCCGCGGCGACCGCGCGCCCGGCGATGGCCCGCGTGCCGCTCGCCAGGACCCTGGTCTTCGGCGCCGTCGCCCTTCTTCTCTTCCTGCTGGTGGTCCTGCCCTTCGGCTGGGTTCTCAACAACAGCTTCCACGACGACCTGACCGGCGCCTGGACGCTCGGCAACTACGCGCGGATCTTCCAGTCGGCGGACCTGCTGGAGCCGCTGTTCAATTCGCTGCTGCTGGCCGTGGCGACCGCGGTGATCGCCGTCGGCATCGGCGTTCCCCTGGCCTGGCTGGTGTCGCGGACCGACCTGCCGTTCCGCCGCACCATCCGCGTGCTGACGCTGACCGCCTTCGTCACGCCGTCCTTCATCGGGGCGACCGGCTGGATTCTGCTGGCCGCGCCCAACTCCGGCTGGCTGAACGCGCTGTGGCGCTCGCTCGCCGGGGCGGAGGCCGGGCCGCTGCTGAACATCTACTCGATGACCGGGGCGATCTTCATCTGCGGCATCTACACCGTGCCCTACAGCTTCACCATGGTGTCGAGCGCGCTCGACGAGATGGCCGTGGAGCTTGAGGACGCCGCCGCCACGCTGGGCTCCGGCACGCTGCGCACCATGCTCAGCATCACCATCCCGCTGGTCACCCCGGCGGTGATCGCCAGCTTCATCCTGTCCTTCATCCAGGGGTTGACGCTGTTCGGCGTCCCGGCGTTCCTGCTGACGCCGACCGGCATCCCGGTGGTGACGACCAAGCTGGCCGAGTTCTACCAGCTCTTCCCGCCGGAAATCTTCCTGGCGGCCGCCTACTGCATGCCGCTGCTGCTGGTCACCGCCATGCTGTTCTGGATGCGCCGCCGCATCCTGGGCCGCAAGCAGTTCGTCACCATCTCCGGCAAGAGCCGGGCGGGGCGGCGGATCGCGCTGGGCGCCGCCCGCTGGCCGGCCTTCGGCGCCGCGCTGCTGCTGCCGCTGGTCTCGGTGTTCCTGCCCTACGCGGCGCTGCTGCTGGTGTCGCTGACCCGCGCCTGGGGCCAGGGCCTGTCGTGGGAGAACCTGTCGCTGCACTGGTACTGGTGGGCGCTGTTCGGCAATTCGGAGACGCACACCGCCATCGTCAACTCGCTGCTGTTCTCGACGCTCGCCGCGACGCTGTGCGTGATGCTCGGCACCGTGGTCGCGTACATCGTGGAGCGGCGGATGGTCTTCGGAGCCAGCCTGTTCGGCGCGGTGGCGACCGTTCCCATCATCATCCCCGGCATCGTCATGTCGGTCGGCTTCTTCGCCGCCTACACGCGGGCGCCGCTGAACCTCTACGGCACGCCGCTCCTGCTGGTGGCGGCCTTCGCGGCGACCTTCCTGCCCATCGCCTACGCCCATGGCGGGTCGATTCTCAAAGGCATCGGGCCGGAGCTGGAGCGCGCCGCGCGCAGCCTGGGCGCGGGGGAGGGGCGGACCTTCCTGTCGATCACCATCCCGCTGATGGGCGGCGGGCTGCTGTCGGGCTGGTTCCTGGTCTTCATCCCGATCATCCGGGAACTGTCGGTGGCGGTCTTCCTCATCACGCCCAAGACCAACGTGATGACCACCCTGATCTACAACGCCAAGGACGGCGGCAATTACGAGGCCGTCTGCGCCATGAGCGTCCTTCTCCTCCTCATCACGCTGGCGCTGGTGGTGGCCGCCGGTCCCCTGACTCGCCTGACCACCGTGCGCCGCACGTCCCGCAAATCCGGCCGTAAAACCGCCCCGGCGGAAGGAGTTCTCCCCACATGAGCGGGATCCGCATCAAGAACCTCCGCAAGTCCTTCGGCACTTACACCGCGCTGCACGGCATCGACCTGCAGGTCCCCAACGGCACGCTGCTGGCCCTGCTCGGCCCGTCGGGCTGCGGCAAGTCCACCACGCTTCAGCTCCTCGCCGGCTTCGAGGCGCCGACGGAGGGCGAGATCTGGGCCGACGACGTGCTGCTGTCCTCGGCGCGCGGCGTGCTGCCGCCGGAGAAGCGCGGCATTTCCCTGGTCTTCCAGAACTACGCGGTGTGGCCGCACAAGACGGTGGCGGAGAACGTCGCCTTCGGCCTCGCCATCCGCCGCCTGCCCAAGGCGGAGATCGCCGAACGGCTGGACCGCACGCTGCGCACCGTCCGGCTGGAGGCGCTGCGCGACCGCTACCCGTCGGAGCTGTCGGGCGGCCAGCAGCAGCGCGTGGCGCTGGCCCGCGCGCTGGCGGTGGAGCCGCGCATCCTCCTGCTCGACGAGCCGCTGTCCAACCTCGACGCCCATCTGCGCGAGGAGATGCGTTTCGAGATCCGGCAGGTCCACGACCTGCTGGGCCTGACCACCGTTTACGTCACCCACGACCAGTCGGAGGCGCTGGTCACCGCCGACCGCATCGCCGTCATGAAGTCGGGCCACCTCCAACAGCTCGGCTCGCCGGAGGACATCTTCGAGCGGCCGTCCAACGCCTTCGTCGCCACCTTCATCGGCGCCAACAACGAGCTGGCCGGGACCAGCGAGGGCAACGGCGCCATCCGCGTCGGCAGCCATGTGCTGACCGCGCCCGACCGCAGCGGCGCGGCGCATGGCGGGACGGTGTCGCTGTGCGTGCGCCCCTCCCAGGTCCGGCTGTTCGGCGCCGAGGAGACGGGATTGCCGGCTGAGGGCTGCAACGTGCTGTCTGGCACGGTCCAGCGCTCCGCCTATCTGGGCGAGTACCGCGACGTGCTGGTGGATCTGGGGGGCAGGCGGACGCTGCGCGCCTTCATTCCGCCCGCGCAGAGCTTTGCTCCGGGCAGCGTGGTGACGGCGCTTCTCCCCATCGGCTCCTGCCAGATCCTCGGGCCGGCGGCCTGAACCCAAGAAAGTTCCGAACGATGACCATCGCCACGACCGGCGAGGCCGAAGCCTTGCCCGAAATCCTGACCGAGCGGCGCGGCGCCGTCCAGTGGGTGATCTTCAACCGGCCCAAGGCGCGCAACGCCATCACCCCCTGGATGGAGGACCGGCTGATCGAGATTTGCCGGGAGGTCGACGCTGACCCGGCGGTGAAGGCCCTGGTGCTGACCGGGGCCGCCGGCGACAAGCCCGCCTTCATGGCCGGCGCCGACCTGTCCTGCCTGCAAAGCGTCAAGACTCCGGAGGACTACACGATCCTGGAGGACCGCGCGGAGACCGCGGCGATGGCGCTGGAGGCGGTGCGCGTTCCCACCATCGCCGCCCTGGCCGGCGCCTGCGTGGGGGAGGGGGCTCTGCTCGCCGCCTGCTGCGACGTGCGCATCGGCACGCCGTCGGTGCGCTTCGGTTTCCCCATCGCCCGCACGGTCGGCAACTGTCTGAGCATCAAGAACCTCGCCCGGCTGGCCGCCATCCTCGGCACCGCGCGGACCAAGGAGATGATTTTCAGCGCCCGCCTGCTGAGTGCCGACGACTTGGCCGGCGCCGGCGCCCTGCGCGGCGTCGTGCCGGACGACGACCTCACCGACCGCACCCAGGAACTGGCCGAGGAACTGGCGAGCCTCGCCCCGCTGACCCTGTGGACGACGCGCGAGGCGCTGCGCCGTTGGCGCGACCATGGGCTGCCGGCGGACGGCGACGCCGACCTGCTGCGCCTCTGCTACCTCTCCGCCGACTATCAGGAGGGCATCGCGGCCTTCCTGGAGAAGCGCCGCCCGGTCTGGGTGGGGCAGTAGGGGCGTCCGCGGCGGCGTCAAACCCCTCTCCCGCCCCGGGAGAGGGTGGCCCGCAGGGCCGGGTGAGGGGCGTGCGAGGATCAAGGCACGGATTCTTGACGGCACCCTCACCCTTCCCACGCTTCGCGCGGGCCCATCCCCTCTCCCGGGACGGGAGAGGGGATGTCCTTGCCGCCATCCATACCCTTCACTATCCTGGCGCCGCACCACGCGCCCGTGCGGGCGTTCAGCCGCCATGGGACCCGCCTGTCATGCCGACCACGCCCGACGACCTTCCGAGCGGCGCCCCCGACGTTGCGGCGCTGGAGCGGCGGTTGCGGGCCACCCCCGACGATCTCCCGGCGACGCAGGAGTTGGCGGGGCTGCTGTTCCGGGCCGGCCGTGCGGCCGACGCCGAGCCTCACGCCCGCAACGCGGTCCGTCTGGCGCCGGAGGACGCGCGCTCCCACACGCTGATGGCGCTGGTGCTGGCCGACACCCACCGGCCCCAGGCGGCCGAGTTTCATTACCGCCGGGCGCTGGCTCTGGCGCCGCCGGACGCCGCGACGGTGGCCAACCTCGCCTGGAGCCTGAACCGGCAGGGCCGGCTGGAGGAGGCGCGGCGGACCTACCGCCGGGCCGCGGCGCTGCACCCGTCCATCGCCCTGACCTGGCACGGCTGGGCGCAGACCGAGGACGCCGCCCGCGACCTCTCCGCCGCGCAACGGTTGGTGGACCGCGCCCGGCGTCTCGACCCCGGCCATCGTGGCGCCGACACCTTCGCGGCGGCCCTGCTGGCCCGGCAAGGGGCTGGAGAGCAGGCGCTTGCCGTCCTGGACGCCTCGGCCGCCCGTCATGGCGCTGCCGACCCCGATGCGCTGCTGGAGACGGGGCGCATTCTCGACCGGCTGGGCCGCCACGACGAAGCCTTCGCCGCCTTCGCCGCCGGCAAGGCGCTGCTGCGGCAGGCTGGGCGCCGCTACGGCGAGGAGGAGGCGGTGGACCTCATCGCGCGCCTCGCCACCTTCTTCGTGGCGCCGCGCCTGCGCCTGATGCCGCAGCCCGCCACGCCCGCCGCCGGGCCACAGCCGGTCTTCATCGCCGGTGCCCCGCGCTCCGGCACCACGCTGGTCGAGCAGATCCTCTCCAGCCATCCGGCCATCGCCGCCGGAGACGAGCTTCCGTCGCTCGGCGCGGTGGTCCGGGCGTTGCCGCAGACGTTGGGCAGTCCGCTCGGCTATCCCGAAGCGCTGTCGGAGCTGTGGATGGGCGACCAGCGCGACGGGCTGGAGCGGCTGCGCGACGTCTACCTGCGCCACGCCCGCAAGCTGGTTCCGGCCAAGCCCGGCCACACGCTGTTCACCGACAAGATGCCCTTCAACGAGACGCATCTCGGCCTGATCGCGCTGATGTTCCCAGGCGCGCCGGTTGTGCATGTGCTGCGCCACCCGCTGGACGTCGTGCTGTCGATGATGGGCACCAACCTGACCCACGGCTTCCATTGCGCCAACGATGTCGAGACAGCGGCCCGCCACGTCCTGCGGATGTTCGATCTGGTCGAGCATTACCGGCGGGAGATGCCGCTGCGTTACCTGCCGCTGCGCTACGAGGATATGGTCCGGGAACCGGAACCGGCGGTGCGGCGCTTGCTGGGCTTCCTCGGGCTGGGCTTCGACCGGCGCTGCCTGCGCTTCGAGGAGAACCGGCGCCACGCCCGCACGCCCAGCCACGCCCAGGTCGCGGAAAAGCTCTACAGCCGCTCCGTCGGCCGCTACCGCGCCTACATGGACCATCTGAAGCCGGCGGTTCCGATCCTGGAGCCGGTCATTCTCGGCCTGGGCTACAGCCTGTAGCATGCCACCAACGCCCCCGTCCGACAGCGACCTCTGCGAAATCCGCCGCCGCGACGGCCGGCTGGACGAGGCCGCCGCCCATGGCCGCCGGGCCGTCGCGCTCGACCCCGGCGACGCGGCGGGCTGGTACAATCTGGGGGTGGCGCTCTACGACCGGCTGGAGATCGCGGCGGCCATATCGTGCGAGCGCCGCGCCATCCGGCTCGCCCCGGACGCGCCGGGTCCGCATTTCGAACTGGCCGAGGGGTTGCTGCTCTCCGGCCAGTGGGAGGAGGGGTGGCGCGAATATGAATGGCGCTGGCGCCTTCCCGGCGTGCCGCCGCTGATTCCGCCCGCCATTCTGGAGCGGCATGGGCACACCGCCGCACAGTCCTGGGATGGCCGCCCCTTGCCCGAGGGCACCCTGCTGCTGGTCGCTGACCAGGGCTTCGGCGACACCATCCAGTTCACCCGTTACCTGCCGATGGCGGCGGCGCTCTGCCCCAATCTCGTGGTCGCCTGCAGCTCGGACATGCGGCCGGTGATCCGGTCCCTTCCCGGCGGTTACCGGACGGTCACCGACTGGGAGGAGGCGCCTCCCTTCGCCGCCCACGCCGCGCTGTCCAGCCTGCCGGGGCTGTTCGACACGAGGCCCGACAGCATTCCGCCGCCGCTCCCCGGCCTGCTGGCCGAGCCGGAGCGGGTGGAGCGCTGGACGGATCGCCTGGACGGGCTGCTGCCCCGCGGCTACCGCCGCGTCGGGCTGGTTTGGGCCGGGCGCCCGACCCATGGCAACGACCGCAACCGCTCCCTGCCTCTCGCGCGGTTGGCTCCATTCTTCACGCTGGAAAAAACGGTTTTGGTGTCGCTCCAGAAAGGGCCGGCGCAGGCCGAGGCCGCCCGCTATTACGGGACGGCACCGCTGGTCGGTCTGGGGCCGGAGCTGGAGAGTTTCGCCGACACCATGGCGGTGCTGGCGCGGCTCGACCATGTGGTCTGCGTGGATACGGCGGTTGCCCATCTGGCCGGGGCGATGGGGCGTCCGACCGCGCTGCTGCTGCCCCACGCGCCGGATTGGCGCTGGCTGCTCGGGCGTGGCGGCACGCCTTGGTATCCCACCGTCACCCTGCACCGGCAGCCGGCGCCCGGACGGTGGGAGGAGGCCATCCGCGGCGCCGTCGCCGCGGTGACCGGAAGCAACATCAGGGCTTCAGGGCGGCCAGCCCTTCGGTGATGCCCTTGGTGGAGATTGGGAAGGCCACGGCCTGCGTCCCGCCATAGGGGCGGACGGTGATCTGCGCCCCTTTGGAGCGGCGCAACGCGGTCAGCGTCGCCTCGTCCATCGGGGCGTTGGCGAGGCAGCCGTCCTGGATGCACTGTTGGTAGGTCATCGGCAGCGGCTTGCCGTCGTCGATGGTCAGCGCCGCCCCGGCGCGCAGGTCGACGCCCAGCGGCAGGATCACCACCATCACCCCTTTGCCGTCGGGGGCGAAATAGCCCACCGACGCCTTGAGGATGCGGGTCGCCTGCTTTGCCTCCTTGTTCTCCATCACGCGGGTCTGCGAGAGGAAGCAGCGCGGCTTGCCGTCGGGGGGCGTCTCGCATTCGGTCTGCCAGTCGCCGAAGGACTTGCCCGGCTCCACCGCACCGGCGGTCGCCCCGCCTGCGAGGAGGAGGGGGAGCGCCGCCAGCGCCCCCGTGATGATGGCCTTGCGCATCGCCGTCCTGGTCCTCACAGCTTCCACTTCAGGCCGGCGGTCGCCGACACCGTGTTTTCGCGGGCGCGGATCGCGTCCTGAACGTCGATGGAGGCGGTCAGCCGGTCGTCCAGAGCCACGCCCAGCCCGGCGCCGATCACCAGGGCGTCGCGGCCCGGCTTGCTGGCGTCGGCGGTGAAGGCCACGCCGCCCAGCCGGTTGGTGGTGGAGGCCGTCGCGTCGGCGAAGTCATGCTCCCACGCCAGGGCGGCGTTCGGCAGCAGGCGCCAGCCGCCCACGGTCACGCTGGTGCCGGCGCGCACGCCGACCGCGCTGCGCAGACCGGTCCAGCCCGCCGCCTCGACGTCCAGCGCCACGCCGCCGCCGGACTCGCGGAACGCCTCGCGGGTGATGCGGTCGAAGCGCAGGCCGGCCCGCGGCTCGATCCAGGCGTTGTCCGACCCGGCGAAGGCCATGCGGTGCCCGGCGGCGATCTCCACCGAGAAATCATGGCCGTCCGCACTGCCGCTGGCGCCCTGGCCCAGCGTGCCGAAGGCGATGCCGCGCGAGGCGTCGTAGTTGGCGTAGCCGTAGCCGATTGCGCCTTCGATGTAGGGGCTGTCCGCCGTGCCGCGCAGGTTCCAGGAGCCGTAGAGCGTCGCTTGGTAGCTGTCCACGTCGGCCTTGCCCAGCCCGTCGCGCGAGGTGACGCGGTTGCGCAGATAGCCGAGCGCCACGCCGCCGTTCACGCCGTTCTCATAGCTGTGGTCGGCGCCCAGCAGGAAGCCGCCGATCCGCTCGGTGGTGCCGGCGGCGTTGCCGTCCGAGCCGGTCCGGCTGTAGGCCGCCAGCGGCTGGCCCCACACGCCGCCCGACCCACGGGTCTCGCCCGTCTCGCCAACCGCGAGCGTGCCGTTGCCGCCACCGGCCAGCCGGACGCCGGAGGAGGACGCCGCGCCGCCGCGCAGCGCCGACAGGCGGCCTTCCACCGCGCTGCCGAAGAGGCGGCGGTTGGTGCGGTCGGCGGCCAGCGTGTCGGCGTGCAGCTTGCCCGACAACTGGTCGAGCGCCCCGGCGATGCCGCTGCCCGGCAGGCCGTAGAGGCCGCTGAACAACGGGGCGGCGACGCCCTCCAGTCGTGCTCCGGCGGCGGGACGCAGCGCGTCCACCGCCGCGCCGGCGGCCTGCTGGTTGCGCGTGCCGCCGCGGACCGCGTAGTTGGTCGGCGTGACCACCAGCCGGACGGTGGTGGCGTCGTACAGCGTGTCGAGGCGGGTGCCGGCCTCCAGCCCCGCCACCGGCTGCGTCACCGCGGCGAAGCCGCCGGTCACGCCGCCGTCCGCCTGGACAATGGTGAAGCTTTGCCCCAGCGTGGCGGTGTAGGCGTTGGTCGCGTCGCCGCTGATGCCGCGCAGCACCGGAGCCAGCGTGCCGGCGGCGGTGAAGGACGCCCCCTGCACCCGGATCTGGTCGTGGTTGCCAGCGCCGAAGCCGGCGGTGGGGCCATCGATTTCGGCGTTCAGAACACTGGTGCCGGTCAGCGTCACCGCGGACTGGAAGGTCAGCACGCCGGGAGAGTTGCCAGGCGACAGGGTGCCGGACAGCGTGGCTGGGCCGCGGACGGTGCCGCCGCCGCTGAAGGTCGAGCCGGCGCTGGTGGTCAGCGAGCCGGAAACCACGCCGTTCACGGAAACCGACCCGCCGTTCCCCACATTGACCGCGCCGGTGGTGCCGGTGGCCGCCACGGTGACGGTGCCGTCGTTCACCGTGACCGGGGCCATGACGGCGCCGGCCAGGGTGGCGCTGCCGCCGGAGGTCACGGTGACCGCGCCGTTGACCGCGCCATAGGCGGCGACGGTCAGGGTGCCGCCCTGCACCGCCAGTGTGCCGCCGACGCCGCCGCCCTCGACGACGGTCATGGCGCCGCCGCGGGCCACCGTCACCGGGACGGCCACGACGCCGCCGACCGTGGCGCTGCCGCCGTTGTTCAGGGCCAGAGTGCCGCCCGCGACCACGCCGCTCTTGGCGATGGTCAGGGCTGCGCCGTCGCCGACCGACAGGCCGCCGGCGTTTGCGAGCTGGCCGGAAACGACCACCGCGCCGGAGCCGGACGCGGCCAGCGCGCCGCTGCCGCCGACGGCGCCGGCCAGGGTGACGGTGCTGCCGTCCGGCGTGATGGTGCCGCCACGGTCGGTCACGGTGACCGACTGGCCGACCGTCAGCGGCGAGGCTGGGCGCAGCGTTCCGCCGTCGAACGTGACCGAGCTGCCCTGGACCGCGCCGTCATTGTTGGTGAAGCTGGGACGGCTGGTGTCGATCACAGCAGTCGCCGGAGGCGTGGGCGTCGGAATTGGGAGCGGGGCCGGTTCAGGGCCTGGGTTCGGGGCGGGATCGGGGTTGGGGGTTGGGGTGGGATCGGGGTTCGGAGTGGG
>NZ_JBHSLC010000039.1:0-42673 GCF_042657465.1 Azospirillum himalayense | reverse complement strand
CCATTCCGAACTCGGCCGTGAAACGCCTCAGCGCCGATGGTACTGCGTCTTAAGACGTGGGAGAGTAGGTCGCCGCCAGGTCACCACGGCACACGCCAAATCATCCAAGGACGTGGACGCAGAAGGCTTCACGCACACTTGACAATCGGCTTCATGAACGGCAAGGCCGGCGCTTTCCCCCTGGGGGAAGCGCCGGCTTTTCGTTGTGTCCGACAGAGGGCGTTTCTGCCGCCCTGTGCCTCAGCCGTAGAGGTCGTTTCGCATCGCATGGTCGTAGTGCGCATTGATGGCCTCCGCGGCAGAGGCGTCCTGCCTGGTCATGGCGGCGAGCATCTGGCCGGGGGTCGGGAGCACGCCGCGCCCGACCCGCGATTCCGGAGCCCACAGCTTGGCCCGGTTCACCGCCTTGCCGCAGTGGAACAGCACCTCGTCCACGCTCACGACGATAACCGTCTTGGGAATTTTCGTCCCCTCAGCGAAGCTGGCGCGGAGATCCGCATCGTCCGAAACGCGGCCGCGCCCATTGATCCGCATGAAGACGTCCAGGCCGGGGAACAGGAAGAGCATCCCCAAGCGGTCGTCCTCCAGCAGGTTGCGCATGGACTCGATCCGGTTGTTGCCCGGCCAGTCTGCGAAGGCGACGGTCTTGGCATCGAGTATTCTGACGAATCCCGGCGGGCCGCCGCGCGGCGAGGCGTCCAGACCCGCAGCGCGACCGGTCGCGAGGCAGAAGAAGGTGGCCTTGGCGAGGTAATCGGCGTGGAAGGAGATCAACTCCGTCATGACCGCTTTCTGGACATGCTCCATGGGCGGGTCATAAAGCCGGTCGAGGTCGGGCGGGGGGGAGGGGGTATTCGGTGGGGTCATGGCTTTCTCCTGTCGCAAGCAGTCTAGCGGGCGATCGAAGGCAGCGCTAAGCTATGGCGGCCATTCGATAGCGGGTTGACGCCATGTCCGAGGAGCGGTTCGCCTTCGCCGCGAGTGATGCGCGCGACCCGATCATCGTCGCCATCTACGAAACGCAGGCTGAACATCGCGCGCTGGGGCTGCACAGCCACCCGCGCGGCCAACTCTCCGGTCTGCGCCACGGCCTGCTCACCATCGGCACGGAGACGGACACCTGGGTGGTTCCCGCCGAGCATGCGGTCTGGCTTCCGCCCCACCAGCCGCACCACGGCTACACTCACGGGGCCGTCGAGGGATGGAGCTGCTACATCGCGGAAGCCGCCTGCGCGACGCTGCCGGACCGGCCCTGCATCATCAAGGTGTCCGGCCTGTTGCGCGAGGCGGTGATCCGCGCCTCCGGATGGCAGGGGTGGGAGCTGGACGAGGCGCAATGGCGCCTTGCCATGGTCCTCCTCGACGAACTTAGGGCCTCGCCCGTCGACCCCTTCACCCTGCCCATGCCGCGCGATCCGCGCCTTCTCCGGATCGCGCGGGCCTTGCTCGACGATCCCGGGGATCGGCGCGGCATGGACGCCTGGGCCTCCTGGGCAGGCGTGTCCGAGCGGACGCTGAGCCGCCGTTTCGTGGCGGAGACGGGTTACAGCTACACCGCGTGGCGGCAGCGGGCGCGCCTGATGCGCGCGCTGGAGATGCTGGCCGAGGGCGCGCCGGTGACGACCGTGGCCATCGACCTTGGCTACGACAGCGTCAGCGCCTTCATCGCCTTGTTCAAGCGGACGCTGGGCGTGACGCCATCGGCCTATTTCGGCTGAGCGGGATGGGGCGGAGCGGGTGCCGGAAACGACGAGGGGCCGCTTGATGAACAAGCGGCCCCTGTAGACACTGTGGTGCCCCGAAACTGGAGCGGGCGAAGGGATTCGAACCCTCGACCCCAACCTTGGCAAGGTTGTGCTCTACCCCTGAGCTACGCCCGCAATGTGGCGCGAGTGACGGGACTTGAACCCGCGGCCTCCGGCGTGACAGGCCGGCGCTCTAACCAACTGAGCTACACCCGCAATATGGCTCCGGATGCTGGACTCGAACCAGCGACACGCGGATTAACAGTCCGCTGCTCTACCGACTGAGCTAATCCGGAACGGAGGCCGGCTTATACGGGTCCCAGCGGCGCAGCGCAAGCAGGAACTTCACCGGAGGGCGAATTTTTTCGCTGCCACCCTCCGGCGGTCCGGTCAGGCGACCCCGAGCAGGCTCTGCACCGCACGGACGATGCTGTCCTCGGAGAAGGGCTTCTGCACGACGGAGAGCTGGCCCGGCTCTTCCTTGGGAAGGTTGTCGCTGTAGCCGGTGGTGACCAGGATGGGCAGCTCGGGGCGCTGCTCCTGCATGCGGGCGATCAGGCTGGTGCCGTCGAAATGCGGCATGCGCAGGTCGGTGATCAGGATGTCGGCGGGATCGTTCTGGTCGATCTTGAAGGCATCGAACCCGTTGCGCCCGATGGTCACGCGGAAGCCGCGCTCCTCCAGGGTTTCGGCAATGGTGACCGCGACGACGGGGTCGTCCTCGGCAACGATCACATGAAAGGTCTGGGACATGACGGGCGGGCCTCTTGTCTGCACGGTCCTGAATCCTGTAGCCCATCGGGCGGCGGCGGACCAATGCGCAATAGGTCATAAACCGCCGTCTCCGCCATACCGCCCCCGGCCATGTAGCCAGCCATTCAGCGCCGGCCATTCAGTGCAGGTTGTTCAGCGAATGATCCGCAGGTTGCTGAGCTGGCCGGCGATGGTGCGGAACACCGTCTGCAGGTCCGCCGGCGTCGGGCTGTCGAAATAATGGTTCGGGCCGGGCGAGGCGCAGCTTTCGTAGAGGGTGCGGGTGGAGCTGCTGGCGCTGTCGCCGACGGTGATGGTGAAGAGCGTGATCCCCGCCGCCTTCATGTTGCTGCACAGCGTCAGCATGCGGTTGTTGATCGCCGTCGTCACCTGATTGGTGTCGGTGGTGCCCAGCAGCCCGTCGCTGAGGCGCTGGTAGCTGGTGTAGTCGCCCTGCGGCTTGTATTTGTACCACTCGTTGTTGCCGTCGGTCAGCAGGACGACCGCCTTGGACATGTCGGGCGTCCCGTAATCGAGCGGAAGCGTGTTCGGCGTCGTGCCGCCCCACAGGCCGCGCCATTTCGGCGACAGGGTGAACCATCCCGCCTGAAGCCCCTGGTTCGCCATGGTGCCGCCGCGGTTCACCGGCTTCAGCCCGGCGATCTTGGACAGCAGGGCCGAACGGTCGTTGGTCAGCGGCATGACCGGCGGCGGGCAGCCGAGGTTCGGGCCGGCCATGTCGTTGGTCTGGCGGTAGGTGCCGTCGTCGGTGATGTTGTTCGGGGTCCAGGGGTTGTCGTTGTTGTTCCCGTTGTACTGGTTGTTCGGGTACCAGAAGGGCTTGAAGGGCGCGGAGGCGGGCGGCGTGTCGGTCTGGTCCTGCGGCTGGGTGCGGGCGAGGACGCAGCCGCGCCAGCCCTGGGACGCCCATTTGGTGGCGTCGTAGCTGCCCGCCATCAGCCAGCTCGTCCGGGTCTTGCCGATGTTGACCTCCGCCGCGTAGGGGGCGATGGAGACCCACAGGTTCTTCGGCGGCGTGCTGCCCGGCCCGAACAGGATGTTGACGAGGTCGGTGGCGGCGCTGCGCAGCTCCCCGATGCGGTTGTTGGTCGCCATGGAGCCGGTGACGTCGAGCACCAAGGCCAGCTCCAGCCCGGCGTTGGCGCGCTGCACCTGGTTGGTGACGGAGATGGTCAGCTGGTTCACCCGCAGGACGCGCAGGAAGGTCGTCGGCAGGGTGGCGGTGACGGAGACGCCGACGCGCTGGTTCGTCTGGTCCAGGGTCACCGCCGGGGTGCCGATGGCTGCGCCGAGGAAGCCCGGCGGCAGGTTGGCCGCGACGAACATGGCGATGTCCTTCTGGGCGTCCGCCGACGAGTTCAGCATCTTGCCGGCGGCCAGCGCGCCGGCGTCGATGGCGGTCTGAAGCCGCGACTGCACCAGGAAGGCCCGGCCGTAATCCACCGCCAGCCCGACCATGCCCAGCAGCGGCACCGCGGCGGCGGCGAACATCAGCGCGGTGGCGCCGCGGCGGTCCCGCCGCACCCCTCCCAGAGAGGCGAGCAGGCGGGCCGCAGGCAGGAAGGACGTCCTCATCCTCATGGCCCGGTCTCCAGCGTGGTGAGCGTGCCGAGCCGGGGCTGGTAGACGGCCCTGGCGTAGAGCGTCGTGGAGGTCCCGGCGTTGCCGAGCCACGGCCAACTGAGAAGGTAGGGGGTGAAGCGGTAGAACAGCTCCGTGAAGATGGCGTTGTCGCCGCTCTGCTGAGTGAAGCCGGCGGGCAGGGTGGCGACCGCTCCGGCGGCGCCCAGGCGGCTGGCCGTGGAGCCGGAGCCGGCCCGCTGCTGCCACATCACCCGTGAGCCTTGGCCCATATTGGCGACCGAGCTGACGATGATCTGCCCGCCAGCCATCAGGTCCAGCGGCTGGGCGACCTCCGTCGCGGCGAGGAACAGCACGCCGACCTCGTTCCCCTTCACCACGGTCATGCCGGCGCGCAGCTTGTCGAACTGGGTGGCGATGTCGCTGACGTTGGCGGCGGTGCGGTTCAGGGTCAGGCTGATGCTGACGTAGCGCACCACGTCCACCGTGGCGGTGACCAGCAAGAGGAGGACCGGCGCCATCAGCGCCATCTCCAGGGCCGCGACACCGCGGCGGTCGCGCAAACGAATTTGGCGGAGTGGACAATGTCCCGTCATGCCGGTCACTCCCCCACCATGAAGGGCTCGTTGCGTACGGCCAGCCGGGCTTCGTGGACCAGCTCGGCCCGGCCGAGGATCGTGGCGCCGAGTCCGGTCAGCACCGGCTGGGTGTAGCGCAGCGCGTAGACGACGACCTGCCCGCTGCCGCCGAGCGCCGCCCCGGTCTGCTTGGCGTCCCAGTTGGTCGAGCCGCAGTTCAGGTCGGTCAGCGCGGTGGAGGGCGGAACCCCGCCGTTGACCTGCCCCAGCGTGGTGAAGGAGGCATAGCTGTGGCTGCGCACCGACAGGCGGCTCTGGTCGAGCACCCGCGAGGTCAGCCGGCGCACCGTGTCGCAGACCTGGGCGCGGCGGTCGGTGAAGCCGGTCGCCAGTTCCCCGGTGAAGCCGCTGCGGGCGGCGGCGCGGGCGGCGTGGTTGAGCAGACCGTCCACGGTCAGCGAGTAGGACACCTCGGCCAGCGCGATCATGCCCGCGATCAGCGCCGGAGAGACGATCGCCAGCTCCAGCGTGGTCAGGCCCCGGCGGTCACGCGGGAGACGAAGGCCAGGAAGAGGGCGGCTGCGGCTGCGCATGGGGCCGCCTCACGGTTTGAAGGCGACGAACTGGCGTGCCGTCTCGTAGAAGGCCAAGTTCGAGCGTACGTTGGCGTCGTCGAGGTCGAGCCGGGCCACGCGGGCCGCCGCCTCCAGATCGCCCTTCAGCCCATAGGCCAGCGCGAGGTTCTGGCGGACGCGGGGGGAGTCCACGCCGCCTTGGACCAGACCTTCCAGGATCGCCACGCCCTCCGCGCTGCCGTTCAGCGCCAGCGACAGGCCGAGGTTGGCCATGGCCGCCGCGTTGTTCGGCTCCGCCTTCAGGACGTGGCGGTATTCGCCCTGGGCCTCCGCGTGCCGCCCGGCGAGATCGAGGGCGACGCCGCGGTTCAGGCGGGCGCGCAGGTCGTCGTCGTTGCGGCGCAGCAGGGCATCGAAGCGGTTCAGCGCGTCGACGGGGCGGTTGGCGCGGACCAGCGCGCGGCCCAGCGCCGTCTGCACCTCCACATTGTCGGGCACCGCGGCGGCGGCCTTCTGAAGCTCGACCACCGCGTCGGCGGCGGACCCGCTCTCCGACAGGGTCTCGCCGAGCCCGAGCAGGGCGCCGACATGCCCCGGCGCCTGATCCAGCACCGCCCGGTAGAAGCGCACCGCGGAGCCGGTGTTGCCGGCCTCCTGCGCGGCGCGGGCGAGGCGGAGCTGCACGCGCGCCTTGTCGTCGAGCGTGGCGTTGGCCGTCGGGCCGCTCTTCGACCCCACCGGCCCGCCGCCCGGTGCCGAGGCGCAGGCGCTGACCGACAGCAGCAGGAGGGCGGCCGCCGCGGCGCGGCCCAGACCGGAGAGGCGCTTTCTGGAGGGCAGAAGGGACGGGGTGGCGATCATGGCTGACCTCCCTTGGTCTGGCTGTGGGGCGGGTTGGAAGGGGACTGGCTGGAATGGGCTTGCTGGCTGGTGCCGGCGCTGTCGAAACTGCGCGAGACGTCGAGCATGGCGGGGCCGCCGACGACGATGAAGACGCAGGGCAGGATGAAGACCACCATGGGCAGGGTCAGCAGCACCGGCAGGCGGGCCGCCTTCTCCTCGAACCGGGCGAGGCGCTGGGCGCGCATCTCCCCGGCCAGGACGCGCAGCGCCTGGGCCAGCGGCGTGCCGTAGCGCATGGCCTGGATCAGCGTCGTCGCCATGCCTCGCACGCCCTCCATGTCCAGCCGGGCGGCCAGATTGTTCAGCGCGCCGCCGCGGTCGGACAGCACGCGCATCTCCGCCGCGGTGGCCGACAGCTCGGCGCTCAGCGCCGGGTAGGCGGTCGCCACCTCACGGGCCACGCGGTCCACCGCCGCTTCCAGGCCGAGGCCGGCCTCGCCGCAGATCACCAGAAGGTCGAGCGCGTCGGGCAAGCCGTTGCGCACCTCCTCCAGCCGGCGGTCGCGCATCCGGCCCAGCGCCAGATCGGGCAGCCGCCAGCCGAGCAGGGCGCCGGCCACCACCTGGGCCGCGGCACCCGGCGCACCGATCAGCGAGGGCAGCAAGTCCCCCGCCGCCGCCGGGACCAGCGCCATCCCGGCGCCGATGCACAGCAGCTTGATGCCGAGCAGGGAATAGAGGTGGCCGGGCTGGTTGTAGCCGGCGGCGATCAGGCTCCTGCGCATCCGCTCCCGGTCGGCGGAGCCGACGAGCGGCGTGCGGGCCAGTGCGGCGCCGATCCGGCTCAGCAGGCTCCGGCGCTCCGCCTCTGGCAGGGCGGAGGGCGCGGTTCCGGCGCGCAGACGCTCCAGCCGGGCCTGCAGCCGCTCACGCAGAACGCAGGAGCGCAGCCCGGCCACCCCGGTGAGGATCATCAGCACGCCGAAGCCGAGCAGGACCGGTTGCGGGATCAGGCCGCCCATCACGCCGCCGCTCATGACAGGGTCCTCCGGATGAGGAGCTGCATGGAGCCGACGCCGACCAGCAGCAGCCCGCCCGCCACCGCCAGCATCGTCTGGCCGCTCGGCTCGTCGATCAGCCGCATCGCGTAGTCGGGGTTCAGCATCGCCATGCCGCCGCCGGCCAGGAAGGGCAGGGCGGCCAGCACGGCGGCGGAGCTGCGCGCCTCCGACGTCAGGGCGCGGGTGCGCATCTGCACGCGGCGGCGCTGGCGGATCATGTCGGCCAGATTCTCCAGCGGCTCCGTCAGGTTGCCGCCGGTCTCCCGCTGCAGCAACAGGGTGACGACGAAGAAGCGGAACTCCGGCAGGCGGACGTTGGCGGCGGCGCGGGCCAGCACGGTCTCCAGGTCGATGCCCATGGCCGTCTCGTCGACGATGCGGCGGAACAGCGGGGCGATCGGCTCGGACAGTTCGGTCCCGACCATGCGCAGGCTTTCCGAGACCGGGATGCCGGCGCGGGTGGCGCGAACGACGAGGCTGATCGCGTCGGGAAGCTGGTTCATCAGCGCCTCCAGCGTCCTGCGGCGGCTGGCGGCGAAGACGAGGCGCGGGGTGACCAGCAGGGCCACGGCGGCGGCGGTCGTGGCGCCCGCGTCGCCCATCACCGGCCCGCCCAGCCACCAGCACAGGCCGGCGGCGATCACGGCGTAGAGCAGCGCCCGCCACAGCCGGATGCCCGGCGGCAGATAGACGGTCTGGCGCCGCGCGTAGAAGCGCGACATGCGCCGCTTCACCCGGTCGGCGAGGGTCAGGGACCCGGCGCCGGTGATGTCGGGGCTGCCGTCCTCCGTCACCGTCCGCGCCTCCGCCGACAGGGCGGCCAGCCGGCGGCGCAATGCCTTGTGGCGGCGGAAGGCACGCAGGGTGGAGAGGGCGAACAGCAGCGTCCCGACGCCGAGGAGGAGGGTGGCGAGCTGAAGGGCCTGGATGCGGTCCATCGCGTGTCCTCTCCCGCTACAGGCTGGTGGTGGCGGCGTTCCAGGCCGCCTCCTGCCCGAAATAGGCCAGCCGCTCGGCGAAGCGCGGGCGCAGGCCGGTGGTGGCGTAGCGCCCCTCCAGGATCCCGTCGCGGTTCTCGCCGCGGAACTCGAAGGTGAAGAGGTCCTGGGTCAGGATCACGTCGCCCTCCATGCCGACCAGCTCGGTGACGTGGGTGATGCGGCGCACGCCGTCGCGCATGCGCTGGACCTGGACGATGACGTTGACCGCCCCGGCGATCTGCTGGCGGATGGCCCGGCTGGGCAGATTCATCCCGGCCATCAGCACCATGTTCTCGACGCGGCTCAGCGCGTCGCGCGGGTTGTTGGCGTGGATGGTCGACATCGACCCGTCATGGCCGGTGTTCATGGCCTGGAGCATGTCGAAGGCCTCCGCCCCGCGCACCTCGCCGATGATGATGCGGTCAGGGCGCATGCGCAGCGCGTTGCGGACGAGGTCGCGCTGCGTCACCTGCCCCTGCCCTTCCAGGTTGGGCGGGCGCGTCTCCAGCCGGACGACGTGGGGCTGCTGGAGCTGGAGTTCGGCCGCGTCCTCGATGGTGATGACACGCTCGGTCGCCTCGATGGGGCGGGACATGGCGTTGAGCAGCGTCGTCTTGCCCGAGCCGGTGCCGCCGGAGATGATGACGTTCAGCCGGCAGCGCCCGATGATCTCCAGCGCGCGGGCCATCGGCTCCGACAGGCTGCGGAACTCCACCAGCTCGCGGAAGCCGATGGTGCGGCGGGCGAATTTGCGGATGGAGATGCAGGCGCCGTCCAGCGCCAGCGGCGGCACCACGATGTTGACGCGGCTGCCGTCGGCCAAGCGGGCGTCGACCATCGGGCTGGACTCGTCCACCCGCCGCCCGACCGCCGAGGCGATGCGCTGCGCGATGTTCAGCAGATGCCCGGCGTCGCGGAAGCGCACCGGCATCTCCACCAGCTTGCCGCGCTGCTCGGCGAAGGTGCGCGACGGGCCGTTGACCATGATGTCGGTGATCGCGTCGTCGGCCAGCAGCGGTTCCAGCGGGCCGAGCCCGATCATGTCATGGACCAGCTCCGTCGCCAGCGTCGCCTGCTCGCGCCCGTTCAGCTGGCTGCGGCTGGTGGTGGCGATGTCGTCGATCAGCCGCTCGACCAGCGGGCGCAGCGTCTCCGCCGGCATATCGGCGATGGTCGCCGGGTCGATGCGGGCCAGCACCTGCGACCGGATGTCGTTCAGCGAGCGGTTGACCGGGCGGACTGCGGCCAGCGGCGGTGCGGGCGCCGCCACCGGGGCCAGCGCGGCGGCGGGCTTCGGTTCCTCGGCCGGCGGGCTGGCGACCGCCAGGGAGGGGGGTGCGGCCTTGCGGCCGAACAGCGTGCTCATCGCCGCACCCAGCGGCGGAACAGGCCGTCCTGGGCGGCGGGCTGACCGGCGACGTCGGCGCCTAGCCGCTCCATCGCCTCACGGAAGCGGCGGCAATGGCGGAAGGCCGGCTCGCCGACGCCCGCGGCGACGGCCAGCGGCACCGGGCGGTAGGGCAGGGCGTGTTCCGGCGGTTCGCCCAGCGTGCGCATCAGGTCCGCCGCGGGAAGCTCGCCGGGGGCACCGCGCCGGTTCAGGACGGTGACCAGACGCCCGCCGCCGGCCCGGCGCGCGATGGCGGCGCGCAGCCGCACCAGATCGCGCAAGCCCGCGACGCTGGCGTCGCCGACCAGGACCACGATGGACGCCGCCTCCAGCGCGGCGCGGGCGGCTCCGCCCTGGGCGCGGCCGGCGTCCACGACGACGTAGTTGTGGCGGGCCTGCAACCGGTTCAGCACCGACAGGGCGGCGGTCGGCGCGATGTCGATCACGTCCTCCACCGGCTCCTCGGCCGCCAGGACGGACAGGCGGTCGGAGGCGGCGACCATGGCGCGCTCCATGAACACGTCGTCCACCCGGTCGGGGGCCTCAACCGCCTCGCGCAGCGCCGGCTCGGGCCGCAGGTTGAGGGCCAGCGCCACGGTGCCGTTCTGCAGGTCGAGGTCGACCAGCGCCGTGCGCCCGCGCGCCCCATCGGCCAGCCAGCAGCCCAGATGCACCGCCACCGTGGTCGTGCCCACGCCGCCGCGCGCGCCGACCACCGCCACCAGCTTGCCCAGACGGCCCGGCGTCTCGTCCGCCGCGGCGCCGGCGCCGGCGCCGGCAGCGCGCAGCGCCCCCTCCAGCAGGTCGCGGGACAGCGGCTTGAACAGATAGTCGGTGACTCCGATCCGGCGCAGGTCGCGGTAGAGGCCGATGTCGTTGCTGTCTCCGACCGCGATGACCCGCACCGACGGGTCGCAGACTCCGGCCAGCGCCTCCATGGCGGCCAGCGGCTCGGCGACGCCGGACAGATCGACCAGCAGCAGGTCGGGGGAGCGCTGGCGCGCCAAGTCGCGGGCGGCGTTGCGGATGTCGCCGGTCCGCACCTCGCAGGGCAGCAGGGATGGGGCAGTGCGGGTCAGCAGGGCGGCGCTGGCCGCGTCGGCGACGTAGGCGAGCAGGCGGGGACCGGTGCCGCGGGCGGCGTCGGCCGGCGACGGCGCGTCGCCGAGCAGGGTGGCGAGCAGGCTCATTGGTCCTCCTGGCTTCCGTTCAGGGCGGGGGCCAGCAGGAAGGCGCTGGATGTGTTCCCCTTCACGAAGGGCTTCACCTTGTCGGCGCGGTAGCGCTGGACGGCGCCGGCCATGCGCTGGCCGTCGGCCGGCACGGTCTCGCGGCCCTGCAGGAGGTCGCGCGGGTCGGCCAGCATCAAGGCGAGGTTGCGCTGGTTGCTGCAACCCAGCGCCGCGGTCGGGCTGTTCTGGTACCAGCCGCTGTAGATGTCGCTCCACGCCGCGCAGTCCGGGGCCAGAGCGACATAGCTGGTCACCTGGAGCGCCGGGGCGCCGGTCTGGTCGGGGGCGAAGGTGACGTTCTCCGCCGGCACGCCGGCCCCGCCCAGCAGGGAGACGGTGGCGGCCCGCGCCGGGGCGGCCAGCAGCGGGCCGGTGACCGTCACGTGGGGGGTGGTGTCGCGGCCCAGCCCGGCGACCGTGCGGACCACCCGGGCGCGCTCCTCCGCCGCGATGGCGCCGCTGCGCGGGTCGATGGCGAAGGGGACGGCGTTGCTGAGCGCCTTCACGGCGGGCGTCTGGGCGGCGGGCATTGGCGGAGGTGTCTGTGGTACGGCGCAGCCGCCCAGCAGACCCGTGAGGAGTGGCAGAAGCAGCATCGGCGTTCGCATGGCTCTGGGCATGGCGCTGTGCTCCGCGAAGGGGGTCATTGCAGGGTGAATCCGGCGTCGCCGTGCAGGCGGGTGGCGCCTGGACCGATGGTGATAGGGGCGGTGCCGGCCGCGCTGCTGCCGCCCGGCGGGGGCTGCAGGCTCTGGGCGCGGTTCAGGAAGATGCGCTCGACGTCGGTCGCCGCGACGAAGCCGTCGGTCGGGGCGGACAGGGCGTTGGCGGCGGACACCGGACGGACGAGGTAGGGAGTCACGACGATGACCAGCTCCGTCTCGTTGCGGCGGAACTTGCTGGAGTGGAACAGCGCCCCCAGCACCGGCACGTCGCCCAGCCCCGGCACGGCGTCCAGCGTCGCCGAGGTGTTGTTCTGGAGCAGGCCGGCGATGGCGAAGCTCTGCCCGCTGGCCAGCTCGATGGTCGTCTCGGCACGCCGCACCGACAGGCCGGGGATGCGGATGGAGTCGACCACGACGGCGCCGTTGTTGGTCAGCTCGCTGACCTCCGGGCGGACGCGCATGCTGATCTGGCCGCCACCCAGCACGGTGGGGGTGAAGTCCAGGCTGACACCGTATTTCTTGAACTGGATGGTGGTGGTGCGGTCGTACTGGGCGACCGGGATGGGGAACTCGCCGCCGGCCAGGAAGCTGGCGGTCTCGCCGGACAGGGCGGTCAGGTTCGGCTCGGCCAGCACGGTGATGAGACCGTCCTCGGCCAGCGCGTCCACCACCGTGTTGATGTCCACCCGCCCATTGCTCGAACGGTAGCTCCCTCCGATGGAGTTGGTGGGGGGGAGGGCACGGATCAGGTTGCCGGCGGCATCGAGAATGGGGCGCCCGGTGGCGATCCCGAAGGCGAAGGAGCCGATGTTGAACATGCTCTCGAAATTGACGCCCAGATCCTTGGTCACCTGGCGCGACACCTCGGCGACGCGGACCCGCAGGTTGACCTGGGCGGGGGAGGCGACGGTCAGGCGGTTGGTGACGGTCTGCCCCTGCCCGACGTAGCGTTCGGCCAGCTCCACCATCTGCCGCGCCGTGGCGGGGGAGGAGACGGTGCCGGTCAGTGTGATGCCGTTGCCGGTGCTCTGCACGTCGATGGCGGCGTTGGGCACCTGCGCGACCAGCTTGGAGCGCAGGTCGCCGATCGGCATGGTGACGACGACGCTGAAGGAGGCGAGCGGCTTGTTGTCCGCCGACAGGGCGTAGACGCTGGCCCGCCCCGGCGTCTTGGCGACGATGAAGAAGGCCTGCGGGCCGGACGCCTGCACGTCGGCGATTTCCGGGGCGGAGGTGAAGACGCTGGCCGCCGGGGCCGGCAGGTTGACCGGCTGTCCGCCGCCGACCTCCAGCGTGATCTCGCGGGGACGCTGCTGCGCTTGGACGGGCGATCCGGCCAGCGCCGCGAACAGCCCGGCCAGGAGGGCCGCCCCCATGATCCTGAAGGCCGCGACCCGGCTTGTGGTGTTGATGATTGCCATCGTCATGAGTTCGTCCCCCTGGGTCGGCGCGCCGGTTCAGCGTTCGAGCGTTTCCGTCTTGGAGCCGCGGATGATGAGCAGAGCCGGGCGGCGGGCGGCGGGCGCCTCCGCGCTGTGGGCTGCGGGAAGCTGGCGCAGGGCGGGCGACACGTCCTCGGCCCAGGTGGGGGCCGAAGCGGCTTCCGATTCCCCGGCGGCGAGAACGGTCTCGTCGGCGAGCAGGCTGCGCAGCGCCAGCGAGAGCTTGCCCATGGTGGCGGCGACGGTGACCGTCTCGCTCTGACGGGCGGTGACCTCCAGCGTCACGGTGCGGGGGATGCGCCCGTCCGGCCCGTTCTTCGCCATGCCCGCCTCGCCGAGCTGCTGGTCGATGGCGATGACGCGCAGGTTCTGGAGCACGGTCTCGCCGACGGCCCGGCTGCGCAGGTCGCGCCCCGCCTGGGATTCGAAATTCTGGGTCAGGATCAGGTCCACGCGGTCGCCGGGCCAGATCAGCCCACCGGTCGCGCTGACCGCGTCCACCGCCACCGAGACGGCGCGGCTGCCCGGCGACAGGACGGCGGCGAGGAAGCCGCGCTCCCCCGGCGCCACGATGTGCCCGGCCATGATCGGCTCGCCCGCCGCGAAGGACCGGCGGGTGACGGCGCCGCTGTAGGCGCTCTCGACCACGCGGCCCCGCACCATGTAGCCGTCCACCAGACGCCCCGGCGGCCACGGCTCCCAGCGCAGATCCTCGGCGCGCAGCAGCATGCCGGTGGAGATCGGGCGGGCGGCGACCAGCACGGAGTCCATGGGCGCCTGGGGCGCCGGGACCGCGACGGCGGCGGTCGGAGCCGGCAGCATCGAGAAGGACACGTAGCCCACCAGCGACAGACCGACGAGCAGCAGGGACAGGAAAAGCACTCTCAGAACCATGCCGCTCCTCCGGTGGGGTTGGAGAGGGTGAGCAGTCCGCCGGCGGCCAGGGCGACGCCGTAGGGCACGGAATGGCGGGTGGCGATGCGGTGCGCCTCGGCCGCCATGACACGGGCGAGAAGGCGAACCGGCGTGGACCGTCCGCCGAAGCGGCGCAGCAGCCGGCGCGCCGGGCGCGCGTTGCGCAGGGCCAGCCACCCGGCGAGATAGAGAAGGGAGAGACCCCCGCCGGCCAGCGCGGTGGCGGTCGCAAAGGGGGCGGCCCGCTCCACCCCGACCAGCAGCAGGATGGCCGAGGCCAGCTTCACGTCGCCGCCGCCCAGCCAGCCCCGCCCATGAAGGGCGCACAGGGCCAGGAACAGTATGGCGGCGGCAGCAAGGCTGACCCAGGGGAAGGGAGCGCCCTGCCACAGCGGAAGCACGAGGCCGAGGGTGGCGAGGAGGATGGACACCGTGTCGGGGATGATGCGCCGGCACAGGTCGTCCGCCGCCGCCCAGCCCAGCGCAAGCCCCGCCATGGGCAGTGCCAGGGAGAGGGGATCGAAGACCGCGATCGTATCCATGGCAGGGCTTTGCGTGGGAGGGAGGAAAGGTGGCGGCGCTTACGGGATGGTCGTCGAGGTGCCGCTGACCGTGGTGCCGATGCCGGTGAACAGGGTGCTGACGTTGGTGCCGAAGGTACGGGCGCCGCCGATGATGACGAGCGCGACGAGCGCCGCCGCCAGACCGTATTCGAGGGCCGTGATGCCCTTGCGGTCCTTGGTCGCGGCCTGGACCGGGGAAATGATGGCGCGGATGTTGGCGAACAGGGTCATTGATTGTCTCCGTTGATAATTGTGATGCGAAGGGTTTTCGCTTCAGTGCGGTGAAGCGGATGGGCTTGATTACTGATTTTCAGGGAATGCACGGCGTCTGTGATTTGAAGGATGGCGAAGGCCGGTATTTTATTAAACCTATCGATAGGGGTAGTCCGGCGGGCCTGCGCTGTTGTCTTTGCCATCCGAAACGCAACTTTCCGCACTGCTTCCAGGCAAAGCGCGGGCATCGCCATGCGCAAAGGCGTCCCGTCAAAGAAACGGGAAGAAGAACGCCATGTGGGGAGGCGAATGACGGACGGATTGCTCTGGAAGGAAATTGTTAGAATTTGAAGTGATTATCGGATTATGCCGGGATCGCGCCGGTGTGGTGGCCGCCGCTCCCTTCGCGGCGTGCGGAGAATTTGGAGTCCCGACGGTGGTGCCGGCTCACCCCGGAATGGCGGGAAGCCCGCCGGTTGGCGAAGCAGAGTCGGTAGCCGGGTCGGGGTACCCTTTTCCGTCAGGCCGGAGCGCCCGCACCGGATCGTCCATCCGGGAACGGGGCTGGACGAACGGGGCGAGGAGTTAATCCCACCGGTCCTACGACCAGTGGCAATAGGTCGCACCTTCGTGATAATGAGAATAACTATCATCCAGGCCGAAGGGCATGGATACTGCCGGCGGCCCCCGCCATGGATTGCGGCCCTGGGCCATCGCCGTCAAGGAGCGAGAGTCAGGATGTCATTGTTCGGCAAATATGTCGCGCCGGCCGCGGCGCTGCCCTCGTTGTTGATCGCTGGCCTGTTGATCGCCAGCGCGTCCAGCATGGCCGCCGATCCGGCGGAGTTGCAGAAGGCCAAGGCCGAGCTGGGCAAGGCGCTGTTCTTCGACAACAACTTGTCCTCCACCCGCAGCCAGTCCTGCGCGACCTGCCACAACCCGGAATTCGGATTCGCCGATCCGCGCGGTGCGGCGTCGCTGGGGGCCGACGGCAAGTCGCTGGGCGACCGCAACGCGCCGACCGCCGCCTACGCCCACCTCGCCCCGCGCTTCGGCTTCAAGGCCAGCGGGGTTCCCTTCGGCGGGCAGTTCCACGACGGCCGGGCCGCCACCCTCCAGGAGCAGGCCGGCGGCCCGCCGCTGAACCCCGCCGAGATGGCCATGGCCTCCAAGGCGGAGGTGCAGGAGCGGCTGAAGGAGAACGCGGATTACGCGCGGAGCTTCGTCGCCCTCTATGGCGCGGGGGTGCTGGACGACGCCGACCGCGCTTATGACGCGATGACCGACAGCATCGCCGCCTTCGAGAAGACCGACGTCTTCTCGCCCTTCGATTCCAAGTACGACCGCTATCTGCGCGGCGACTACAAGATGACCGGCGAGGAGGAGCTGGGGATGACCCTGTTCTTCTCGCAGCAGTTCACCAACTGCAACGTCTGCCACAAGCTGAACGCCATGCCGGCGGCGACGAACGAGGTCTTCACCAATTACGAGTACCACAACATCGGCGTTCCGGTGAACGCGGAGCTGCGGGCGGCCAACGGGGTGGCGGCGACGCACATCGACCGCGGGCTGGCCGAGAATCCGGCGCTGAAGGGCCAGAAGGCGCATGAGGGGAAGTTCAAGACGCCGACCCTGCGCAACGTCGCGGTGACTGGCCCCTACATGCACAACGGCGTCTTCAAGGACCTGGAGACCGTCGTCCGCTTCTACAACAAGTACAACAGCACCAAGCCGGCGGACCAGATCAACCCGGAGACCGGCAAGCCCTGGGGCAATCCGGAAATCGCCGCCACCCTCTCCATCAAGGAGCTGGAGGAGGGGCCGGCGCTCGACGACCGCCGAATCAAGGCGCTGGTCGCCTTCATGAAGACGCTGACCGACGCTCGCTACGAACCGCTTCTGAAGTGAGCGCGGGCGGGCGGGGCCGCCACCATGGCCCCGCCGTCCGCCGCAAATTCGGCAATGCGCGCCCTGCTTGGCAATTGCATCTTGACAATAAGAGTGATTAGCGGCGCATGTTGAGAATGCTTCGCACTTTCATGGCTCTCACGCCACCGATCACCGACGCTTGAGGAGACCTTCATGTTCAAGCACGCCTCCGGCTTTGCCGCCGCGGCTCTCATCGCGCTGGCGCCGCTCGCCGCCGACGCCCAGTCGTCCAAGCCCGCCTACAAGGACGTGGTGAAGACCTACGCCGACATCGCCCAGGCCAGCTACGAGGACTCCGCCAGCACCGCCAAGGCGCTGAAGAAGGCCGTCGACGCGCTGGTGGCCAACCCGTCGGAGGCGACGCTGGCCGCCGCCCGCACGGCGTGGCTGAACGCCCGCGTCCCCTACATGCAGACCGAGGCTTTCCGCTTCGGCAACCCGATCGTCGACGAGTGGGAAGGCAAGGTCAACGCCTGGCCGCTCGACGAAGGCCTGATCGACTATGTGGACGAGGGCTACGCCGGCGGCGACAGCAACCCCTTCGCCAAGGCCAACGTGATCGCCAACCCGAAGATCAAGGCCGGCGACAAGACCATCGACGCCCGCAAGATCACCAAGGAGCTGCTGGCCGACAAGCTGCACGAGGCCGGCAAGGTCGAGGCCAACGTGGCGACCGGCTACCACGCCGTCGAATTCCTGCTGTGGGGCCAGGACCTGAACGGCACGGGTCCGGGCGCCGGCGCTCGCCAAGCGACCGACTACGCCAAGGGCAAGGACTGCACCAACGGCAACTGCGACCGCCGCGCCCAATTCCTGACCGTCGCCACCCAGATGCTGGTCGAGGATCTCGAGGAGATGGCCAAGGCCTGGAGCGCCAAGGGCAAGGCCCGCGCCTCCGTCGCCAAGGCCAAGGAGTCAGAAGGCGTCGCCCGCATCCTGACCGGCCTCGGCAGCCTCAGCTACGGCGAGCTGGCCGGCGAGCGCATGAAGCTCGGCCTCATGCTGCACGATCCGGAGGAGGAGCATGACTGCTTCTCCGACAACACCCACAACTCGCACTATTACGACCAGGTCGGCATGGTCAACGTCTACAACGGGCGTTACACCCGCGTGGACGGCAAGGTCGTGACCGGCCCGTCGCTGTCGCAGTACGTCGCCGCCACCGCGCCGGAGGCCGACGCCAAGGTGAAGGAGGCGATGACCGCCACCACCGCCGCCATGAAGGTCATGAAGGACACCGCCGACAGCGGCAAGATGGCCTACGACCAGATGATCGGCACCGACAACGCCGAGGGCAACGCGATCGTCTCGACCGCGGTGGACCGTCTGGTCGATCAGAAGAAGGCCCTGGAAGGCGTCGTCGCCGCCCTGGGCGTCTCGGTCGAACTGGCCGGTTCGGACAGCCTCGACAACCCGTCGGCTGTCGGGAAGTAAGACGTCGGCAAGTAAGCCGGCGGACCACGGGTTGCGACCCTTCTTCCCGCGTGGGGCGGCGTTGCCCGCTCCCCACCGACCGCCCGAGCGGGGGGAGGGGCCGCAGCCCGGCCTTTTCGTCTTCATGAAATGGGGCACTCCGCCCGACCGATGCCCGCCCGACCTATGAAAGCCCGTCTTGCCTTCCTGCTCGCCCTGCTGCCGGCCCTGCCGGCGGTGGCGGGCGACCTCGACACCCGGATCGGCGAGAAGCTGTTCCGGCGGATGTGGGTCAGCGCCCCGACGGTGACGCACGCTAACGACGGGCTGGGGCCGCTCTACGACGCCCGCTCCTGCGCCGCCTGCCATCCGGCAGCCCGCCAGGGGCGGCCGCCCGATCCCGATTCGCCGGACGACCGTGGCGTCGGCTACGCGCTGAAGCTCAGCGGCGACCCCGTCTATGGCCGGCAGATCCAGACCAACGCGGTGCTCGGCTTCGCCATCGAGGGCAAGCCGTCCCTGAGCTACCGCGAGGAGACGGTGCGCTTCCCCGACGGCGACACGGCGACGCTGCGCCGGCCGGTGGTGACCGTCACCGACCTCAATTACGGGCCGCTGGCCGAGGCGACGACCATCTCCGCCCGCATCGCCCCGTCCGTGCGCGGCATGGGCCTGCTGGAGCGCGTCCCCGAGGCCGACATCCTGGCCGGCGCCGATCCGGAGGACCGCGACGGCGACGGCATCGCCGGACGCCCCAACTGGGTGGCGCCGGAGGGCACGCGGCAACTCGGCCGCTTCGGCTGGAAGGCCGTCCACCCGACGCTGCACCGCCAGAATTCGGAGGCCTTCAGCCTCGACATCGGCATGTCGACCCCGGTCTATCCCGAGCCCTGGGGCGACTGCACCCCGGCGCAGACCGAATGCCGGAACGCCCCGCACGGCGACTCCCCGCAGTATGAAGGGCTGGAGATCCCCTCCACGGTGATCGGGCTGATCGACGGCTATCTGCGCACCCTGCCGCCCGACGGCGGGCTGGAGGCGCCGCGCGACACGGCGGGAAGCGCGCTGTTCGCCGCCACCGGCTGCGCATCCTGCCACCGCCCCTCCTTCACCACGGCGGAGGACGCGGCGCATCCCGCGCTGTCCCGCCGCACGATCTTCCCCTACAGCGACCTGCTGCTCCACGACCTGGGCGAGGATCTGGCCGACGGCGTGGCGATGGGCGAGGCGCGGGGCCGCGACTGGCGTACGACGCCGTTGTGGGGGCTGAAGCGGCTGGCCGATGCCGACGGCACACTGGCCCTGCTCCACGACGGGCGGGCGCGCAGCGTCACCGAGGCCATCCTGTGGCACGGCGGCGAGGCGGACAAGGCGCGCGGCGCCTTCATGGCCCTGCCGCGCGGCGACCGGGAAAAGTTGGTGCGTTTCGTTCTGGGGCTCTAAAGTCCACACGGTTTGAATGGCATAGGTGATGAGATGCAACGCCGCCGCATGATCGGCCTGATGTCGGCCGCCGCCCTGTCGATCCTCCTGCCGGGCCGCTTCGCCCTGGCGGCGCGGGAGCCGGCGGGAGACGCCGCCGTGCTGGGCGGTCTGGTCCGAACCCACGCCCTGCCGCGCTTCGACGCGCTGGCCGCCGCCGCCGGCATCTACGCGGAGCGGCTGGCCCAGTTCGCCGCGGCGCCGACGGTGGACGGGCTGGAGGGCTGCCGCGCCGCCCACCGCGCCGTCTACGACGCCTGGGCCGGCGTCCAGCATCTGCGCGCCGGGCCGCTGTCGACGGAGCTGCGCGCCGACCGCATCGCCTTCTGGCCGGAGCGGGCCGGGGTGGTGCAGCGCCAGATCCTCGCCATGCTGAAGGCCCGCGATCCGAAGCTGCTGGAGCCGGGCGGGCTGGCCCGCCAGAGCGCCGCGGTGCAGGGGCTGACCGCGCTGGAGCGGCTGCTGTTCGACGAGGGCGTCACCGCCGCGTCGTTCCAGGGCGACGAGGCCGGGCGCTTCCGCGGCGCGCTGGCCGCCGCGGTGGCGCAGAACGTCCTCACCATCACCCGCGAGGTCCGCGACGGCTGGAAGGCGCTGGAGGCGCCGCTGGCCGCCGGGGAGCCGACCGCGCTCGGCCCCGACGCCGGGTCGGCGGTCAACGTCCTCTTCACCGGGTCGCTCACCGCGCTGCAGGTGGTCGCCGACCAGAAGCTGCTGGCGCCGCTCGGCCCCAACGCCGGAGAGGCCAAGCCGGCGGTGGCCGAGGCGCTGCGCAGCGGCCAGTCGGCCCGCAACGTCCGCATCAACCTGGAAGCCCTGCGCGCCCTGATGCTGGGCGAGGGCGGCGGCCCCGGACTGACCGCGCTGCTGCCCGCCGGCGACGCCGGGGCCCAGGCCCGCCGCGCGCTGGAGGAGGGCTTCACCGCCGCGGTCCGCGCCGCCGAGGCGATCCCCGCGCCGATCAATGTCGCCGTCGCCGATCCGGCCAAGCGCAAGACCGTGGAAACCACCCTGCAACGGGCCAAGGACCTGCGCAACCTGCTGACCGGCACCGTCGCGCCGCTGCTGGACATCAGCATCGGCTTCAACGAACTGGATGGAGACTGAGCGATGGATGCGACCCGCCGGGGCACCCTGCTCTTAATCGGTGGCGGCCTGCTCGGCGCCCTCCTGGGGCCGGCGCGGGCGGAGACCGCGGGAGGCACGCTGTTCCTCAACGCCTACGCCACCGCGGCGGCATCGCCGGACTATGGCGTGGCGGCTCTGGACGGGGTGGGCGGGGTGCGCTTCACCACCCCGACGCCGGGCCGCGCCCATGGCGTCGTCCCGCACCCGACGCGGGCCGAGGCCGTCGCTTTCGCCCGCCGTCCGGGACGCTGGTTCATGCCGCTGTCCTTGGTTGACGGGCGCCCGGGGCCGGTGATCCGCGCGCCGGACGACCGCCGCTTCACCGGTCACGGCGCCTTCTCCACCGACGGGCGGCTGCTCTATGTGGCGGAGGACGACGTGCCGCGCGAGACCGGGTCGATCGGAATCTACGATGCGATGGACGGCTACCGCCGCGTCGGCGCCATGCCGACCCATGGGCTGGGGCCGCACGAGCTCCTGATGATCGCGGACGGCACGGTCCTGGCGGTCGCAAACGGCGGCGTCATCACCCACCCGGACACCGGTCGGGCCAAACTGAACCTCGACGAGATGGACTCCTCGATCACCTACGTCGAGGTGGCGAGCGGGAAGCTGCTCGACCAGGTCCGCCTGCCGGAGGAGCACGCGAATCTCGGCATCCGCCACATCGCCGCCCTGGCCGACGGCGGCATCGCCTTCGGCGCGCAGGACGAGCGGCCTGTCGGCATGCTCCAGCCGCTGACCGGCACGCACCGTCCGGGCGGCGGCGCGGTGCGCCTGTTCGAGACGCCGGACGACGAGCTGTCCCGCTTCGAGGGCTACATCGGCAGCGTCGCGGCCGACAAGGGCAAGGTCGCGGCCAGCTCGCCCAAGGGCGGCATCATCGGACTGTGGGACGACGCCACCGGCGCATGGCTGGGGTCGGGGGCGCTGCCCGACGGCTGCGGCATCGCCCCGGACGGCGACGGCTTCCTGGCGAGCAGCGGGCTGGGCAACCTCCGGACGGTCGGCGCGGCGCCGGACCTGCCGGGCGACGGGCTGCGGCTGGCCGACTTCCGGTGGGACAATCATATGACTCGTTTTGCCATATGACTCGTTTTGCCACCTGATGCGCCGTCCGTAAGTCCCCTATGAAAAAGCGCCGGGCGGCGGCCTGTACGGTGGCCCGCCGCCCGCCGTGCTGGTAGGCTTGGGATCACTGCCGCCAAGACACTGCCGCCGGACGCCATGATCGTCGATGAATATCTGGGGTTTCGCGCCGGGGACGAGGTTCTGGACCTTGCGGAGCTGACCGCCGGAACCGCGCGCATCAAGGAACTTCACCTCGTGCCCAGCGATTGGGCGAACGGGCCGACCGTCATCGCCGTGATGGTCAACGGCGCCGAGCGTTACGTCATCCAGCTCAAGAAGGTGCAGATCCACTCCGCGAAGGAGCCGGAGGTCCGGAACCGCCGCGTCATCCCCCTGCGCCGCGACCCGCACTGACCCGTTTCCCGATCTGGAGGGCGCCCCGTCGTGATTCGTGACTTCTGCCGGCCCGGACGGTCGGCGCTGGTGGCGACGGAGGCCGCGGTGGCCACCTCGCACCCGCTGGCGAGCGCGGCGGCGCTGGAGATCCTGGCGGCGGGCGGCAACGCCGTGGACGCGGCCATCGCCGCCGTCGCGGTGCAATGCGTGGTCGAGCCGCACATGACCGGCATCGGCGGCGATGCATTCGCCCTCTACGCCCCGGCGAACGGGGCGGTGGTCGCCCTGAACGGCAGCGGACGCGCGCCCGCCGCCGCGAGCGTGGAGCGCTTGGCCGGGCTGGGCGTTACCGGCGAGATCCCGCGCCACGGCGCCCACGCCGTCACCGTGCCGGGCGCCGTCGCCGCCTGGACGCGGCTGCACGCCGACCATGGGCGGCTGCCGCTCGACCGGGTCTTCCTCCGCGCCATCCGCTACGCCGAGGACGGCTACGGCGTCTCCCCGCGGGTGGCTCAGGACTGGGCGGCGGCGGCACCCCTGCTGGTGGCGGACGAGGGCTGCCGCGCCGTCTTCCTGCCCGGCGGCCGCGCGCCGCGCGCCGGGGAACGCCACGCCCAGCCGCTGCTCGGCCAACGGCTGCGGGACATCGCGGCGCACGGGGCGGCCGCCTTCTACACGGGGGCTACGGCGGACTCGCTGGTCGGCTTCCTGCGCGCGCGCGGCGGGCTGCACACGCTGGACGACTTCGCTGCGGCGCAGGACGGGGCGGAGTATGTGACGCCCATCGCCACCGACTACCGCAGCTACGAGATCCTGGAATGCCCGCCCAACGGCCAGGGCCTCGCCGCGCTGATGATCCTGAACGCGCTGGGCGGCTTCGACCTGTCGCCCTCGGTCGGCGACGCCGACCGCCACCATCTCCACGCCGAGGCGACCAAGCTCGCCTACCACCACCGCGACGTCCTGGTGGGGGAAGGCGGATCGGACGCCGCCGCGGCGCTGCTCTCGGCGGAAGCGACGGCGGCGCTGCGCCGCCGCATCGACCCGGCCCGCGCCCAGGCCCCCGCGCTGTGGACCGAGGCGGAGCACAAGGACACGGTCTGCCTCAGCGTGGTCGACCGCGACGGCAACGCCATTTCCTTCATCAACTCGATCTTCCACAGCTTCGGCAGCGTGCAGCTCGACCCGGCGACCGGCGTCCTCCTGCACAGCCGCGGCACCTCCTTCCGCCTGATCGAGGGGCACCCCAACGCCCTGGCGCCGCGCCGCCGCCCGCTGCACACCATCATCCCCGGCCTGATCCGCAAGGACGGGCGCGCGGTCTGCCCCTTCGGCGTGATGGGCGGCCATTACCAGGCGGCGGGGCACGGCGCCTTCGTGTCGGCGGTGCTCGACCGCGGTCTGGACGTCCAGACCGCCATCGACCAGCCGCGCAGCTTCGCCTTCAACGGCGTTCTGGAGATCGAGCCCACCGTGGCGGAGGACACCGCGGCGGAGCTGGCGCGCCGCGGCCACGCGGTGGTCCGCCGGGACGAGCCGATGGGCGGCGGGCAGGCGATCTGGATCGACCACGCGGCCGGCCTGCTGATCGCCGGCTCGGACCACCGCAAGGACGGCTGCGCCCTGGGATTCTGAAGGGGAATTCTGATGGGGGCGGCCGGGTGCGCCGCCCCCCTCGCGTCAGGCGCCCACCACCGGCTCCACCGCCGCGGCGATGGACAGCAGGCGGCGGTCTGCCCCCGCAGCACCCACCAGCATCAGGCCGCTGGGCAACTCGCCGGCGCGCTGCATCGGCAGGCTGATGGCGCAGCGGTCCAGGAAGTTGAACAGGGCGCAGTTGCGCAGCAGCAGCAGGTTCAGCCGGGTGAACGCCTCGTCCTCGGCGAAGGCGTCGATGCGCGGCGCCAGCAGCGGCACGGTGGGCATCAGCAGCGCGTCGTAATCCGCCGTGCTGCGGTCCGTGCGGGCGATCAGGTCGGCGCGGCGCAGGGTCACCTCGATGTAATCGGCGGCGCTCATGGTCTGGCCGCGCTCGATGCGGACGCGGACGCGGGGATCGTAGAGGTCGCCCTTCTCCGCCAGCAGCGCGCGGTGCCAGTGGGCCGCCTCCGCCGCGGGCAGCCCGCCCTTGGCGTTGGCCGGGCCGATTTCCGCCAGCTCCGCCATGGGAATCCCGACGATGCGCGCCCCGGCCTCGGACAGCCGGCGGCAGGCGGCGTCGAAGGCGGCGGCCACCGCGTCCTCCATGCCGTCCAGCACCACCGTCTGCGGCACGGCGAAGCGCAGCCCGGCCAGCCCGACCGGCGGCGGCACCCACTCCGCCTCGCCGGCCAGGACGGCGTCGGCGATGGCGCAGCATTCCACCGTGCGGGCGAGCGGCCCGATGGAATCCAGCGACCAGGACAGCGGCAGGGCGCCGCGCAGCGACACCCGGCGCTGCGTCGGCTTGAAGCCGACGATGCCGCACAGCGCCGCCGGGATGCGGATCGACCCGCCGGTGTCGGTGCCGAGCGCCAGCGGGACATGGCCGGCCGCCACCGACACCCCGGCGCCCGACGACGAGCCGCCGGGGATGCGCGCGGGATCGGCGGGGTTGCCGGGGGTGCCGTAATGCGGGTTGATGCCGACGCCGGAGAAGGCGAACTCCGTCATGTTGGTCCGCCCCACCACCACCGCCCCGGCGGCGCGCAGCCGGGCCACTGCGTCGGCGTCGCGGGCGGCGGGGGCGGCGCCCTCCAGCGCCCGCGACCCGGCCCGCGTGACGTGCCCGGCCTCGTCGAACAGGTCCTTGACCGAGATCGGCAGGCCGGCCAGCGGGGAGGGGCGCTGCCCGGCCCGGCGCAGCAGGTCCTGGGCGTCGGCCGCCGCGCGGGCTTGCTCGGCGTGCACGGCGGTGTAGGTCTTGCGCGCCTCCTCACCCCCGGCCGCGATGGCGGCGAGGGCGGAATCGACGAGCCGGCGGCTGGTGGTGGCGCCGTCGTCGAGCCGGCGGGACAGGGTGGCGATGGTGGGCGTCGTCATGGCGGGAACCGACCGGGTTTGAAGGAGGGAAGGGGCGTCATACGGCCGGCGCATGAACAGTTCCATGATCGGCCGGCCGTATGACCCTTTCGCACATGGCTGCGCCATGTGCTGTCGGGTTTGAACCGAAGGCGTTTGATGGAGGCCATCAAACGCCTTCGGTATCAGGCGTCGCCGGCCAGGGCGCGCAGTTCGGCCAGCCGGGCGGGGGCCAGTGGGATGCCGTCGCGCAGGGTGCGGACGCGGCGGGCGTAGCGGCGCTCGCCCGGCATGCGGTCCTGCCCCGCCTCCTTGACGTTCCCGATGAGGCCGGCGACGCGGTCGGCAAAGGCGCCGGTCCCGCCGCGCTCCGGGTCGATGACGATGAAGAGCTGGCCGGTGCAGGGCGTCTCGGCGCCGGGATGGGCCGACCAATCGACCTCGCGCGAGTATTTGCCGCCGGTCAGCGCCGCCGCCAGCACCTCGATCATGAAGGCGATGGAGCCGCCCTTGTGGCCGCCGAAGGGCAGCAGGGCGCCGCCGTCGAGAACGGCCCTGGGGTCGGTGGTCGGCTTGCCGTCGCGGTCCACGCCGGAGCCGGCGGGGATGGCGTGCCCCTCGCGCGCCGCGATGCGCACGTCGCCGTTGGCCATGGAACTGGCCGCCTGATCGAACACCATCGGGTCGCCGCCGGCCACCGGGGTAGCGAAGGCCATCGGGTTGGTGCCGTAGACTGCGGCCTTGCCGCCCGGCGGCACGACGCAGGCGAAGCTGTTGACGAAGGAGAGCGCCACCAGCCCCTCCCGCGCGAAGGGCTCGACATCCGGCCACAGGGCGCTGAAATGGTGGGAGTTGCGGATGGCCATCACGGCGACGCCGTTGTCGCGCACCATCTCCAGGAAGCGGTCACGGGCGGCCAGGAAGGCGGGCTGGGTGAAGCCGTTGGCGGCGTCGACGCGCAGGAAGGCGGGACCGGCCTCCTCCACCGTCGGTTCGGCCCGCCCGTCCACCCAGCCGCTCTTCAGCGAGCCGACATAGCCGGGGATGCGGAACACGCCGTGGCTGGTGGAGCCGTCGCGCTCGCAGGACGCGCAGTTCTCCGCCAGGATCGCCGCCACCCGCTCCGACGTGCCGTGGCGCAGGAAGATGCGCTCCAGCAGCGCCACCAGATCGGCGAAGGCGACCGGCGTTCCGGTTTCCGCGGTCTGGGCGAAGGCCGCGGCGGCGCGGCGGCTGGGGGTCTCGTCACTCATGCTCGTCCCTTCCGGTTCTCGTGTTCTTCTTGCGGGCGCCCCAGACTCTTGCCGGTCCGCTGGTCGCCGGGCGCACCATAGCGCGCGGCGGCGGGGCGGGTGAAAGGGAATGGCATCCGCGTGTCCGCAATCCGGCCCAGCGGGCGTTGGAATGAAGGGCTGGCTTCGTTCGTAATCCTGAATGTGCGTAAATATAACTAACTGACTTTGTTGGCGAATCGGGCAGCGGCGGGGAACCATGACGCCGCCGGGCCCGTTGTCTGGGGGCCTGCCGGCCGACGGCGCATCCGCCGGTCGTCCCGGTGCTCCGGCACGGAGGAGCGGCAAATTGCCGCGGCCATCGCCACGCGGGCGTGAAAGCGCGCGGAATCAGCCCTGCCATGCTTCCGGTGGGTGTTGACGGGCCGATGTTGCGGTGCACAATAAACAACGAACAGGTCGAGCCCATAAGGCGCTTGTCCTGGATCAAAGTCACGGACCTGCCTTCCTGTCAAACAGACGGGGACACGCGGACGCCGGTTGCAGCGGTTGAGTGTTTTGTAGAGGGACCACGATGCGCGATCATTCCAGCCGTCACGGTGATTCCGGTTTCGATTCCGGAGTCCTCTGGGGAACCTCCATCGCTGGCATCGCGCTGTCCGGCCTCATGGCGTTCACCTGGAATCCCGCGGATGCCTCATCGTCCGGGCCGGCCTCGGCCATCATCGATCGCGGCGCCCACCAGCTCGAACACGCCGCCTGCACGGAGGCGCTGTCCACCCTGCTGGCCCGCTTCCGCGACAACCCGGACGTTCTCTGGATTTGGGTGGAGCAGAGCGTTCCGACGGGCCATGGGCTGGTCATGCGGACCAAGGCCACCTCGGTGTCGCCCGATGCGCCGCGGCCCTACGCCTTCCGTCCCAACGCCGCCGTGAATCCGGAGCAGGCCTGCGGCTTCACCAGCAACTCGGTTCACGCGCTGTCGATGGGCGGCATCGCCCAGCCCTACGAGGTCACCGCTCCCGATCCCTGGAGCGTGGCCGGCGGCCCGTAAGGCGCCGAAAATCGCCGCGGGCGGTGTCTGGCCCGGACCTCAGGCCCGGGCGGCCCGCCGGATCTTCTTCTGGACATACATGGCGGCGTCGGCGGCGCGCAGCGCGTCGTCGGGCGTCGTGGTGCCGGGGTCGGCGCTGACCACCCCGACGCTCGCCCCCGGATAGTCGAAGGCGCAGCTGTCCAGGCGGTAGGCGCCGCGGATCAGCGGCTCCACCCGCTCGCGCAACGCGTCGGCGGCACCATCCCCCTCGGCACCGGGCGTGGCGCCCATGCCGATGATGATGAACTCGTCGCCGCCCAGCCGGCCCAGCGTGTCGCCCGCCCGCAGCCCCGCGCCGATGCGCCGCCCCACCTCGGTCAGGAACGCGTCGCCCGCCTCGTGCCCGTGGGTGTCGTTGATGGCCTTGAAGCCGTCCAGGTCGATGAAGCCGATCAACACGCTCTGGCCGGCCCGCTCCGCCATGGCGAACAGCCGGTGCAGTTCCGCGACCACGGCGCGCCGGTTCGGCAGGCCGGTCAGCGCATCGGTGTAGGAATAGGATTCCAGCGCCGCGTTCAATTCCCGGAACTGGGTCAGCAGCTGTTCGCGCTGGATGTGAAGGGCGATCAGCGAGGCGAACAGGCGCAGCACCTGCTCCCCCTTGGGGGTCAGCGGCTTGCGCTCCGAACTGGCGGCGCAGAGCGTGCCGAACAGGCTGCCGTCGTCGAGATGGACGGGCGTGCTGACATAGGTGCGGATGCCCAGCGCCGCCGCCGCCTCGGAGTCGCCCCAGCAGCCGGGCACGTCGTCGGTGTAGAGCTTCCCCTCGTCGAGCGCCCGCTTGCACAGCGTGCCCTCCCACGGAACGGCCAGCCCTTCGGGAATGGTCAAGGTCTTGGTGTTGCAGGAGAAGAGGATGCGCTGGATGCCGTGCTCCAGCTCGATCCGGGTGAGGTAGGTGGCCTCCAGCTCCGTCACCAGTTCCAGAAGCGACAGCAGGGGCCGAGTCAGCTCCTCCACCGTCTTCGCCGACGAAAGAGTGTCTGTAAGTTGTGCAAACAGTTCGTCGGCCATGGGTTCAACCACTCTAAAAACAACCGCTCAAACCCGCATCGCGTGCAGGAGCGCAGCGTCATGTCCAATCACGGGAATTTTATCAAGCTTCATACTAACGAATGGCCTATGGCTTAGGCAACGGTTGAATGATTTCACGCCTATGACGGTGCTGTCGGGCTCTATAAGGGCCTTGTGCCGAAAAATTCCGCATGGTGGCGTTTGACCGGGCAGGCCGTCGCGGAGTAACCCTTGCCGCGCAACCACCGACACGGGAACCGCAGTTCATGACAGCCCCGCGCGACCGGGTGCTGGACGTCCACGACCGTCCGCCCCCGGCCACCTTCCTTCTGCTCAGCCTCCAGCATCTGTTCGCCATGTTCGGCGCCAACGTGCTGGTGCCGATCCTCACCGGTCTCGACCCGTCGGTGGCGCTCGTCACCAGCGGTCTGGGCACCCTGATCTATCTGGCCTTCACCAAGTGGCGGCTGCCCGCCTATCTGGGCTCCTCCTTCGCCTTCATCGGCCCGATCGTCGCCGCCACCCAGATCGGCGGGACCGGCGGCGCGCTGGTCGGGGCCTGCGCGGCGGGGGCCGTCTATGTGGCCGTCGCCCTGCTCATCCGCGCCTTCGGCGTGCGCTGGCTGCTGGCCATTCTGCCGCCCATCGTCGTCGGGCCGGTGATCGTGGTGATCGGCCTCGGCCTCGCCTCGGTCGCCGTGGGCATGGCGCAGAACACCGCGGGCGGCGGCGAGTACAGCCTGCCGCACTTCCTGCTGGCGCTGGCGACGCTGGGCAGCATCTTCCTCTACTCCATCGTGCTGCGCGGCTTCTTCACGGTGGTGCCGATCCTGCTGGGCATCCTGACCGGCTATGTCCTGGGCGTGGTCTTCGGCATGGTCGACTTCGGACCAGTCGCCGCCGCGCCCTTCCTGCGGATGCCCGACTTCCACCTGCTGTTCTCCGGCATGAAGGAGGGCGTCTCGGCCTGGGCGATGATCCTGCTGGTGGCGCCGGTGGCGCTGGTCACCATCGCCGAGCACATCGGCGGGCAGATCGTGCTGAGCCGCGTCGTCGGCCGCAACTTCATCGCCGATCCCGGCCTGCACCGCTCGGTGTTCGGCGACGGCGTGGCGACCATGGTGGCGGGCGCGCTGGGCGGTCCCCCGGCGACGACCTACGGCGAGAACATCGGCGTGCTGGCGGTGACCCGCGTGTTCAGCGTGTGGGTGATCGGCGGCGCGGCGACGCTCGCCATCATCCTGGGCTTCGTGGGCAAGCTGTCGGCCTTCCTGTCGAGCATTCCCACGGCGGTCATGGGCGGCGTGTCCATCGCCCTGTTCGGCGTCATCGCCTCCTCGGGCATCCGCACGCTGATCGAGGGCAAGGTCGATCTGGGCGACAAGCGCAACCTGCTGATCTCCTCGACCATCCTGGTGATCGGCATCGGCGGGGCGTCGCTGAAGTTCGGCGACGGCGGCTTCGTCGTCTCCTCGATGGCGCTGTCGGCGCTGATGGGCGTCGTCCTGAACGCGGTCCTGCCGGGCCGCGGCACCGGCGGCGATGCCGAGGCCATCCTGTCCTCCGACCACATCTGAGCAACCGGATCGCGGCCGGCCAAGGCGGAGTCCCCCCGGGGGCTCCGCTTTTTTATTCCCCGACCTTTTTACTTCTCTGCTTGGCCCATCAGGATCGCGTCGATCCGCCCGACCAGCTCGTCGATCCGGTAGGGCTTGGCCAGCACCGGGATGCCGGTGGCGCGGGCGATGTCCTCGCTGTAGCCGGTCGCCAGGATGACCGGCAGGCTCGGTCGCCGCTCGCGGGCTTCGCGGGCCAGGTCGATGCCGCTCATTCCACCGGGCATCACCACGTCGCTCAGCAGCACGTCGACCCCGTCGTCCGCCAGATGGGGCAGCGCCTCCTCGGCGTTTGCGGCGGACAGCACGGCGAACCCGGCGTCCTCCAGCGCGGTGCTGACGGTCATGGCGACGATGGGATCATCCTCCACCACGAGGACGCGGCCGTGGCGCCGTGCGCCAACCGACGGCGGCACGATGGCGGCGGGAAGGGCGGGCTCCACCGCCGGAGCCACGCCGGAGCGCCGAAGCAGCAGATGGACCGTCGTGCCGTGGTCCGGCGCGCTGTCGATCCAGGCGGTGCCGCCGGCCTGCCGGGCGAGGCCGTAGACCTGGGCCAGCCCCAGCCCCGTCCCCTTGCCGAGGTCCTTGGTCGTGAAGAATGGCTCGAAGGCGCGGGCGGCCACCGCGGCGGGCATGCCGGAGCCGGTGTCCGACACCGACAGGTGCAGGAATTCGCCCTCCACCCCCCGCGGATCGCCGGGCGCAAACACGCTGTTGACCGCCTCCACCGTCAGTTGCCCGCCGGACGGCATGGCGTCGCGCGCGTTGACGGCGAGGTTGATGACCGCCAGCTCGAACTGGGTCGGGTCGACCTCGACGGGCCAGAGATCGTCGCCGAGGCGGAGGTCCAGCGCGATGTCGGCGCGCAGCGCCCGCTCCAGCAGGGCCGACATGGCGAGCACCCGGTCGCGCACGCCGATGGATTCCGGGCGCAGGCTGTCGCGCCGGGCGAAGGCCATGAGCTGCTGCACCAGCTTGGCCCCGCGCCCCACCGCCTGCTGCCCGGCGTCGAGCAGGGCATGGACCTGCGGCTCCCCGGTGCGGCGCCCGATCATCGACAGGCAGCCTTCCAGCGCCTGGAGCAGATTGTTGAAGTCGTGGGCCACGCCGCCGGTCAACTGGCCGACCGCCTCCATCTTCTGGGCCTGGCGAAGCTGGTCCTCGGTTTGCCGCAGGGCGGCGTCGGCCTCCTTCTGGGCGGTGATGTCGCGGCCCACGGCGTGGATGAAGCGGTCGTCCGGCACGGCGACCCAGGACAGCCAGAGATAACGCCCGTCCTTGTGGCGGTAGCGGTTCTCGAAGCGCGGCGTGGTGTGACCGGCGCCCAGCCGCGCCGCCTCGGCCCGCGTGCGCTCCAGATCGTCGGGATGCACGAAGTCGAAGAAGTTGCGCGCCGCCAGCTCTTCTTCCGTCCAGCCCAGCAGGCTGGTCCAGGCCGGATTGACGGCGTGGATGGTGCCGTCGAAGCGCGCCACCAGCATGACGTCGGTGGACAGGCGCCACATGCGGTCGCGGTCGGCGGTGCGTTCGGCGACGCGCTGCTCCAGCGTTGCGTTCAGGACGCGCAGCGCGTCCTCGGCCCGCTTGGCCTCGGTGACGTCGCTGCCTTCGCAGAAGATCCCGGTCACCCGCCCGACGGCGTCCTTGATCGGCTGGTAGATGAAGGTGATGAAGCGTTCCTCCGCCGGCGCGCCGGGGTGGCGGGCGACGCGCACCGGCAGGGCGTGCCCGACGAAGGGCTTCCCGCCGTCGTACACGCGGCCCAGCAGCTCGAAGAAGCCCTGCCCGGCGACCTCCGGCATGGCCTCGTGCACCGGCTTGCCGATCAGGGGGCGGTTGCCGACCAGTTGCCGGTAGGAGTCGTTGGCCAGTTCGAACACATGGTCCGGGCCGCGCAGCACGCACATGAAGTTGGGCGACTGCCGGAAGAGGGCGCGCATCTGCTCCCCCTCCGCGGCCAGCCGGGCGTTGGCATGGTGCAGCGATTCCTCCGCCTGGGCGCGCTCCAGAGCCGACCATGTGCGCTCCGCCACCTCCTCCACCAGCCGCACCTCATCCGGGTGCCAGTGCCGGGGCTTCCGGTCATGGACGTAAAGGGCGGCGACCATCCGCCCGTTCTTCACCAGGCTGGTGGTGATGGCGGAGGCGATGTTCAGCCCGGCGAAGGCGGCCTGACGGTCCGGCGCAGCGCAGCGCGGGTCCGTAGCGGCGTCGTGGATGGTCAGCGTCCCGCCGCTGCGCAGCGTGTCCAGAAGCTCCGGCCCGAAGCTCAGCAGGTCATGGGTGCCGGCCTGATGGTCGACGCTGCCGTCGGTCCAGTTCCGCTCCGTCGTGAAGAAACGGGCGGTTTCGTCCACCACGCCGTAACCGACGCGGCTGACCCCCAGATGACGGCCCAGAGCCTCCTCCGCCGCCGCGGCCACCGCGAACGGGTTGGAGAGCTGGCGCAGCCGGGCCTCCAGCTTCAGATGGAAGTCGGTGCGCCGGGCGGCGAGCACCTGCGAGGTCGTCTCGATGGCGGCGCAGAACATCCCCGGGATGCGCCCGTCCTCGCCCCGCACCGGGGTGTAGGAGAAGGTGAACCAGGCGTCCTCGCGGAAGCCCCGGCGCTCCATCGGGATCAGCAGATCCTCGTACCAGGACGCCTCGCCGGACAGCGTGCGGTCGACCAGCGGCTTGATCTGGGGCCAGATGTCCCACCACACCTCGGCGAAGGGACGGCCGAGCGCTTCCGGATGCTTGGCTCCGAAGATCGGCACGTAGCCGTCGTTGTAGAGGAAAGACAGCTCCGGCCCCCAGGCCACGAACATGGCCTGCCGGGAGGACAGGACGACGCTGACGATGGTGCGCAGGCTCTGCGGCCAGCCCTCCGGCGGTCCGAGCGCCGTGGACGCCCAGTCGTGGGAGCGCATCCGCTCTCCCATCTCGCCCCCGCCGGACAGGAAATCCAGGTCGCCACCGAGCACCGGCAGATCCGTCATGCGACGGCTCCGCGGGTTTTGCTCGGTATGGGGGTTTGAATTCCGGGGCTGCTATCGTCGGTCGTGGCTTTCATCGAGCTTTCGGGCCGAGGCGAGGTTGCGTCTGGTGTCTTAACACACAACGCCCGGAAAGATAGCTCGTCGAAGGGCCGTTTTCCCTAACCGTTCCGGCTGATGCGGCCTCCGCGCCACGGTGCGGAGGCCGTCATCTACTCCGCCGCGAAGCCCTGCGCCTGGAGTTGCCACAGGGAGTTGAAAAGTCCGCCGCGCCGCCGCAGCTCCGTGGGGTGGCCGTCCTCGGCGATGCGGCCGTCCACCAGGACCAGGACGCGGTCGAAGGCCGACACGGTGGACAGGCGGTGCGCCACCGCGACCACCGTCCGCCCCTGGGCCAGATCGGCCAGCGCCGCCTGGATCTCCTGCTCCGACTGGGTGTCGAGGGCGGAGGTCGCCTCGTCGAGGATCAGGATCGGCGCGTTCTTCAGGAAGGCGCGGGCGATGCCCAGCCGCTGCCGTTGCCCGCCCGACAGCCGCACGCCGCGTTCGCCGACCAGCGTGCCGTAGCCCTCCGGCAACTGGCGGATGAAGGCGTCGCAGTAGGCGTGGCGGGCGGCCTCGAACACCTCCTCGTCGCTGGCGTCGGGGCGGCCGTAGCGGATGTTCTCCAAGATCGGGCGGTGGAACAGCGCGATGTCCTGCGGCACCACGGCGATCTTGGCCCGCAGGTCGTCCTGGGCGAGCGCGGTCAGCGGCTGGCCGTCGATGAGAATGTCGCCGCGCTGCACGTCGTCCAGCCGCTGGATCAGGCTGATGATGGTGGACTTGCCGGCCCCCGACGGCCCGACCAGCCCGACCTTCTGCCCGGCCGGGATGATCAGGCTGAAATCCTCCAGCACCTTGCGCCCTTCGGGATAGCGGTAGGAGACCCGCTCGAAGGCGATGGCGCCGCCTCCGGGCTTGGCGGGCTCGGCCGGCGCGGGGTCGAGCACGTCGTGCGGGCGGGCGATCACCCGCAGGCTTTCGTCGATGGCGCTGACCTGCTGGGTGGCGGTGACCAGCGCGAAGGCGAGGTCGCGGGAGCCGTGCAGGATGCGGAAGGTCAGGGCGCTGACGATCACCACGTCGCCGGTGGTGATCGTGCCGTCCCGCCACAGCAGCAGCGCCCACAGCAGCATCGACCCGGCCATCACCCACAGGCAGATGTCATGGACGACGCGGGTCTTCTCCAGATGCATCCAACTGCGGCGGTGCGCCCCGGCCTCCACCGTGAAGGCCTGCCGCAGGCGCTCGCGCTCCCGCCCGCGGGCGGAGAAGGCCTTCACCGTCCAGACGTTGGACACCACGTCGACCAGTTCGCCGTTGGTGCGGGCGGATTGCTCGGCGAAGGCGTGGTGCACCGTCCGCCCGCGCAGCCCCAGCCCGACGATGGCGACGGCGACCACCACGGCGAACATCACCAGCGCCGCCGCCATCCCCCAATGGATGGTCAGCAGCACCAGCACCGCCCCCAGGAAATCGGTGACCGGCGGGACGATGCTCCAGGTCAGGGTGCGGAAGATGGTGGTGGCGGCGTTCTCGGTGGCGGCGATGCGGTTGCCGAGCGACCCGGCCAGATGCTCCGAGAAGTAGCGCATCGAATGGCCGGTCAGGTGCCGGAACAGGTCCAGCCGCATGTCGACGCCGGTCGCCAGCACCGTCCGGCAGCCGAGCCAGCCGCCCAGCCGCCACAGCACATTCTCCGCCGCGATGAAGCCCAGGAAGAGCCCGAGCGGAGTCCAGACGTCCGCCGCCGCCCGGTCGGGGGAGGCCATGGCGTCGATCAGCAGCTTCATCCCGTACTGCACGGCGACCGCGCAGCCCGCCGCCGCCACGATCACCGAGAACAGCCCGCCGAAGGACCAGGGCCGCCGCCGGATGTAGCGCAGCAGGAAGCGGCCGGGACGGTCCGGGATGGTGTCCGTGTTGGAACCGCTCATTGAGCCGCCTGGAGTTCCGGCCGGCCGAACTGCGGCTGGCCGAGCAGCGCGCCGACGCGGGCCTGAGCGCGCTCCAGGGCGGCGGCCAGCGGCTGATACAGGCAGCGCCCGCCATCCTCGTCGCACAGGCCGTAGAGCCCGGTCTCGCAATGGCGGTCGTTGGCCCAGCCGGGATAGTCGAGGATCGGGTAGAGGCAGACGCCCTCCACCGGCACATCGGCCTTCAAGGCCGTGATCACCTCCCCCGTCACATAGTCGAGCCAGGGCACGCGGGCGTCGCTCTCGGCGCCGGTCTCGGCCACCAGGACCGGGCGGCCGTAGCGCCGGTGCACCTCCGCCAGGATGTCGGCGAAGGGACGGTAGCGCGGGTCGTCGCGCCCGATGGTGCCGCCCTTCAGGAACCACTGGTTGTCGGAGTAGTAGTTGACCCCGATGACGTCCAGATACTCCGGCTTGCCGCCCAGCCCCGGCCAGGCGTGGCCGCCGATCATGTCCCACGCCTCGTACTGGGCCAGCCGGGCCTCCTCCGCGGCCCCGGCGTCGCCCTTGCGGTCGGGGCGGGGCAGCACGTTGATGACCGGATCGACCTGGACGATGCGGGCGCGCGGGTCGGCGGCGCGGATCGCGTCGATGGCCGCGATGCTGGCGCGGACGAGCTGGTGCTTGAGTTCGGCCCCGCGGCGCTCGGCCATCGGGTTGAAGCGCTTCATGTCGCCGCCGGCCCAGGCCCAGTAGGAGATTTCATTGACTGGGCAGTAGGCTGGCGCCGTCACGCCCTCGTCGCGCAGCAGGGCGGCGGCGGACCCGGCGAAGCGGGCGAAGCGCTCCACGAAGGCGGGGCGCCAGATGTCGATGTCGTCCGGCCAGCCGTAATGGCAGAGGTCCCAGATCACCTGGACCCCGGACTCCCGCGCCGCCCGGACCATGGGCAGCAGGCTGGACCAGTCGTAGTGGCCCGGCGTGGTCTCGATGAGGTGCCAGCGCACGCCGTCGCGCACGCTGCGCAGGCCGTGCGCGGCCATGCGTTGATAGTCCTGCGCGGCCAGCCGGTCGTGGCCGGTCGCCGCGATCAGGTCCAACCGGCGCCCGTCATGCCGCCGGTGCGTCGAGCATTCGAAGCCGCCGAGGAAGACGCTGTCGAACAGTGTGGGGGTGTGCATGGGGGTGCTCTGTGTTTTTTTGGCGTTCGAGGTGTGCGGAGTCTTGCCCCCTCCCTAACCCTCCCCCGCTCTCGCAGGGGAGGGGATTAAGCTCCCTCCCCTGCGAGAGCGGGGGAGGGCCGGGGTGGGGGCAAGGGTGCGCCTAATCCCCCATCCCCGCGACCCGCACCTCCCGCTCCGCGCCCAGCGAGCCGAAGGCCCGCGCGGCGGCGGCGAGACCGCGGCTCTGCTGCTCCTCCTTCTCCAGGCGGGCGTAGACCGCCAGAGCCTGCGCCACCACCTGATCCATGTTGTAGTAGCGGTAGGTGCCGAGCCGGCCCAGGAAGATCACGTCCGGCGTGTTGTCGGCCAGCGCCTGGTACTTGCGGAACAGCTCCTGGTTCTCCGGACGGGGGATCGGGTAGTAGGGATCGCCCTGAGCGGAAGGGTACTCGTAGGTGATGCTGGTCTTCGGGTGCCGCTGCCCGGTCAGGTGCTTGTACTCGGTGACGCGGGTGTAGGGCACCCCCTCCGACGGCTCGTTCACCACGGCGACTGGTTGGAACCACTCCCGGTCGACCGTCTCGTGCCGGAAGGTCAGGGAGCGGTAGGGCAGCTTGCCGAAACGGTGGCCGAAATACTCGTCGATCGGGCCGGTGAAGACGATGCGGTCATAGGCGATCTCGTCGCGCACGTCGTCGAAATCGGTGTTCAGCATCACCTTGATGTTCGGGTGGTCGAGCATGCTCTCGAACATCCGCGTGTAGCCGTTCAGCGGCATCGCCTGGAAGCTGTCGCCGAAATAGCGGTCGTCGTCGTTGGTTCGCGTCGGCACCCGCGCCGTCACCGCCTTGTCGAGCTGCGACGGGTCGAGGCCCCACTGCTTGCGGGTGTAGCCGCGGAAGAACTTCTCGTACAGCTCCCGCCCGACCGCGCCGACCACCACGTCCTCCGAGGTGCGGACGTCGGCGGCCGGTTCCGCGCGGCTCTTCAGGAAGGCGGCGACGCCGGCCTCGTCGAGGTCCAGCCCATACAGTTGGTTGACCGTCGTCCGGTTGATCGGGATGGGGACGAGCCGCTCGTCCACCCGCGCCAGGACGCGGTGCTCGTAGGGGCGCCACTTGGTGAAGCGCGACAGATAGTCGGCGACCGGCTTGGCGTTGGTGTGGAAGATGTGCGGGCCGTAGCGGTGGATCAGCACGCCCGCGTCGTCGTAGTGATCGTAGGCGTTGCCGCCGATGTGCGGGCGCCGGTCGATCAGCAGGACGCGCTTGTTCAGCCCCGCCGCCAGACGCTCCGCCAGCACGCTGCCGGCGAAGCCCGCCCCGACGATCAGATAGTCGAAGCCGGAACGGCGGCCGGCGGCGCGCCCGTTGACGTGCTTCGCCGGATGAATGGCCGGATGGTGGATGGCCGACGCCGGGCGATGGGCCGGCGGCGCGGCGCGCCCGCGCTGGCGGGCCTGCTCCATCAGCGTCTTCATGCAGCCCTGGGTCTTGTCCCAGGACATGTCGCGCAGGACATGGTCGGCGGTGGCGCGCAGCCGTTCCGGGTCGGCGGCGTCGGCCAGGGCGGCCGCGACGGCGGCGACGAAATCCTCCGGCGCGTCGGCGATGCGCACGACGCCGCTGTCGCCATAGCCGCGCACCACGTCGGTGATCGAGGTGGAGACGACCGGGCGCCCGGCGGCCAGATATTCCGGCGTCTTGGTCGGGCTGATGAAGCGGGTGGACTCGTTGCGCGCGAAGGGCATCAGGGCGACGTCCCAGCCCGCCAGATAGTGTGGCAGGTCGTCGTAGCTCTTCGGGCCGAGATAATGGATGTTCGGACGGTGGGGCAGGTCGGCCGGGTCGATCTTCACCACCGGGCCGACCAGGACGAACTGCCAGTCGGGCCGGGCCGCGGCGGCGGCGTCGAGCAGGGCGATGTCCAGCCGCTCGTCGATGACGCCGTAGAAGCCGAGCCGCGGGTGGGGGATGGCCGCCTGATCGGCGGGCTCCTCGACGATGCCGCGGGCGGCGGCGAAGTGGGCGACGTCGACGCTGCTGGGGAAGGCATGGGCGTTGGGGTGCAGGGTGCGCTTGGCCTCGTAGAGGCTGACGCCGCCGGTGAACACCACGTCGGCCCGCGCCATCAGTTGACGCTCGCGCTCGACCAGCTCCGGCGGGGCGCCGTGGAAGGCCGACAGCTCGTCCATGCAGTCGTAGACCACCAGCGCCCCGCGCAGATGGCCGGACAGGCCGAGGCTCATCGGCGTGTAGTACCAGAGGATCGGATCGGTCACCCCCTCCTCGGCCAGATAGCGGTCGAGCAGCTGGCGCTGGGCGGTCACGGCCGCCTCGCCGTCCATGCCGGCGGGCAGGCGGGGCACCAGAACGAGGACGCCCTCATCCTCGCGCACGTCCAGCCAGGGCTCGGGCGTGTCGTTGTGGATCGGCTCCTCGACGAACAGCACGCGGTGGTCGCGCGCGAATCGCGACATAAGATGTTGTGGACGCTGATAAACGAAGCTCCAGCGCAGATGCGAGAAGCAGATCAGGGTTTGCGAGGGCTGGGTGGTGAACTCGGAGTGTGGAGAGTCGGCGGTCGGACGTGTTCTTTTTCGGTTTCTGCCGATTGGGAACTGGTGTTGGCCGGCCCAACTCATGTTTCCATCCTCTCTTCAATGACGTGTCGTCGGGTTGCCGCCGGGGAATTCGCCACGAATACAGTGGATTTTTGCGGCGCAGCGGAATGGCGTCGAAAACCGGAAACCAATAACGTGGTCGGCAGGGGTGGGTTCCGTGACAGAAATGCGCTGCGGAAACGGTTCCCCGATTTTTCAACGCTCGTTCTTTTGCGTCGGGTTGGCTGAGGTAAGCGCATATTTCAGCGGGCGGGGGTGGTATCTGGGGAAGACTGCGCGTCTTCAGTGCGTTTCGACGCGCGCGGATACGGTGATGTTTCTCTCTCTTCACTCGACCTGTGCGGGTCCCGTCTTTCGGAAATTAATGCGCATTACGGATTTTCCGTTCATAGTGCATTCAAGGAGTCGGGGAAGTTTGGAAGGAGACGAGGGATGTGCCGAATTTTTGCCGGTCAGGACCCGGAGCGCTTCCGCATGGTAACCCGGCGGGTCCGCCTCAGCGGTCATTCCACGAGCGTCTGTCTGGAAGCGGCCTTCTGGAACGCGCTGGAGGAAATCGCGGCGATGCAGGGCGTCTCTCTGGGTCGCTTCTTGTCAAAGTTGCACGACGAAGTCTTGGCCCGCGGGGTGGAGCGGCGCAATTTCGCCGGCCTGCTGCGCTGCGCCTGCCTGACCTACGCCCAGGAAGTGAAGGGCCACCGCCCCTGCGTGGAGGAGCTGGAGCGGGAGGCGCGCACCGATTTCGCCGCGGTGGCCGCCGCCGGTCTTCCGGCGCGGATTCCGGCCGCCGTCACCACTCCGGAAAAAGAACGCGAGACGGCCTGAGCGCAAAAGAGAGCCCCCCTCCTCCGTCCGGAAGAGAGGGGCTGTAATCCGCGAAGCGTCCCGAATAATGGGACAGAACAGCGATCAGATCGCGTTCTTGGCCATTTGGCCGGCGATGTAGTCGGCTTGCCGCAGCGCCAGCGCGACGATGGTCAGGGTGGGATTTTCGGCCCCGCCCGTGGTGAACTGCGAGCCGTCGGAGACGAACAGGTTCGCCACGTCGTGGGTCTGGCCCCACTTGTTCACCACGCCGTCGCGCGCCTTCTCGCTCATCCGGTTGGTGCCCAGATTGTGGGTGGATGGGTAGGGCGGCGTCGGGAAGCTGCGGGTCGCCCCCACCGACTCATAGAGGGCCATGCCCTGCCGGTAGGCGTGCTGGCGCATGGCGACGTCGTTGGGGTGGTCGTCGAAATGGACGTTGGGGACGGGCATCCCGTGCTTGTCCTTCTTGTCGGCGTGCAGGGTGATGCGGTTGCTTTCCTGTGGCATGTCCTCGCCGACCAGCCACATGCCGGCCATATGGTCGTAGCCGTCGAGCGCCGAGGTGAATTCCCGCCCCCAGGCGCCGGGGTCGAGGAAGGCGGCCATGAAGGGCAGGCCGAGCGACAGGGTTTCCATCTCGTACCCGCCGACGAAGCCGCGGTCGGGCTTGTTCTTCGCCTCGTCGCGGATGATGCCGGCCATGGTGGTGCCGCGGTGCATGCGCACCGGCTTCTCGAACACACCGTAGACCGAGCCGGTCATGTGCCGCATGTAGTTCCGCCCCACCTGGCCGGAGGAGTTGGCGAGACCGTCCGGGAACAGGGAGGATGCGGAGTTCAGCAGCAGGCGGGGGCTTTCGATGGAGTTGCCGGCCACCGCGACGATGCGGGCCTTCTGGCGCTGGATCGCCCCGTCCTTGTCGGCGTAGACGACGCCGGTCACCTTGCCCTTGGCGTCATGCTCGATCTTCAGCACCTGGGCGTTGGCGCGGACCTCCAGCTTGCCGGTCTCCTCGCCCTTGGGGATCTCGGCGATCAGGGTCGACCATTTCGCCCCGGACTTGCAGCCCTGGAAGCAGAAGCCGATCTGCTGGCAGGAGCCGCGCCCGTCGCGGGGCTCCGAGTTGATGGCCATGTTGCCGGTGTGGCACTCCGTGTAGCCCATCTTGTCGGCGCCGGCCTTCAGGACCTTGAAGTTGTTGTTGCCGGGCAGGCCGGGGATGCCGTTGGTGCGGGTGACGCCCATGCGGTCCTCCGCCTTGGCGTACCAGGGCTCCAGCTCCTCCAGCGTGATCGGCCAGTCCAGCAGGTTGGCGCCGGCGACCTCGCCGTAGGCGGTGCGCGTCTTGAACTCGTGCGGCTGGAAGCGCAGCGCCGCACCCGCCCAATGCACGGTGGAGCCGCCGACCGCCTTGACGATCCAGGCCGGCAGGCCGGGGAAGTCGCGCGACACCCGCCAGCTTCCCGAGGTGGTGCGCGGGTCGAGCCAGGAGATCTGGGCGAAGCTGGCCCATTCGTCGTTCTGGAAATCCTCCATGTTGTGGCGGCCGCCGGCTTCCAGGATCACCGTCTTGATGCCCTTCAGCGCCAGTTGGGTGCCCAGCGTGCCGCCGCCCGCCCCGGAGCCCACGATCACCACGACGCTGTCGTCGTTCAGGTCGAATTTCGCTGCCATGGCTGAAACATCCTTCCTGAGACGGTGGTCAGAGCCACTCGATGTCGTTGAATCCGCGGTCGATGTAGCCGCCCTTGGCCGCGCTCTCGCCCTCGTAGCCGAAGAGCGGCCAGACCTCCTGGTTGTTGTAGATCCCGGTGACCAGCCCGCCGCGCACCGTCTGGAAGAAGGGATCGGCCTCGATCTCGTGCAGCAGGCGGACCCGGTCGGCCTCCCAGCCGACCTCCGCGTAGGGCGCGTCGTGCTTGGCCTTGGCCAGCCGGTCGAGCTTCGCCATGCCGGACTCGTACAGCTCCTTGAGCGCGGCGTCGGCGGCGGCCTTCTCGTCCTGCGCCTTCATGGCGACGGCGTAGAAGCGGTCGGCGAGCCGGTCGTGCGGGTAGATGTCCCGCGACACCCGGATCAGCGAGCGCATGGTGTCGGGCGCCAGCGCCTTGGTTTCGTACCCCCAGGCCTCGCGCGGGCAGAGGATCGCCCCGCCCGACACCAGGATGGCCGTCGCCGCGGCGGCGGTGGCCGAGGCCGCCAGGAAGGCGCGCCGGTGCATGGTGGAATTCGGGGCGGGTTTTGCTGTTGTGCTCGTCGGAGAACGCATGGCTTCCTCCCAAGACCGATTATGATTTTTGCTTCGAGGGGGCCGCGCCTGTGTCAGCGGTAGCGGCCGTGGCGCTGCAGGACCTCGATCTTGTAGCCGTCGGGGTCCTGGACGAAGAAGAAGCGGGCCATCAGCGCGCCGTCCCGCGCGAACTCCTTGATCGGGTTGGGGCTGTAGCCGAGCGCGGTGAAGCGCCGGTGCTCCCCGTCCAGATCATCGACGCAGACGGCCAGATGGCCGTAGCCGTCGCCGTGGGCGTAGGGTTCGCTGCGGCCGTGGTTGATGGTCAGCTCGATCTCGAAGTCGTTTTCGGCGTTGCGCAGATAGACCAGGGTGAAGCCGTCGAAGGCGTAGCGGTCGGCGATTTCCAGGCCGAACGCGCGGGCGTAGAAGTCCCGCGACCGCTCCTCGTCGAGGACCCGGATCATCATGTGGATGGCCTTGGCCATGGGGGCTGGCTCCGTTCCGGTTGGTGACTCCAGCATGAATGTTAGTTGGACGGATTGTTGGTGTGGCAGTAAGTATCTACTACAGGCCGGACGCGAAGGGGGTAGCCCCGATGGTGGTTTTTCTCCCTCCTTCCGGGACGGCTCTTGGGCCGTGATGGCGTATCCTCATGGCCTCGAAAAGGAGATTGCCATGCGACACGGGATGGGCCGAACCGTCGCCGCGGCGGGCCTCGCCACGCTGGTGCTTATGGCCGCACCGGTGACCCAGGCCGCGTCGCCAACATCGGAGGGGCGGGCGGAGTGGCGTGGCTGGCTGTCCGACAGCGCGGGTGGGCTGCGCGACGGGGCGGAGCGCGCGATCATCCTCGGCGGCGCCCTGCTGTACCAGAACCGGCACACGGTGGCGGGGCTGACGCTCGGCTGTCTGGCCGGCGGGGCGGTGGGGGCGACGGGGGCCGTCGCGGCGGGCGCGCCGGCCGGCGGCGCCGC
>NZ_JBHSLC010000038.1:0-25696 GCF_042657465.1 Azospirillum himalayense | reverse complement strand
ATCGCGGTTGGCACCGCCATCGAGGACAACGATCGAGCCGGGCGTCTTCTGAGCCCGGTCGAAGACCTGCTTCATGGTCCGGCTCGACTGCTCCGGCTGACTGGCGTCGAGACCAAACAACCAGTACGGCCGCCCCGGCGCCGACATTGGTGGGGTGGAGCCGCGCAGGTCGGTCTGGATGAGGACCGGCTTGTACCCGGCCAAGCCGAAGGACAGCGACAGGAGGTGCGAGCAGGCGGTCTTGCCGCCGCCACCCTTGCGGCCGAGTACGGCGATCACCTTCATCATTTCAAGACCTCGGTGCTGTCGCCCAGTTGGTCAAAGGCCCGATCAAGCAAGGAGCGCAGGATCTCCGACGGCGAGGTCTTCTGGCCGGTGCGAACCCATTCCGCCGCAGCGATGCGGTCGAGGCGTTGAGCTTGGTCGACGCCGATGCTGTAGGTCACGTTCTTCACCTCACGGGCGGCCCTAGGCCGCCCGCGGCCACGGGCAGGCTCTTCTGGCGTTGTGACGGCCGGAACGGACTGCGGTGCCACAGCCGCGTCGGGAGCCGCCTGAGCGACCATCTGAACGGCCTCTGGGGCGACCGGCTCGGTCGGAACCTCGGGCTTTGTCCGGGTGCGGGGGCGCGAGGGATTGGCGAACGCCTCGGCGATGTCGCCGAAGTCGCTCGGCGGCGGCGGTGCGGCAGTTTTCTTCGGCTTGGCCATGTCCAAGAACTCCTTCGTCACGCCCTTATGCCATATTTTTCCCATTTTATCATGTGATAATAGCACCGTGGCACCGTTCATAATGAGCAAAATTTTCTCATGAAAAATAGAGCTGAGCAGTTTTCCGGGACGTCGGCCGAGCGGGTCTGGCCCGCAACCTGGTCGACGTACAGGTGGCCGCGCGCACCCACCACAGGGCACGCAAGGGCATCGTATTGCCGATAGCTCAACTCGTAGAACTCGTCTGGGGAGAGGGTCCGGCCGTCGACCTGAAATCCGGTTTGGAAACCCTCGAAGAGGGCGACTCCCTCGACACGGTTCGGCCACCCGGCCGCGGCCTCTATCGCCAGCTCGTTTCAGCGAAGACGGCTGGCTTCACTGCGTGGAGGATGCCACGTCCCGCGGTTCTGCGCCCGGAGCGGCCACAGCCACAAAGCGAAAGCGAAGGCTGGCTTCTTGTCGCGCGTCCAGGCCACGATAGCACCTAGCGGCGCGGCGATCTCCTCGGAGCGCTCGGACGCCGATGGGCAGACCTCATTGTAGACCCGGGCGATGTCGGCAACGTGAGATCGCCATTACCTCATCAAAGGAATCCTGCACCGGCGTGCTTTTTGAAAAGCTCGCGCCGTCGGACGTAGCCGCGCAGGGTGTCTAGGCTCTGATGACCGGACTGATCCGCCGCCCGGAACAGGTCGGCACCGCTGTCGATCGCTGAGGTCAAGAATCCCGCGCGCAGACTGTGGCCACCGAACTGGGCCGGGTCGAGGCCCGCGGCGGCGGCGCGTTCCTGAACGACCAGAGCGATGGCCTCGCCGCTCATGCCCTGTTCAAGCACCCGGCCGCCACGCAGAACGCGCCGGAACAGGAAGCCCCCAGCGATGCCTGCTCGCTCCATCCAGGCCTCAAGGTGGTGCACCGGCTGGAGCCGCAGCCCCCGTGGCACGCCGATGACGCGGCCGCGCCCTTCCTGGTCGGTCTTCGAGCGCGGAATCCGCAGCTCGACGCCGTCCTTCGCCCAGGTCAGATCCTCGACCCGGATGGCGGCGAGCGTCGACCGGCGCTGCGCCGTGGCCATTCCAAAGGTGAGCAGCGCGCGGTCGCGCAGGTCGCGCGCGCCGTCACCGGTGATCGCCCGCACCATGCGCTCCACCAGCTCGGCGGTGGCGGGCGCCTTCTGCGCCGGGGCGACCCCATGGGTTCGGCGGATGCCCTTGAGCGCCCGCTCGATGTCGAGCGCGCCCGGCATGGCGGTCGGGGCGGGCAGGCGGGCGGCGCGGTGATGATAGCCGATGGCGGCCAGCCGCCGCTCGATGGTCGCGACCTTGCGTCCGGCCGTCGCCTCGGCGGTCAGGAACAGCACGACCGCCGCGGGCTCGGTCGGCAGCGCGGACAGCCCGTGCCGGTCGCACCAAGCCTGAAAGATCCGCCAGTCGGCGGCGTAGGCCCGGCGGGTTGCCGGGCTCGTCGCGGCCGCCATGTACGCGCGGGCACCGTCCACCAGATCGGTGAGATCCGGCCGGGGAAGCGCCATTGCCGCGTCCGGGGGCGCCGGGAGGCTCTCCGCCCCGGGGGCCGTGCCCGCCGCCGTGCCTTCGTCGTTCGTCACCTTGCCCTCTGCTCCCCGTGTCCGCCTTCACCCGTGAGAAGACTATTTATCGCGACCTAACCCGGCGGCGCTCGGCGGGACAGCCCATGCACCTTCCCACATGGATCGCCTTGGCACAGCGCCACCGCGCTACAGAATATGGTTGACAGAGATCAACGCAAACATTAATGCAGATTCACCCTGTCTCACCGGCCGACATTGGCATGTGCAGGCAGGTGCAGGTGTAATAGACCTGCACCCACCCTAAACCCCCGGGGATCCGTTAGAGCGGGCGCCCCACAACAGGAGTCTGAACTCATGGTATCTGACAGCGGTGCGTCACGAAAGATTCGTCGCGCGGCCAAGACCCTGAAGGACGGTCAGCCGATCTGGGAGTTCCTGAAGGAACCGGACACGCGCGACCTCCTGATTCAGGGCGCTGAGGAGGGCGAGCCCTCGGTCGCCTACATCAGCAGCGAGCTGCTGGCGCGCTTCGGCACGCAGGTGAAGGAGATGCCGGTCCGCCAGTTCGTCGGGATGGCGGTCAAGGCGGTCATGGCTGAGGCGGGCTACCGCGTGGCCGAGACCGGCGTCCGCATCCCCGAGGATCCGGTCTTCAAGAGCGGCGCGGTTTACGAGAAGGTCGAGGAGGAGGAAGAGGAGGAGGCTGCCGATGACGCCGACATCCTCACGGCCATGCTCGGCGGCCTCGACGCGAAGCAGCTGCGCCGCCTGATCGAGCTGGCCGAGGAGGCGCTCGCCGTCCTGTGACCGGGCGGGGCGGGCTGACAGCACGATCGGAGGGAGGCTGCCAGGCAGCCTCCCTTTGCGTTTCAAGGTCCAGCTTCGGGACCGCGCAGCAACATGGGAAAATTGCAGCAAATTATTGAACAACACGACCGTTATTCGCATAATTCGGCTTCAACACGCATAAGAGGACTCCATCATGTCATTACCTCCGCCTGACCAGCGCGCTACAACCGTTTTGCAAAAAGAGGTTGATAACCTCAAAGACACGTACAAGAACTGTGCTGAAATCCTCGGCCCGAACATAACCCCTGCGGGCGCGCGGGCGCTGGATCGCATCAATGACGCCATCCTCGCCCTTAGCACGGAGCTTGAATCCCGGGGCGCCTGATCCACGCCACACGAACGCACCTGCCAGGTGACGCTGGGTAGCAGAGCCCCGTGAGATGTTCTGCCCCTCTGCTACTCAGTCCGTGCCCACGGCCAAGGCGTAGCGGCCGCCGCCCGGCGTCCTGCTCACCGAGGCATCCTCGGGCACGTCACGTCAAACACGGAGAACCCTTGGCGCAGCAGAAGTCGGCAGACGGCTTCGACCCTGGTCTCAGGACGCAGCCACCCGAGGGGTTGGACGTCCGGCCCCGCTTCCAACGCGCTCATGGCGTCGCGCCAGTGCGCCTCAAACTCGCGTTCACGACGGCGCGGGGGCGGTCGTCCGGAAGCTCGAAGCCGCCGATGACGTGCATGACGAACGGGTTGTAGGTGAAGTTGTACTTCAGCACCCCGTCGTACGGCGCGCCACAGGACAGCTTCAAGCGCCCAACGTGCGGGTGCCCGGTCGGGATGGCCAAGTCCTCGACGCGGAACAGCCAGACGCGCCAACGGTAGGCAAGGGCCGGTCGCCGATCTCCCGATGATCGTCCCAGGTCGCCGCCTTCGGGCCGCGAAGCGTCACCGCCGGGGCGATCTCCACCGGATGGCCGGTGAAGCCGGGCAGCGTGCGCAGGACGGACAGCGGCATCGACATGGAACCATTCGTCAACACCGTTGCCTCGCCGGTAGGCGGCCAACCGGTCCGTCACCACCCCTTCAACCCGCCGCAGCTCCGGCTCGCCGACGGTCGTCGGGAAGCCAAACAGCGCAGCCGTGGCAGCGTGACAAGACTCCCCATTTCCTTGTCATCCAATTCGATCTCCTTGTGGGCAAGGGGGGTGGCAAGGACAAGGTGGAAGGCTGACCGGCGGAAGGCGTGACAAGACTCCCCATCGCGGGCGGGTGGGCGTCCGCAACGGGGCCAACCGGCCTCGGAAATCCTCGGTTCTGCCTTGGCGCTGTGCCCAAGGTGCACACGGCGGAGACAGCCGGTTATGCTTTCGAGAAGGAATTCGGGATGGATGACAAGGAAATGGGGAGCCTTGTCACGCCCCCCGCGGCGGCACTGGCGGGTCGCTCGGTCGCAGCACGACGCCTTCGGGACGGATGTCGACCATGGCGTTCGGGTAGGCGGCAATGGCCTTGCGCAAGCAAGGCTCGAAGCGCCGCTTGAACTGGCGCGTTTCCTTGTAGTTCGGGCCGAACTGACCGCGCAGCGCCGCCCAGGTGATCGGCTCTTCGTGGCGGATCGCCCGCATCCGGTAGGCCAGCCACACGTAGGCGTCGAGCGCGACCGGCTCGTTGTGCAGCATGCGGATCGCCTCGTCTTGCAGCATAACTTTGTGTTCAAGCAGGTGCTTCACAAAGGCGGGGTCAAGAGCGACGTGGTCGTCCCATAGGCGCCCCTGGTCACCGTTAGCCTCGTCGCTGTTGCTAATGTTGCCGAACATCCCAGCGCGGATGATGTGGGTGGCTTCAAACCGGCTGCCGCCGCCAGGCAGATCCCAGAAGAACTTCATGGAGCAGGCGGCCAGCCGGTGAATCTGGTCAAGGACTCGTTCGCCGGTTTCGCTGCCCCAGCCGATTCGCAGGCGGCCTTCGATGAAGCTGCGCAACGAGCTGCCCAAGGGAACCACGTTTGACTTCGTCATGACCGCCTCCGTTTGGAGGTAGATCATGAGCAGTCGGGCGTAGGACCCGTATGGAACGCCGAACCGGCGGGTGCGCTTCCGCACCCGGATTGACCCGGGATCGATCACGAGGGTGACGTGGTGCCCGACCTTTTCCCAGCTGTCCGTTGCTGGAATCTGTTTGTACGGAAACGCCGTCAGGGCGAAGCCGGAGTAGGAAAAGGCCCGCTTCATGGCGTCGTCGGCGAGGACGTGCGCAGCGATCGGCACCACGTCACGCCACTCTTCCGGCACGCGGCGTTTGGCTTCATCCTCGCCAAACTGCATGACCAGCTGGTGAATTCCGGCCATGTGCCTCTCCGTTGCCCGACCATGAGAGTGCTGGGGACGAGGGTATCGCGTCAACGGGGAGTCTTGTCACGCACCCTATAGATAACCTGTAGATTCTATACCTGTAGATTCGTGACAGGACTCCCCGGGATAACCCCGATTCGCGTGACTAGACTCCCCACACCGCGTGACCAGACTCCCCGGGATAACCGGCGGCCCTGTGGGCCGAATCGCGGAACCGATCCTGGCGCCGAGGCGACTCGCCGCGGCCGTCGCGTCAGGGCTGGTCGGTCGCTGGACAATGGCCAACGCCTGCCATAACGTTGAAAGGGCCAGTCGTTCTCGAATCAGCGCGCCCACAGCGCCGTCGGGACCTTTTGGCAGTGATGCTGCGTCCGCCCGCGGAGTGTTTTTGCCGCTTTTCAGATCCGTGCTCGGATAGGCGCGGAAGGCGGCGGCATGTCTGCTGGCATCCAACTCAAATTCCCGGTTGAGCTCGATCCGGTCGAGCCGCGCGTCCTGCCTGGCTGGGGGTGGTGGACCTTGAACCGCAGGCTCAAGGGCGGAGGGCTGGCCCAGAAGGCCTACACGCTCGAGAAGTTGGATTTCGTCCTCGGCCACGTCCGGCGTGATGTCGACACCTACATGAGCCAGGCATTCTTCACCGGGCCGACCCGGCGGGCCATGCACTTGGCTTACGCGACGCACGCCTACGTCGACCTCGACACCTATCGCGCCGAGCGCCTGCGCGGTCTGACGGCCGCGCAAATCGCCGGGTTGCTGGTTCTGCACTGCCGCGACGAAGGCATCCCGCTTCCGACCCGGATCATCGGCAGCGGGCGGGGGATCTATCTCAAGTATTTCTGGTCCGCGCCCATCCCCCGCGCCGCCGCCGGGCGGGCGGTTGCCGTCAATCGGGCGCTTGTTCGCCTGTTCAGCGACTTCGGCGCCGACCCGGCCGCGGTGGACATGAGCCGTATCCTGCGGGTCATCGGCACCGTGAATTCCAAGAGTGGCGTGGTCGCTCGCGTCCTGTGGTCGCACGACCAGGGTGGCCAGCCGGTCACCTACGACTTCGATTCCTTCGCGGACGAGGTTCTGCCGTACAGCCTCGACCAAATCCGCGAGTTCCGCCAACGGGCCGAGGAGCGCCGGGCCGAGATCCGCATCCTTTCCCAGGAGAAGGCCCGGCGCCGGGCCCAGCGGGAAGCCGAGGAACGCCGCCGAGGCAGCCAACGCGCGTTCTGCCGCGAGGACTGGCACTGGGGCGTCCTTGAGGACCTCCGCACGCTCGCCGAACTCCGCTATCCCGGTGGCATCGTCGAGCCTGGCCAGCGCGACCTGTTCGGCCATTTCGGCGCCTGCCAGCTGGCTATGGTCATTCCGGTGGGCCAGCTGTGGCACGAGGTGCAGGCGTGGGCGCGCATCCTGCTCCCCGCGGACTACGTTGGCGGGGAGTTCCACCGGCATACGTCGAGCTTGCTGGAACGGGCCAAGCGCGCCGCGGCCGGGGAGCGTGACGCGCAGGGGCGTGCGCCCGTCTGGACCTACCGCAAGGACCGCATGATCCAGCAGCTGCGGATTTCCGGCGACGAGATGGGCCGCATGACGCGGCTCATCGACGACGGTGAGAAGCGACGCCGGGATCGTGAAGCCTGGCGGGCCGCCCACACCGGTCAGAGTCGCGCGGAGTACGAAGGGAACGCCCAGCATCGCGCCCACCAGGCGAAGGCCTTGCGGGAGTCCGGCCGAACCTGGGGCGCGGTCGCCGCGGAGCTGGGGCTGCCGACGCCAGACGCGGCGCGTCTGCTGGCGCTCCGCGCCCGCTGAAGGAACCGTACAGGTCCTCCCTACATCTACTCTGCGAAGCTCAGCCTTAACCCCCTTCCTCTTCCATCCCCCGCCGCGGGGTTCCCTTGCAAGCATCCACCGCGGGCTTGCACCTTGGCGCCCCTGCCCGCCAGCAGCCTCCGTTCCGGCCGCCTCACGGCGCCGGAGTGTCGACGACGTCCCCGTGTCCGCTTCCACCGGGCTTCGCGGCGGCGATCCTCTCGAAGAGGGACGCGACATGATCGGCCCGGGTTAGCGAGTGATCGGAGTAGCCGATCAAGGCGTCGTCCAGCGTTTCGATGGCCAGGAGCAACAGCTCCCAGGCGCGCTCCGGAGGTACGGCCGCGCGTGGTGTGGTGAAACGCCCGTTGACCCGGGCGCAGTAGAGGCCTGCCTCGCGCGTCGCGGTGAAGCCGCCACCTTCGGCCTCCGTCTGCAACCGCGCGCAGGCGTCTCGACCAAGCGCCTGCACCAGCCGTTCGCCCATGAACACCGTCGGCGTGATGGCCATGCGGTGCTTCGCCTTGTGGTCGAGCAGGGGGTCTCGGCCCTTGGCTCGCCCTTCGGCGAGGTCCTTCCGAAAGATGGCGACGTGGGCCTTGGCCGTCTCCTCAATCGCTGTGATGGCCAAGAACGCGGCCGTGTTGGGTGCCCCCTTGGCAAACAGGGTTGCCGCATCCTCCAGCAGGGAGACGACGTGGTCGAAGGCGGCGTTGAAGTCCTCTACCTTCAGCTCGCCGTAGAGCCCACCGCCGTAGGCGATGGCGGCCTCCACCGCCGCCAGACCGGCGTCCCCTGGTGCTCTCTTCTCATCGCTCATCCTGGTCCCTCCTCAAGTCAACGATCGTCAGCAGCAGAACGCCGCAGGGGTGCCGATGCCGTCGCCTTCTGGCCCGTCGAACAGGTGGCTGTGGCTTGCATCCGTCCCCCGTAGCTTCAAAGCAAAGAAAGCAAAGAAAGCCAGCCAATGGGTGCGCTATCCGCGCCCCCAGCTGGCCAGGGGGAGGGCAAGCCCTCCCCCGTGGTCCCCCACCCAAGCCGACCAAGTCCCAGACCAGGACGCCGACCATGCCAGACACCGCCATCGTCACGCATGACGCCCCCGCCCGCCGCCGCGGCACTGAAACTCGCCAGCGCCGCCTTCAGGTCCTCGTGCGCCTCGACGAGGCCGAGGAGCGCCTGCTGGGCGAGCGGGCCGCTTCGGCGGGGCTGACGCCGTCCGACTACCTGCGCCAGGCCGCCCTCGGACCGGTCGCTCGCGTCCGGCTGCCGCCGCCGGATCCGCGCGTCGAGAGCCTCCAGCGGCTTCTCGGCGAGCTCGGCCGGGTCGGCAACAACGTGAATCAGATCGCCCGCGCGCTGAACGTGGCCCTCAAGGCGGGCGAGACCCCTGCGCCAGACGGCGCCGCCATCGCGGACGCCGCGGTCGCCATCAAGCGCATCGAGCGCGAGATCCTGGCCACGCTCGGCGTCGAGGAGATGCAGCCCGCATGATCATCAAGGCCTCGCGCAGAGCGGCCAGCGCCGCCGACGGCTCGAAGCTCCTCGCCCACCTCCTGAATGGCGAGAAGAACGAGGCCGTATGCGAGGTCACCGGCGACGGCAGCGTGAAGCGGACGATCGACCTGGGGCGCGCGCTGGCGAAATCCTCCAGGGAGGGCAGCTGGAGCATCTCGATCAGCCCCGCCAGACCGCTCACCGATGAGCAGTGGGACCGCGCCTGGGCGCTCTTCGCCGCGGCCTACGGGCTGCCGGACGACCACCCGCTGGCCAGGGTGCGCCATACCAAGAACAGCCGCCAAGCCGTCCGCGCGCGCGCTGGTGACCGGGCGGATCATGAGCACGCCGCCACGCCGGAGCGGACGTTCGAGGGCCGCAAGATCTCCCCCTTCAAGCACTACGTCATCAACGAGCGCATCGCGCGCCAGCTGGAAGTCGAGTTCGGGCACCCGCTGACCAAAGGCCGCCACAACAACGCGGTGGCGCGCTGGTGCCGGGCCCACGGCCTCGAGCATGTTGCCGCTGGAATGGTCGCCGCGGGCTTGTGCGAGGACGAGGCCGCGCGCACGGCCCTGCCGGACGCCGAGCGCCGGGCGGACGAGCGCGTCGGGCGCAACCCGTTCCACGCCCTGGATACGCTGCGCGACGCCCGCGACGTCGCGGCGGCCGCCGAGCCCGGCCAGGGCGGCGCGGCCTTCCGCGCCGTCATCGAAGAGGCCGGTCTGGTGCTGGCGATGGGCACCCGTGGCCCCGTCGTCGTGGACCCCGCGGGCCGGGATGGCGGCGGCGTGGCCAGCGTCGCCAAGCGCCTTCAGCTGAGGGCTGCCGAGGTCCGTACCCTCCTCGCCGACGTGCTGACCGACCTGCCGGTCATCGAGGCCCGCCGGGGCGCCGAAGTGCGCGCTTGGCTGGAGCAGCATGCCCCGGAGGTCATCTCCACCCCCCAGGAACCGCAGATGGAGGACGCCAATGTGGCCGTGGAAGAGGGAAACGCCCCCCGCCAAGGAAAACGCAAAGACAACGCCCCCGTCACCGTCAGCACCGCCGCGCCGCGCGACCATCAGCCGTCTGCCGTGGTCACTGTCGCAGCTGGCGTCGCTCCTGGACGGCACGGTGACGGACGAGCAGACGATGGACACGCTGAGGGCCCGCGACCGGCGGGGTATGTCGGCGGCCGAGTTCGCCCTGTTTCGGACGGCGGTCACGGTGGATCGGGTCGAGACCCAGCTGGCGGAACTCTCCACGCCGTCCCAGAGCGAGCAGGACAGCCTTCAGGACGTGGCGGACACGGTCCGGGCCACCGCGGAGGCGGTAGTGCGCCTCGAGGAGCGCCAAATCCGCATCGAGGGGCAGCTTTCCGTGGTCGTGCGGCTGCTGGACGAGCTCGCGAAGCCCTCACGCGGCGCGGGACCGAGGATCTCCGCCAGGTGACCGAACGCCTGCGCCGCGGCCCAGGGCCCGCATGGGCCGTCGAGTGCCCGCCCTGGGATCCTCAAGAGGACTCAGCCCGGCGTGCGGCATGGCGCGCCGGGCTGCTCCGCCAAGCGTACGACACCGGCTGGCTGCCGCCGTCCGTAGTGCGCAACATCAGGTGGATCGACATCGATCGCCGCGCCGGAACAGTCACCCTGACTCTCGTCACCGGCGCCAAGCTGATCGACACCGGCGACCGCGTAGAGCTCCACGGTCGCACTGACGATGTCGGCGTCCGTGAGATTCTGGCTGCCGCCGACCGCCGGGGGTGGGGCGCCATCGAAGTCACCGGCTCCGACGAATTCCGCCGCCAAGTCGCCGTGGCCGCCGCCCTCCGGATTCCACCGATCGTCGTCACCAACGTCGAACTCTCCCCCGCCGACCAAGCCGCTGTTGACCGCATTCTGGCACACCGCGGCCGGGGTGGTACGGCCTCCCCGCCCCAGGTGGCCCCGCCGGTCGACACCGACCTTGCCACCTCGGCGCACTACTGACCCATCCCCGTCGTTTTCCTTCGCTGGAACGGCTCCGGCGACCGCGCCGGTGTGCGCTCACTGGCCGATCGTCATGTGTGACGCGGATATTGACGGCGTTATCGTAACGACGATATTGTAACAATAACGGATATCACCGTTATTGATCGGAGGGCGCTATGGCTGGCGAGGAGAATGTTTTCCGGCTCGAAGCGGGTGAGCGCGTAACCGAGACCGAGGTTCATGCGGCCTGCGACCAGCTGGTTGCTGAGGGGGCGGAGGTGACCCGGCGTGCCGTCCTTCAGCGGGTTGGGCGCGGCAGCATGACGACAATCAGCCGCTACGTGACCAGCTGGGAGGAGCGCCAGCGCGCCCGTGTCGAGGCCCGCGACGTGGAGCTTTCGCCCGACGAGCAGGATGCCGCGCTGATGTTTGCGAGGCAGATGGCCCAGCGGTTGACCGAGCGCCTGCGTCGTGAGGCCGCCGAAGAGGTGACGGGGTACAAAGATGCTGCCGAGCGCGAGGCCCGCCGGAGCGCCGAACTCGCCCGCGACTACGACGCCTTGAATGCTGAAAAGGAGGGCGTGATCGCCGGGCTGCGCACCGAAATCGACCGCCTTCAGGACGAGCTCACCCAGGCTCAGGCCGACGTCGCGGTGGCCACGGCGGTCGCGAGCGATCTGGACAACCAGCTGAAGACCCAGGTGACGCTCACCACCGCCGCTGAAACCCGAGCGCGCGAAGCTGAGGCGCGGGTCGAGGACGCCGTCGCGGCGGCCGCGGAAGCGCGAGGCCGTGCCGACGCCTTCGCGGCCGACCTGGAGCGCGCCCGTCAGACCGAGCGCGGCCTGCGCGACGAGCTCGCTGCGGCGATCGCCGCGGGCAAACAGACCGAAAAGGATCTTCGCGCCGAGCTCACCACCGCCACCGGCGCGCTGGCCACCGCTCAGGCCGCCGCGGCCGAGCAAACGGCTCAGTTGGAGGCTGCCCGTGCAGCCGTGGCGCGGCTCGAAGATCTGGTGAAAGCGACTGACCGCCGTGCCGAGCACGAGGCCGCGGATCGGCAGGCGGCGGAGCAGCGCGCCGCCGCGGCCGAGGCGGCTCAGGCCCGACTCGAGGGCGAGATCCAAGAACTCCGGGCGCGCGTGATGACGCTCGAAGCCGCCGCGGCGAAACCCGCCAGCACTTCTCCGGATCGTCATGCGTGACGAAGCGGTGCAGCCCGCGCCACACGGTCAGTCAACGGGGGCCGCGGCAGTTGGCAAGGGCGGCGATCGCCGCCGCGGCCGCCGGGAAGGCTACGCAGCGCGTTGCTGGCTCAGCGTCCGGAAGGCACGAGCCTGTTCGTGGGCCGACACCGGTTCCACGCGGCAGCTGGCCGACATCGACTCGACGCCATCAAGCCAGCCGCCAGAGGCAGCGCGGCCGTAGAGCGTCTCGGCGAGGCGGTTGAGCATGTCCTGGTGCTCGTCGTAGAGGGCCGGGTCCTGGGCCTCGTCGTCGACTAGGTCGAATTCGGCGTGGATGTCGACGGCCTGACGGGTGTCGGCGAAGTCGATGGAGACGGTTGCGCCGCGCCCGGTCGCCTGGACGGCGAGTTCGGCGGTCGCGCGCAGGTCGGCGAGCAGGTCACGTATTGACTGGCCGGTGTCCGGCTGGCTGGTCGATGCCTTGTAGACGTTGAGCCCGCCCAGCTGCCAGCCGCCACTCGCCATCCCGTCAATGAACACGCGCGCGTGGCGGCCGATGCGCTCCAGGTCGGCGAGCCCGTCTGAAACCGCGATGTCGTTGTCGATGATGGTCGCGCCAGTAGCCGCAGTTCCAGCCAGAATGTCGGCCGGACAAATGACATCTTCCATATGTACCCCCTGAACCTCGACGTTGTCGAGAGCGAGTTCGCCTCGTTCTCCGCATTGTATTTTGGTTCGTTTTCCAAAAGGCGACGAACGTCTGGAGAAATTTTTCGTTAGCATGCTGTGTCTTTTGTTTTACTGGCTGTGCCGCGTGGCGGCATATATCTATAATTACATGCACAACACCGGGGCGCATTTTCCAGATCCTGGGGCGCCCCGCACGATCCGATGGGGGCGGGTTTTCGCAACCCGCCCGGCGCGCTACCCGTCCGCACCGTTGCCCGCGGAGGGGCGTGACCCAGGCCCTTCTGAGGGGGATAGCTGCCGTTCAAGCTCGTCGAGGCGGCACAGGAGCGCTTTGCGTTCCCGCTGGTTCCGGTGGAGCAGGCGCATTGCTCGGACCGTCGGCGGGCCGTAGAGAACGGCCGCGCCCGCCGCGACCAGAAGCAGGAATCCAGCGATGATCTGCACCGTCGTCATCACCTTTCCACCTCATCCGCCCGAAAACGCCTGCCGTTCCTTGGACAATCCACGGAAAGCTCTGTCCGGGGCACACCACTAGGCTGACGTCGGCGCCGTCTGGTGCGCGCCACCATCCATTCAGCTCTGACCAGCACCCCCAAGGACCGGCCGCGTGATTTCGCCCACCGAAGATGGTGCTGATGCGTGGAGACAGGTGCACGGGAAACCTTCTTGGGCCATGGCCCGTACGTTTACTCGCCTCCAAGGACGTCTTGGGTGGCTCTCACGGTGGGCTGCGGTGGATGTATCATCCGCGCCCAATGTCCCCTTCGCACCGAAGCAGGAGGGGATGGCCTCTATCCGGCGTCGTGATTTCACCCACCAAAGGCTCGGCGGAGGTGCGGCAAGCCTTCCGGCGGAGATGTGACCGGCACCGCTCGCTTGGCCTTGGGGGTATCGGTCGCGGTCACGGTAGGTTTGCCGTGCAGGTGCAAGGTGGGAGGGCGATACTGGCGCCCTCCGGCAAACGATCGCTCCTTGGCGAGCTGCTGGTGGCGACCGCCGCCCGTCAGTCTTTGTTGGAGAGAAGCATGCCTGCCCTGAAGCCCCAGTAGGCGCTTTGAAAGGCAAGGAACAGCGCCCAGAAGGGATCGATCGGGAACACCAGGTTAACCGTCCAAGCAAGAAGGGCGCTGAGGGCGACGGCGAGAAGGGCAGCGACAAACGACATGAGAATCTCCAGGATGGGCGATACCGCCTTTAGGCGGGCAGGGTTGTCGAAGAAGCTCACATGGAAAAAGGTCGCGGAGGATTCGGGGGTCAGCGCGTCGACCCTGACACGGATGGCTCAAGGCAAGAGGCCGGACGTCGACAGCTTGGCCGCCCTGCTGGCCTGGTCTGGCCTTCACGCCGACGACTTCGTGCGGGTCGAGGGGCACCGGCCATCCGAGGCCGACTCGTTGGCGAAGATCACGGCCTATCTGCGCGCGGACCCCAATCTCTCCGAGGAGGGCGCCTCGGCCCTTGAAGCCCTTCTCAAGTCCGCATACGAAAGGCTGAGGAGGGACTGACGGAATGACGCTCCGCCGCGGCTTCAAGAAGGAGGCCAACGACTACGCCCGGGAGTTCCGCAAAGAGCTCGGCCTCGCCGCGCACGACCCGCTCTGCCCTTGGCAGCTGGCCGAGCACTTGGCCATTCCGGTGGTGCCCATGTCGGAGTTCGCCGCGGTGATGGCGGCCGAGCACCTGGCCTACTTCTCAGGATCGGGTCAATCCGTCTTCTCCGCGGCGACGGTGTTCCACGGCACGCGCAGACTGATCGTTCACAACGACAACCATCATCCCAACCGGCAGGCCGCCAACTTGGCCCATGAGTTGGCGCACGGCATCCTTGGCCATCCGCCATCGCCGCCACTCGATGACCATGGCTGCCGGAACTTCGACCGGACGATCGAGGACGAGGCCAACTGGCTCGGCCCGGCGCTCCTCATTTCCGAAGAGGCGGCGATGCACATTGTCGAGACAGGAATGACGCACGCCCGGGCCACGCAGGTCTACAAGGTGAGCCGTGACCTTCTGCTGATGCGCCTGGGCGTGTGCGGTGCCGAGCGCCGCGTCGCGCGGCGCCGGGCACGCTGGTAGCCCGTCGCCGGGGTATCCATGAGGACGCCCTGACGACGGGAACGGCTATGTGGGATTCGTGTCGTGTCCCAAGTTAGGCTTTCAGAGCGGCCTCAACAGCCTTGGCCACCGTGGCCACGTGCTGTGCCTTGAGCTTGCTGGTCGACTTCGTCACCGAGAACACCGTGAAGCCGTCCTTCTCGTTCAGGCACTGCACCTGCTCGTTCCAGCGGCCGCGGGCGAGGAGACGGACCAGAACCTTCCGCTGCCCCCTCTCGTCCCGGATGTTCAGCAGCTTCACCCCGGCATCCTTGAGCAGGATGTGGGCCCCCTTCGGGTCGATCGCGAACACCAGATCATCCTTCCAGACCAGGAAGTCTGGGAAGAAGTGGCGGCTGTCGCCCTTGTGCAAGAGCGGTATCGAGTAGCCGCCGTTCACCGGGTTCCTGGCCCAGTCCAGACCGGTCGCGTCGATGGCCTCAGCGACCTCGAGCTCAAGCGGGTTCAGGTCGTAGGCGTCATGAAGGGCGTTGTCGAAGTGCTGCGCCTTGTGCGGGTTCACGTGCACCGCGCCGACCGTGTACAGGTTCTCCTCCTCGAACATCAGCTCGCTGTTGTCGAGGTAGATGTCCACGATGGACTCCGCCTCCCTGCGTAGGGCCGCGGCGGCCGGGCTGGTGATCTCGATGCGCGCATCGAAGCGCCGATCCGACCAGTCGATGGCCTTTGCGACGTCGGGGTACAAGCTGAGCATCTCGCGGCGCATGATCCAGCGTGCCATCACCCGGTTGGAATGAGGCGTGTCGAGCTCGATGACGTCGGCCTTGCCGCCGCCCGCGATCTCCATTCCGGCTTGCTGGATAGCCCCTTTGCCGACCGTGTGCTTGGTGTCGTTCGTGTAGTCGTGGAGGTCGGCCACGGCTTGGTTCAGCGGGCCGACAGCATCGCTGGCGTCCGTGTGGATCTCCGGAATGAATTTCTTCTTCTTCGGAGCCTGATGAGCTCGCTGTCGGTCTTTAGGATCGACGTACCCTTCAATCTTCACCTCGGGCATCTCGGACCCAAGATTCTTCTGCACCGCTTTGAGGATCTTGGGGAATTCTTGCTTGTTGTCGACCCGAATGAAGAAGGAGGCGGTGTTGAGGTCGGGGTCGGGGAAATGCTTCGCCCCGGGCTGCCGCAGGACGCGCCCGATAACCTGCTCGACCTCGATCGCCGAGCCCATCGACTTGTCGATGTAGGCGCAGCACACCGCCGGGTCGTCCCAACCCTCTTGCAGGCTTTGATTGAAGATGATGTGCTTGTAATTGCCCGCCGTGAAGGCCGCAAAGTCCTGGTCACCGCCCGAGAAGAGCTTGAAGTCGGGGGGCGGAGGGTTCTCCGAGCGGTCGAACTTCAGGTCACAGTAGACGGCAATCGACTCCGGATCGACCTTTTTCTGGTCGACCAAGTAGCGCCATATGAGGATCGGAGCCGCTTTTCGCTGTTCGAACGGCTTGGACGGCAGGTCCATGCTGCCGTCGTCCTGGCTCTTGTTGGTCAGGCAGACATAGATCGCCTTGGGCTCGAACCCGGCCTGGAGGTCCTTCGCCTTCTGGCTGGCCACGCCGATGGTCTGCATCATATCGTCGATCATGGTTTCCATGATCGACGTGTAGCCACCCAGCACGATCTGGCGTTTGACCAAGCCAAGGTCCACCACCGCCTTGCTGCGCACAGCGGTGACCAGGCAGGCGAACGTTTCCTCCTTGGTGTCGTCCAGCGGCTTGTCCGACCAGCCATGGTCCTTGAGGCGGTCGATCATCTTGCCGAGCTTGCCCGGCGTCTTCAGGGTCGCGCTCGCGACCAGAATGGCATCCGGCTCGAGCTCGAACAGGAAGTCGACTTGCTGGTCGGCCAGGTTGTGGCCCTCGTCGTACACGACAATCAGCGGCCGCCGCTCACCCGAGCCCGCCTTGCGCTTCGCCAGGGCGCTCCACAGCGAGATGTTGCCGTTGTCCTGCTTGACCTGGTGAACCCGGAGCGTGCCGTCGCTCTTGCCCTTCTGGTTGAACGCACCCACCGTGGTCAGCACTAGGAACGGTGTATTGCCGTCGCCGATCGCTTCCGGTGTCAGCTCGGACAGGTACTTTACGGTGAATGATGGGTCGATGAGGTGGCTGTATTTCCCGCCCGGTTCAAAGTTGGCGTAGGTCTGGTCGACGACAACCTTGGCCTTGGAAATCCAAAGGACGATGGGCTGAACCGGCAACGTGGCTCTGATCTGGCTCACGGCGTCGGCAAGCATGGCCGTCTTGCCTGCGCCGGTGATCGCCGATAACGCCTGGTAGAACGGCACCTCCCAATTCTTGTGCACCATGGGGCGCATCGGATCGGTGAGGAGCTTGTGGAAGCGGTTGACGATTTGCTGAGCAGCGCGGGCTTGGAAGGGGAGGAGTTCAATGCTGCTCATGCAGTGTCACCTTCTAATTCTTCTTGGTTGGCATAGTACGGCTGGACCGCATCGTTGAAGCCGATCTTCTCCAGGATGCGGTCGGGGATCTGGTAAAACTCGATGTTCGGACCCGAGTAAACCAGCTGCCGGGCGTAGACGTGGTACGGGGCCGTGAGGTTCGCGGCCTTGGCCTCCTCGGCGATTTTGCGGAACGCCACGCGGTCGAGGATGGACGGCTTGTCGGGCCCGTTCCAGATGAGGAAGAATCCTTCGCCCCGGGCGCTGATCGCGAACAGATGGGCATGCTCTCCGGCGGGCAGGCGCCGGAGGTGAGAGGACGCCCGCTCACGCTGGTCCCAGTGCGCGGTCAGAAGGAGGTCGAGCATCTCCTCACGCTCGAGGGTGAGCACCGCGTCAGCGTCGACTTTCGTGGTCAGCTTCGAGAAGCGGAAGCCGCCCGACAGAGGCTCTGCACCCTGGATGACCTTGCCTTCCTTGGTGACCCGCTCGCCCGTGATGGCGCGCTTCAAGCGCAGGCAGGTCAGGGTGCGCGCGTAGGCGTCGCCGCGCTCAGGACGGCCCTGCTCGATGAGGATGAAGCGCCGATCCTTGTTCAGTTTCTGCTTGTCGTCCTTGCCGTTTTCCGAGGCCGTGTCGCTTTGTGCGGCCTCGCCGGTCGTCGGCTTCACGCGGTTGTCCGCGTTGAGTTCGAGGACGGCGTGCCCAGTGGTGCCGCTTCCGGCGAACGGGTCGAGCACGATTCCTTTCGGCGGACACCAGATCTGGATAATCTTCTTGAAGAGCTTCAACGGCTTCACGGTCTCGAACCCGTGGTCGCGGCCGACCAGAGCGTCGAGTTCCTTCAAGCCAGTCTGGCTGTGCCCGGACTGCTCGTGGTCCCAGGAGGTGGTGCCGAGGACGTCGGGTTCGTCGTAGGTCTCGTCGGCCCAGTAGGTCATGGGCACGACGCCCTTCTTGACGTCCTTCAGGTACACCTTGACGCGGAAGTTGCCCAAGCCGTTGTCGCGCCAGTAGCCGACCGGCCAGGTCCCTGCCTTGAGGACCGCCTCCGCGGCTTCCTTGGCTTTGGCCAGAGAACCCTTGATGACCAGCGCCTTCGCCTTGCCGTCGCCGAGGTCCTTGGAGGTGTAGGTACACCCCCACGCCTCGAGCATCTTCTTCATGCGCGGCCGCTCGGCGGCCCAGCACCGGCCGCCGCCGGGGTACATGAGCTGACCGGTGAAGGGTGACTGGATCGCGTAAACCTGACCATAGTGGCTGTCCGCACCGGGACCGGTCAGATCCCCAGGAGCCCACGGTTCCGGATCCCCGTCGATGGAGCTGTAGCGCGCGTTCATCGCCTCGCTGCGCGGCAGCAGGATGGTCTTCGCGCGGTCGATGTTCTTGGCGTAAACCAAGACGTACTCGGTCGACGTCGAGACGTGGGTGCGCTTACCGACATTGTTCTTCGGCGAGTAAGACTTTTGCCAATTGATGATGGCGATGCGGTTGGCCTCGCCGAACATTTCGTCCAGGACCATGCCCAGGCGGAAGAGCTCGCGGTGGTCGATGCAGATTGCCAGCACGCCGCCCGGCCGCAGCATCTCCTTCATCATCCAGAGGCGTGGCACCATGAAGCGCAGCCACTTGCTGTGCCGTGAGCCGTCCTCGGCGGGGACCAGGGCGCCGAGGTCCGGGTCGTTCGGATCCTCGTCCCAGCGGTCGTTGTACCGGAAGTCCTCGCCCGTGTTGTACGGCGGATCGGTGACGATCAGGTCCACCTGGCCGCGGTACTTGTAGAGCGAGACCATCGTTTGGAGGTTCTCGCCCTCGGCGAGCATGTTGCAGGCCTGCTCCTCCTCGGTCCCCCAGCAGAACTTTGGCTCGATCTTCTGACGCCGGGGCTGGACGCGCCGGATGATGCGCCATGGCGGTGTCTGCCCGGCGTAGGAGAGGCGGAGGCCTCCGGCCTCGTCGGCGTCACGTTCCCGAAGCAGCCGGAGCAAGTCTTCCCGGCTGTACCCGTCGTAGTCCCTGGCGGTCATTTTGCTTGTCAACACTGAGGAATCCTTGAGCAGCCGGGATACTACCCGTTCGTTATGGTGATGTCACCGAGGCCATGAGCACCACCGGCGGTTTATCCCAGCCGCAGCGGAGCCCCGGTGAAACAGGGGGGTTAAACCGGACTAGGGGTCTAAGCGCCTCCGGTTTTCAAAGCCCGGACGGCCTCGGCCATCATGATGGTGGTGATGCGTTCCTTCGCCTCGGCCGACGGCTCAACGGACGGCCCGGTGACGGCGTAGAGGCTGTTCCGGATTCGCACTAGGCCACGGTCGAGGTCGACCGCGATGACCGCCGACGTGAGCCACCGGCGGCCCTCCGGCGTGTCGCCGAACAACACTGTCTCGACGGTGCGCACCGTTCCGATCGCCACCCGGACAGCCACGATGCACCAGCCGCTGATGGTGTCCTTCAGCGGGCCCGGCTCGATGTGCGCCGCCAGCTGCGCAAGTTCCTCGGCGGTCGCCACGCCGACGTCGATGTTGGCGTCCGTCATCGCGGGCCATCCAGCCAGGTCAGCACCTCGTCGAGCGACGCCCGGACGGTCACCGCGCGGCCACCAGGCAGTTGGAGGACGGTTTCGTCCTGGCACTCATCCCGGTCGCTGACGGCCAGCACCGTCCCGAGCTTCACCGCATGACGAAGACCGTCCTCGTCCGTCATGACGATGAAGCGTCCGACCCGAACACCCTGCATCGACATTGCACGCCTCTCATTTCCTCATGCAAAATGGCGAAATGGCATAATGACCGCCGGGCTCAGCCTCACCGCTTCGGCGACACCGGCGTCCAGTTCGGCCAGATGCCCCCGCGGGTGCCGCATCGGGAGTAGCACACCCGAACCGTCGGGAACGGGCGATCGGCGCCAAGGCGCTCGATCAGGGTGGCGGAAGAGACGTTCGCCTCATGGCCGCACCGGCTGCACGAGCAGCTGGCATGAGTGAGGCCCAGCTTCACGAAGTGACCAAGCGACGGCGCCGGACCGTCGTAGCGGCCCACTTAGGCATCGCGCTCGGCCAGCCAAACGTAGGCGAGCATCCCAGCCACCCCGATGATGGCGGTGGCAGCACACCAGCGTCCCCAGCCAACGAACAGGCCAGCGATGCTGGTGGCGACATAGATGGCCAACAGGCTCCATCTCACCATTCGGGCTCGGCGCCGTTCCATCTTCAGCGCACAATCCGCGCGGCCACCTCGCGGGCCGCTTCCGCCGTCATCGGGCACTCGACCAGGTGCTCGAGCGGTGCGGCGAGACCAGCAGCAGGCCGATCGGCAAGCCGCCCTTGGCGAGGCGATCGAGCTCCTCGGCCAGCCAGGCGAGGACGTCATCGGCGTTGTCGAACGCGGTGTCGTCACGGCGGGTCATGCGGTCCCCCGGGTGCGCGTCTTGAGGAGCAGGATGTCCTCGGGGCTGTCCATCACCTTGCCGACCTTGGCCACCAGCTTCGGCTGGCCGACGATCTCCATCCCGGAGAAGCCGCGGCCGAGCAGCGGGTACGACAGGATGCAGCCGCCGACGGCACCGCCCGCCATGCCGAGTTCAGCCTCGACCCAGGCCGCCTCTTCAGAAAACCGGATGACCGGCCGCCCCAGACGCAGCGACGCCCCGTCCTGGGTGCGCCGGTACGGCTGCCAGACGAACGCTTTCCTCATTCGCCCCTCCATCAATGGATTCAATCCCGGAAAGGGATTTCGTTCTCTTTTTGTTCGACTGACAAGTGGAGCTGAAGTTGTATGAGCCCCTCCTTTGATTCCTCATTTTGACGCCTCACCTTTTCACATGAGGAAAATGCATAATGAGACAATGGCGACCATGCAAAGCGACTTTATTGGCTTCGGCGTCTGCTTCCAAGCCCCCACCTTTCCACCGGTCGGGCTCGCGATGGATTTCAACGGTCTACCTATCGCCAGCTGATAGATAGGCTGTACAAATTAATCGAGAGCCCTTGCGACGGCGATGCCATTAGATTAAATTGTATGGCCTATCTATCACCAGCTTGGAGATGGACGATGAATTTCGACCTTCGCACCTTGGGGCCCCGGGAAGCCCAGGTGGTGCTCACGCTCGAGGCGGAGAAGGCGAGCGTCGTGACCATCGAGCGCATCCGGGAGATCGCTGACGTGGCCGCTTCCGCGGCCATGAACCTCGCGTCCCGTCTGGCCAAGAAGGGCTGGCTGGAGCGGGTGACCCCGGGGAAGTACATGCTGGTGCCCGCCGAGTACGGTCCTGAGCGCACCGGTGAGAACAACGCCCTGGCCCTGGCGTCGACGGTGCTGTCACCGTCGTACGTCGGCTGGTGGGCGGCCGCCTCCTTCCACAGCTTTACCACCCAGAAGCCCTTCACGATCCACGTTGCCGCGACCAGGCAGGCTGCCAGTCGGGAGATCCTGGGCAGCGACGTCCACTTCGTGAAGGTGGCGTCGAGCAAGTTTTTCGGCTGGGAAGAGCGCGAGCTCTACGGGCGCCGCGTCACGGTGTCCGACGGTCCGAAGACGGTGCTCGACTGCGTGGACCGCATGGACCTGTCCGGCGGTCCGGCTGAGGTCGCGCGCATCGTCTGGGGGGCACGGTCGGTCGATCCGGAGCTTCTGGTGGACTACGCGGAGCGTCTGGGCTCCGTTGCAACGGCGCAGCGCCTGGGCTTCCTGTGCGACATCGTCGGCCGCCCCCTCGAGGGGCCGCCCCGGGAGCGGTTGCGCGCCCTGATTCCGCGGTCAGCGCGGGTCATCGTCGGGCGCAAGGATGCACAAGACGGTGACATTGGTTATGTTCGCGAGTGGGGCGTCCTCGCCCACATCTCGAAGGATGCGTTGCTGTCCGACGTTCCCCGTGTTCGGTCGTTCGGCATGAGAGCCAAGAAAGTGACCTGATGCTGACCGCCCAACAGCTTCAACTCGTGTCCCGGCAGTCCGGGGCGCGGAACATCGAAAACGTCGAAATCGACATCATCCTCACCCATCTGCTGCAACTAATGCATGAGCGCGGCTTGGCCGACCACCTGGCGTTCAAGGGTGGCACGATGCTGCGCAAGATGATCTTCGGGCCGCAAGGGCGCCTGTCCACCGACCTGGACTTCACCAACGCCTCGGACATGGACGTCGACACGATGTCGCTGGCCGTCGCCGATGCCCTTCAGGAGCCCTACCGCGGCCTGACCTTCGACCTTGACCTTGATCGGGACTGGTACGAGACCGAGGACGGGTGCGGCATCAATCCGAACTGCTGTCACGCCGGTAACCCATCTGGACGCCACATCAAAATCCAGATCAGTTTCCGCGAGCAGCCCGTTCTGCCGGTCACGCGCATGCCGCAGCTGTCGCAACCCTACTTCGGGATGCTCGATTTCACTCCGGTTGACGTGCCCTGTCTGGCCGTGGAGGAGATCATATCCGAGAAGATCCGGGCGGCCTGCGAGCGCTCCAAGCCTCGCGACCTGTACGACCTCGCGGAGATCAGCAAGCGTCCGCTTGACCATGACACCGTGCGCTCCCTGGCGGTGTGGAAGCTCTGGAAGTCCGGCAAGGTCGGCCTGAGCTACGAGCGCTTCACCGCGCAGGTCTCCAACGGCCAGAACTACGACCTGAACGACCTCAAGCAGCTGCTGCGCAAGGACCAGCAGCCTGACCTCGAGGCCATGATGCGCACGGCCATCAACGGCTTCCGCTTCCTGGACCAGCTCACACCGGAAGAGAAGGCGGCGGCGGCTAACGTGGGGCGCCGTGACCCTGAGAGTACCAAGCGGCTGATGACAGACCTGCAAGCGCGGCGCACGCTCAACCCAGGCTTCAACTTGGAGACTATTGGCCAGCATTGGCAACGTTAGCAGAGGGCTGAGCGGCGGCCCTGGGTAACGTTCCGACTTACGCAGCCGTAGGCTGCCCCTGGCGCGGCATTTCCATCATGCGAAATTCCTCTCATTGGAAATGAGACTATTAAAGCATGATCAAAATGCCGCGCTCTAAGTGTAGGCGCCCTCTGCGTTGGGTGCTCACTGGGGACGGCCGGGTGGACCGTCAACCCCTTCTCCAGGGTGCGAATGGCTGCTGTCTTTCGCGACGTTGATCACTCCACAACGCCGTAAGCGTCCATTTCCCCAACGTGCTTGCCCCAGCCCGCGGCCTCGGCTTTGCCGATCAGCTTCACAGCAATGGCAACAGAGGGTAGCCGCGCCTGCCCTCTGGCAGGCTGGTAGTGGCCGTTGGGGCGCTTCCAGATGAACCGGTATCCACGATGGCTGGTGCCATCAGTGTACTCGTACCGGCACCATTCAAAGCACAAGGCCCAACCCTCGTGGAGCTTTTCCTCCACACTCTCCAAAACGACGACACGGTTTGCGGCCATGAAAAGGCTCCTTCTGCAATAGTTTGCGGATGCTACGCACATGTGCCGCACATAAATGGCACATGTGTCGCGCATGTGCAAGCCGGAAGGATGAGCGGGCCGGTCCCCTGACAGCGTTATGAGCGTTCATAGCCCTTTAAAAACTTATTGACCTTTTATGTTCGTTTGCGCACTCTGCGCACAGAGAGCGGCTTTGAAGGGACACACGCGATGAACACTGAACTGCTGTCACCCGAGCAGGCGGCCGAGGTGCTGGAGGTCACGCCGAAGACGGTGCGCACTTGGCTGGCCGCCGGTGACCTTGTTGGGATCAAGATTGGCAAGAGCTGGCGCATCCACCGCCGTGACCTCGACCGGGTGGTGAACGAACAGCTTTTTCTCGCCCGTAAGCAGCGGGCGGAAAAGGTCTATCCAGATGTGGAGTGGATCCGCGGTCAGTGCCGGGAGTGCGGTTTGCTGATGCCCGAGCCTGCGAGGAACGGACATTGGGTGTGCTCGACGGAGTGCCTTGGCGCCTACAACGCCAAGGCTGCGGCGATCGTGGGGCGGAACACCGAGGAGTTCGCAACTTGCTGCGGCGACGTCGTGCCGCCGTTCTGATGAGGCTAAGCCTCATTTTCTCATTCAAAATTGTTAAATGAGAAAGGCCCCGGACGAGCACCGCTGTCCGGGGCTTTTTTTCAGCGCGCTGCGCGGAGCAGGCGTTCCTGGTGGTAGAGGTGAAAGCCCTGCTTCGCCACGTCCTCGCAGGCCTTCTTCCAGTCCGGAACCCCGAACGCTACGCGGCCGCGAAGCTCACCATCGAAGGAACGGTCGTACCACCAGGCGTCACCGCCCGAGGGCGGTGGCAGGGTGCTTCCCGCGTCACGCCGGGCGGTCAGTGCGACTTGACGCCCGTTTCCAGCCCGGAAGACGTGGAAGGTCGTCTGATCGCGGCGCTTGTAGCGGGTTGCTCGGGAGAAAGGCGCGCCGGAGGTGACCTTCACATTTTGCTGGTCGATGACGTAGCCCCGGCGCTCGAGCACCTGACGAATCATGTGCCCCAGCATTTGTTTGACCCGGTCGTCGAGGATCGCGGCGCCGAACTCAGCGAGCAGCGGTTCGTCAAGAGCTTCGGCCGCGGGACGGCCCAGATTGGACGCGGTCTCAAGGCGAACGATGTTCACCTCGCTGTTCAGCCATGGCCAGAGCTTCTGGCCCAGGTCGGTTTCGTACGTGCTGACGTACGAGCCAGCCTCATAGGGAGGGTAGTCAGCAGTGACCATTGGAGACCTCTAGCGCTTTTGACCAGTCAAATATGACGTGTCAAAAACAGCTTGTCAAGGTCCCGGCTGCGATCGCCGGTTACATGACGGCCGTGCGCGGCCGCGCGGGTTACCTGGATGCACAACCACCGAGCCGTGCTCGCCTCGACCGTATACGCGGCAATACAAGCACATTTTTACGGATGGGTAGGGAAAAAATAAGGGATTGTGGCGTTGTATGCTCCGAAAAGCTGGTTGTCGCGGTTTATCTGAACGCCCGCCGCGACCCTATTTAGGTCCATATTGTGCTGTGTATTTTGTGTGTGAACGGTTGAGCTAAACTTTTCTCTAAGCTCAGCTTCCTTTATTTCTTTCTCGATTACAGCTTTTGTTGTTGCCTTGTCGTGCTCGCTTTTGAGTTCCAAAAGTCGCCGATAAACGTCGAGCAGTTCTTTTTTGTCCTGGCTTTCGGTTATCTGGCCCTCAAGGAAGGCTCTGCATTTGTTAAAATCATCGCTGTTCATCGTATGAACTCCCTATTCACTATGGAGATACCGTGTGTTCGGCCGGAATGCCGAGCAGGCCAGCGACCTCATCAAGTAGCTGGCGACCAACCTTGCGCACGTTGGGCCCGCTCTCCGGGTTGCTGTGGTCGAGCAGGGCCTTCGCCGAGCGCAGCCGCGGCACCATAGTGGCCAGCCGCAGGCCTTCGGTGCGAGCCATGAAGTCCACCACGTACTCGTCCTTCAGGAACGGCTCGAGCTCCGCCTTTCGACCCGGCCAGCGGTTCAGCAGGATGCGCACGGGCACTTGGCCTTTCAGCAGCTCTTCGATGTGCTGCCGGTCATCGGCGCCGACCTCGAGGTCCTCGGGACCGTCGGCAACCGGGATGATGACCAAGTCAGAGCGCTTGGCCAGTCCCTCGTCGATGGCATCGCGGTTGGCACCGCCATCGAGGACAACGATCGAGCCGGGCGTCTTCTGAGCCCGGTCGAAGACCTGCTTCATGGTCCGGCTCGACTGCTCCGGCTGA
>NZ_JBHSLC010000037.1:0-16669 GCF_042657465.1 Azospirillum himalayense | reverse complement strand
GCACCGAGATGGTGATGCCGGGCGACAACATCTCCATGGAAGTCGAGCTGATCGCTCCGATCGCCATGGACGAGGGCCTGCGCTTCGCCATCCGCGAGGGGGGCCGCACCGTCGGCGCCGGCGTCGTCGCCTCGATCATCAAGTAAGTTAAAGGAGTCGATCCCGCCGTCGTTCCCCATGGTTCGGCGGCGGGATTGATCCCTGTCGTTTTCGGCATGCCGGCCGATAAAAAGGCTAGCAAGCCACGCGGCTATGCGCTATAAGCTCCGCTCCCCGCCGGGGGTAGAGCCTGCGGCGATAGGAGTGTAGCTCAATTGGTAGAGCACCGGTCTCCAAAACCGGGGGCTGGGGGTTCGAGCCCCTCCACTCCTGCCACGCCGTAACGAACCAGAACGGGCCGCTGACCGCGCCCTACACGTCGCACCGGAGCCCGCACGGTCTACGATGGCTAAAGTGAACCCCGCAGAATTCGCGCGCGACGTCCGCCGCGAGGTGGCCAAGGTCACCTGGCCGACCCGCAAGGAAACCGGCGTGACGACCGCCATGGTGTTCGTCATGGTGGTGGTGGCTTCGCTGTTCTTCCTCGTCGTGGATCAGGTGCTGGCCTTTGCCGTCCGTATGATCCTTGGGCTGGGAGCCTGATCGCCATGGCCGCGCGCTGGTACGTCGTTCACGTCTATTCGGGCTTCGAGAAGAAGGTCTCCCAGGCCATCCGCGAGAAGGCGGCTCAGAAGGGTCTGGAAGACAAGTTCGAAGAAATCCTGGTGCCGACCGAGGAAGTGGTCGAGGTGCGCCGAGGTTCCAAGATCAACACCGAGCGGAAGTTCTTCCCCGGCTACGTCCTCATCAAGATGGATTTGACGGACGAGTCCTGGCATCTCGTGAAGAACACGCCGAAGGTCACCGGGTTCCTGGGTGGCGGCGGCAAGCCGCAGCCGATCAGCCAGCGCGAAGCCGAGCGGATCATCCATCAGGTGCAGGAAGGCTTTGAGCGCCCCAAGCCCTCGATCACCTTCGAGGTGGGCGAGCAGGTTCGTGTGAGCGACGGCCCCTTCACCTCCTTCAACGGCATCGTCGAGGAAGTCGACGAGGAGAAGGCCCGCCTCAAGGTGGCGGTGTCGATCTTCGGCCGCTCCACGCCGGTCGAGCTGGAATACACCCAGGTCGAGAAGGTCTGAGACCAACAGTTTTCCCGGGGCACGTGATGAACAGTCACGTGCTCCTTTCTGCTGCGGAAGGCCCGCCATAGCCGCACCGCAAAGCCCCGCGACGCCGGACAGCGTATCGAGGCGTCGTATCTGGAGGTTGTGACATGGCAAAGAAAATCGTCGGCTTCATCAAGCTGCAGGTTCCGGCCGGCAAGGCGAATCCGTCGCCGCCCATCGGCCCGGCGCTCGGTCAGCGCGGCCTGAACATCATGGAGTTCTGCAAGGCCTTCAACGCCAAGACGCAGGACCTGGAAGTCGGTATGCCGATCCCGGTGGTCATCACCGCCTACGGCGACCGTACCTTCACCTTCGTCACGAAGACCCCGCCGGTCAGCTACTTCCTGAAGAAGGCCGCTGGCATCGATAAGGGCTCGCAGACCACCGGCAAGGGCGCTTTCGCCGGCAAGATCACGAAGACTCAGATTCGTGACATCGCCGAGAAGAAGATGAAGGACCTGAACGCCCACGACGTCGAGGCGGCCGCGAGCATGATCGCTGGTTCCGCCCGCTCGATGGGCCTCGAAGTGGTGGAGGGCTGATCCCATGGCGAAGCTCGGCAAGCGACTGACCGATTCCTACAAGAAGGTCGACCGCGAGGCGCTCTACTCGCTGGAAGGCGCCGTCTCCCTGATCAAGGGCCTGCCCAAGGCGAAGTTCGATGAGACCATCGAAATCGCCATGAACCTGGGCATCGATCCGCGTCACGCCGACCAGATGGTCCGCGGCGTGGTGAACCTGCCGAACGGCACCGGCAAGACCGTGCGCGTCGCCGTGTTCGCCAAGGGCACCAAGGCGGACGACGCCCTGGCCGCCGGCGCGGATATCGTCGGCGCCGACGATCTGGCCGAGAAGATCCTGGCCGGCAACATCGACTTCGACCGCTGCATCGCGTCTCCGGACATGATGGGCGTCGTCGGCAAGCTCGGTAAGGTGCTCGGCCCGCGCGGCCTGATGCCGAACCCGAAGCTCGGCACCGTGACCCCCGACGTGGCCGGCGCCGTCAAGGCCGCCAAGGCCGGCGCCGTGGAGTTCCGCGCCGAGAAGACCGGCATTGTGCACGCCGGCGTCGGCAAGGCCAGCTTCTCGGAAGAGGCTCTGGTGCAGAACATCCGCGCCTTCGTGGATGCCATCACCCGCGCCAAGCCGACCGGTGCCAAGGGCCAGTACCTGCTGAAGGTCTCGCTGTCCTCGACGATGGGCCCGGGCCTGAAGCTGGATCTGTCCACTCTGGCCGCCACGGCCTGAGTGACCTGAGTTTCGCCGCCGGCTCCTTCGGGAACCGGCGGCGATCGGGTGTCCCTGCGGGGATGCCCACCCTGTCCAAGACCGCTGGTGCCGGCGTCTCTCCGGAGGCAAGGGCTTAAACCCGCCAGAGCAGACAGGAGTTGAACCGTTAACCACGCGGGTTCGCCCGCGGTTCAGGAACGGCTCGAACTTCTGGGACAGGTTCGCCGGGGCTCCTCACCGAAAGGGAAGGGGTCCCTCGTAAACCTCTGTGCAAGGAGGCGATCCGTGGATCGTACACAAAAAGAAGCGACGATCGCGGACCTGCAGTCGAAGCTCCAGGAAACGGGCCTGGTGGTGGTCACCCACCATCTGGGCCTGACGGTGGCGGAAGTCACCGACCTGCGTGGCAAGATTCGGGCCGCGGGCGCGAGCTTCAAGGTGACGAAGAACCGGCTCGCCCGCCGCGCCCTTCAGGGCACGCAGTTCGAAGGTCTGGACGGTCTCTTCAAGGGGCCGACCGCGATCGCTTACTCGAAGGATCCCGTCGCGGCCGCCAAGGTGGTGGCCGACTACGCGAAGACCAACGAGAAGCTGAAGATCGTCGGTGCCGCTCTCGGCGACCAGATCCTCGACGCGGAGGGAGTGAAGGCTCTCGCCACGCTCCCGTCGCTGGACGAACTGCGCGCCAAGCTCGTGGGCATGATCCAGACTCCGGCGACCCGTATCGCCGGCGTTCTCCAGGCTCCGGGCGGCCAGGTCGCCCGCGTGCTGGCGGCCTACGCGAAGAAGGACGAGGCGGCCTGAGCCGCATCCGTCTAACTCTCTACCCATCCCAGAACATCGAGTTGTTGGAGCATTAAAATGGCTGATCTGCAGAAGCTGGTCGACGATCTCTCGGCCCTGACCGTCATTGAGGCCGCCGAGCTGTCGAAGCTGCTGGAAGAGAAGTGGGGCGTCTCCGCCGCCGCTCCGGTGGCCGTTGCCGCCGCCGGTCCGGCCGCTGCCGCCGCCCCGGTCGAAGAGCAGACCGAGTTCAACGTGATCCTCGCCGACGCTGGCGACAAGAAGATCAACGTGATCAAGGAAGTCCGCGCCATCACCGGCCTGGGCCTGAAGGAAGCCAAGGACCTGGTCGAAGGCGCCCCGAAGCCGGTCAAGGAGGCCGTGTCGAAGGACGAGGCCGCCAAGATCAAGAAGCAGCTTGAAGAGGCCGGCGCCAAGGTCGATATTAAGTAAGACCGTCTTGCTGCGACGGATAAGACATATCCACGCCGGACGGCGGCTGGTCCCCGAGGGGGCCTGCCGCCGCACGGCGTTTTCTGCCTTCCACCGGACCGGGTTTCTCGGTCCGGCTCTTTCCGTCCCTGCATAAGGGGCGGGCCGCGCGATCATCGCCGCGTCGCGGCGAGCACCCTGGTTCGCGTGCTTCTGGTCGAGCGTACTCACGATTCTGACGTTTGGGGACATCCATGGCCAAATCCTTTACGGGTCGAAAGCGTGTTCGGAAGAGCTTCGGGCGCATCCCGGAAGTCACCCAGATGCCCAACCTCATCGAGGTGCAGCGCAGCTCCTACGACCACTTCCTGCAAATGGACGTCCCGCCGGAGAAGCGGGCCAACCTGGGTCTGCAGGAGGTGTTCCGGTCGGTGTTCCCGATCAAGGATTTCTCCGACCGCGCCGTCCTCGACTTCGTGAAGTACGAGCTTGAGCAGCCGAAGTATGACGTCGAGGAGTGCCAGCAGCGCGGCATGACCTTCGCCGCCCCGCTGAAGGTGACCCTGCGCCTCTCCGTCTTCGACGTGGAAGAGGACACGGGCCTGCGCTCGATCCGCGACATCAAGGAGCAGGACGTCTACATGGGCGACATGCCCCTGATGACGGCCAACGGCACCTTCATCATCAACGGCACCGAGCGCGTCATCGTCTCGCAGATGCACCGCAGCCCGGGCGTCTTCTTCGACCATGACAAGGGCAAGACCCATTCGTCGGGCAAGTATCTCTTCGCCGCCCGCGTGATCCCGTACCGCGGCTCCTGGCTGGACTTCGAGTTCGACGCCAAGGACCTCGTCTACGTGCGCATCGACCGCCGCCGCAAGCTGCCGGCCACCACGCTGCTGTTCGCCCTGGACGGCGCGGACACCGAGGCGCTGCGCGCCGAGCGGAAGGCCCAGAAGAAGGACCTGCTGCCCTACGAGGCGCAGGGCATGTCGAAGGAAGAGATCCTCAATTTCTTCTACGAGACGATCACCTACACCCGCGCGTCGGGCGGCTGGAAGACCCCCTTCAACGCCGACCGCATGAAGGGCGTGAAGGTCGCCTCCGACCTCGTGGACGCGACCTCCGGCCAGGTCGTCGCCGAGGCCGGCACCAAGATGACGCCGCGCCTGATCAAGAAGCTGGTCGAGGGCGGCCTCACCGAGCAGCTCGTCTCCACCGAGGAGCTGACCGGCCGCTACCTCGCCGTCGACATCATCAACGAGCGGACCGGCGAAGTCCTGTTCGAAGCCGGTGACGAACTGTCGGCGAGCGACCTCGACAAGCTGGAGAAGGCCGGCGTCGACGAGCTGCCGGTGCTGGCGATCGACCACCTCAACGTCGGCGCCTACATCCGCAACACGATGGCGGCCGACCGCAACGCGTCCCGCGAGGACGCGCTGATCGACATCTACCGCGTCATGCGTCCGGGCGAGCCGCCGACCCTGGAGTCGGCGGAAGCGCTGTTCGCCGGCCTGTTCTTCGACAGCGAGCGCTACGACCTGTCGGCGGTGGGCCGGGTCAAGATGAACGCGCGCCTGAACTTCCAGACGGACGACAGCGTCCGCGTCCTGCGCAAGCAGGACATCATGTCGATCCTCAAGGTCCTGGTGAACCTGAAGGACGGCCGCGGCGAGATCGACGACATCGACCATCTCGGCAACCGCCGCGTCCGTTCGGTCGGCGAGCTGATGGAGAACCAGTACCGCGTCGGCCTGCTGCGCATGGAGCGCGCGATCCGCGAGCGCATGAGCTCGGTCGAGATCGACACGGTCATGCCGCACGACCTGATCAACGCCAAGCCGGCGGCGGCGGCGGTGCGCGAGTTCTTCGGCTCGTCGCAGCTCTCGCAGTTCATGGACCAGACCAACCCGCTGTCCGAGATCACGCACAAGCGTCGTCTCTCGGCCCTCGGCCCGGGCGGTCTGACCCGCGAGCGCGCCGGCTTCGAGGTGCGCGACGTGCACCCGACGCACTATGGCCGCATCTGCCCGATTGAGACGCCCGAAGGTCCGAACATCGGTCTGATCAACTCGCTGGCGACCTACGCCCGCGTGAACCAGTACGGCTTCATCGAGAGCCCGTACCGCAAGGTTCAGGACGGTCGCGTCACCGACGAGGTGGTCTACCTCTCCGCCATGGAGGAGGGCCGCTACGTCGTCGCCCAGGCGAACGCCGAGCTGGACGCGGAGAACCGCTTCGCCGCCGACCTCGTGTCCTGCCGGCAGGGCGGCGAATACCTGATGTTCCGCCCGGAGGCCATCGACCTGATCGACGTGTCGCCGAAGCAGCTCGTCTCCGTCGCCGCGGCGCTGATCCCGTTCCTCGAGAACGACGACGCGAACCGCGCGCTGATGGGCTCGAACATGCAGCGCCAGGCGGTGCCGCTGGTCAAGGCCGACGCGCCGCTGGTCGGCACGGGCATGGAGGCCACGGTCGCCCGCGACAGCGGCGTGACCATCGTCGCCAAGCGCAAGGGCATCGTCGACCAGATCGACGCGACCCGCATCGTGGTGCGGGCGACCGACTCGTCCGACGCCACGGCGCCGGGCGTGGACATCTACAACCTGCTGAAGTTCCAGCGTTCCAACCAGAACACCTGCATCACCCAGCGTCCGCTGGTGAAGGTGGGCGACCGCGTGGCGGCCGGCGACATCATCGCCGACGGCCCCTCGACGGAGCTGGGCGAGCTGGCGCTGGGCCGCAACGTGCTCGTCGCCTTCATGCCGTGGAACGGCTACAACTTCGAGGACTCGATCCTCATCAACGAGCGCATCGTCAAGGATGACGTCTTCACCTCGATCCACATCGAGGAGTTCGAGGTCATGGCCCGCGACACCAAGCTGGGCCAGGAGGAAATCACCCGCGACATTCCGAACGTCGGTGAGGAAGCCCTCAAGAACCTCGACGAGGCCGGCATCGTCTACATCGGCGCCGAGGTCCGCCCGGGCGACATCCTGGTCGGCAAGGTGACGCCGAAGGGCGAAAGCCCGATGACTCCGGAAGAGAAGCTGCTGCGCGCCATCTTCGGCGAGAAGGCGTCCGACGTCCGCGACACCTCGCTGCGCCTGCCGCCGGGTGTGGCCGGGACGATCGTCGAGGTCCGCGTCTTCAGCCGCCGCGGCGTCGACAAGGACGAGCGCGCCCTGGCGATCGAGCGCGCCGAGATCGAGAAGCTGGCCAAGGACCGCGACGACGAGCGCGCGATCCTGGAGCGCAGCTTCTACACCCGCCTGAAGGAGGTCATCCTCGGCCAGACCGCCCAGTCCGGCCCGAAGGGCATGCGGGCCGGCACGGTGCTGACCGACGCCGAGCTGGCGAACCTGACCAAGGGCCAGTGGCGCCAGATCTCCATCGCCGACGAGCAGGTGATGGAGACGGTGGAGAGCCTGGGTAAGGTCTTCGACGACTCGATCCAGGCGCTGCAGAACCGCTTCGAGAACAAGGTCGAGAAGCTGCAGCGCGGCGACGAGCTGCCGCCGGGCGTGATGAAGATGGTCAAGGTCTTCGTCGCGGTGAAGCGCAAGCTGCAGCCGGGCGACAAGATGGCCGGCCGCCACGGCAACAAGGGCGTGGTGTCCCGCATCCTGCCGCAGGAGGACATGCCGTACCTGGAGGACGGCCAGCCGGTCGATCTGGTTCTGAACCCGCTGGGCGTGCCGTCGCGCATGAACATCGGTCAGATCCTGGAGACCCATCTTGGCTGGGCGTCGGCCGGGCTCGGCAAGCAGATCGGCCGCGCCATCGACCAGTACCGCCTCGCCATGAAGGGCCGCGGCGACGCCGCCCAGACCATGGACGGGCTGCGCATCACGCTGAAGGAAGCCTACGGCCAGAAGGTCTACGACGACCAGATCGCCGACATGACCGAGGGCGAGCTGCTGGAGCTGGGCGGCAACCTGCGCAAGGGCGTTCCCTTTGCCACGCCGGTCTTCGACGGCGCGCGCGAGGAGGACATCTGCCAGCAGCTGGAGAAGGCGGGTCTGGACCGCTCCGGTCAGGTCACCCTGATCGACGGCCGCACCGGCGAGGCCTTCGACCGCAAGGTGACCGTCGGCTACATCTACATGCTGAAGCTGCACCACCTCGTGGACGACAAGATCCACGCGCGCTCGATCGGTCCCTACTCGCTGGTCACCCAGCAGCCGCTGGGCGGTAAGGCCCAGTTCGGCGGACAGCGCTTCGGTGAAATGGAAGTGTGGGCGCTCGAAGCCTACGGCGCCGCCTACACGCTGCAGGAAATGCTCACGGTCAAGTCGGACGACGTGTCCGGCCGCACCAAGGTCTACGAGGCGATCGTCCGCGGCGACGACAACTTCGAGGCGGGCATCCCTGAGTCCTTCAACGTTCTGGTCAAGGAGCTGCGCTCCCTGGGCCTGAACGTCGAGCTGAACCAGCGGTCGTACTGAGCCCAAGAGACTTGAACCCGCCGGAGGAGGGGCCATGTTGGCCCCTTCCGGCGGGAACTGCCCTTAACCGACAACGCGGCGCTGCCAGCGGGAGACGGTCATGAACGAGTTGATGAACATTTTCGGCCAGGTCCAGGGTCCCCAGAGCTTCGATCAGATCCGCATTCAGATCGCGAGCCCCGAGCGCATCCGGTCCTGGTCGTTCGGCGAGATCAAGAAGCCGGAAACCATCAACTATCGCACTTTCAAGCCTGAGCGCGACGGCCTGTTCTGCGCCCGCATCTTCGGTCCGATCAAGGACTACGAGTGCCTGTGCGGCAAGTACAAGCGCATGAAGTACCGCGGCATCATCTGCGAGAAGTGCGGCGTCGAGGTGACGCTGTCGAAGGTCCGGCGCGAGCGCATGGGCCACATCGAGCTGGCCTCGCCGGTCGCCCACATCTGGTTCCTGAAGTCCCTGCCGAGCCGCATCGGTCTGCTGCTCGACATGACGCTGAAGGATCTGGAGCGCATCCTCTACTTCGAGAACTACGTCGTCATTGAGCCGGGCCTGACCCCGCTGAAGCTCCACCAGCTTCTCAGCGAGGAGGAGTTCGTCTCCGCCCAGGACGAGTACGGCGAGGATGCCTTCACCGCCTCGATCGGTGCCGAGGCGCTGCGCATCATGCTGTCGGCGCTCGACATGGAGGAGGAGAAGAAGACCTGCCGCGAGGAGCTGCGGGACACCTCGTCCGAGGCCAAGCGCAAGAAGCTCGTGAAGCGGCTGAAGCTGATCGACGCCTTCCTGTCGTCGCAGTCGCGTCCGGAATGGATGATCCTGGAAGTCATTCCGGTGATCCCGCCGGAGCTGCGCCCGCTCGTCCCGCTGGACGGCGGCCGCTTCGCGACGTCCGACCTGAACGACCTGTACCGCCGCGTCATCAACCGCAACAACCGTCTGAAGCGGCTGATCGAGCTGAAGGCGCCGGACATCATCGTCCGCAACGAGAAGCGCATGCTGCAGGAGGCCGTCGACGCGCTGTTCGACAACGGCCGCCGTGGCCGCGTCATCACCGGCGCCAACAAGCGTCCGCTGAAGTCGCTGTCCGACATGCTGAAGGGCAAGCAGGGCCGCTTCCGTCAGAACCTCCTCGGCAAGCGCGTCGACTACTCGGGCCGCTCGGTCATCGTGGTCGGTCCGGAGCTGAAGCTGCACCAGTGCGGCCTGCCGAAGAAGATGGCGCTGGAGCTGTTCAAGCCCTTCATCTACGCGAAGCTGGAGCTGTACGGCCTCGCCTCGACCATCAAGGCAGCCAAGCGGATGGTCGAGAAGGAGCGTCCCGAGGTGTGGGACATCCTCGAGGAGGTCATCCGCGAGCATCCGGTGATGCTGAACCGCGCGCCGACGCTGCACCGCCTGGGCATCCAGGCCTTCGAACCGACGCTGATCGAAGGCAAGGCGATCCAGCTGCACCCGCTGGTCTGCACCGCCTTCAACGCGGACTTCGACGGCGACCAGATGGCCGTGCACGTCCCGCTGAGCCTCGAAGCCCAGCTGGAAGCGCGCGTGCTGATGATGTCGACCAACAACATCCTGTCGCCCGCCAACGGCAAGCCGATCATCGTGCCGTCGCAGGACATCGTGCTGGGTCTCTACTACATCACGATGGACCGGCCGGGCGAGAAGGGCGAGGGCATGACCTTCGCCAACGTCGGCGAGATCGAGCAGGCGCTGGACGCCAAGGTCGTGACGCTGCACGCCAAGGTGAAGGCGCGCTACAAGGGCGTGGACGAGAACGGCGACGAGAAGATCTCCATCGTGGAGACGACCCCGGGCCGCATGCTGCTGTCCGAGATCCTGCCGCGCAACCCGGCGGTGCCCTTCGCGCTGATCAACCGCCTGCTGACCAAGAAGGACGTCGGCAACGTCATCGACGCCGTCTACCGCCATTGCGGTCAGAAGGAGACGGTGATCTTCGCCGACCGCCTGATGAAGCTCGGCTTCGGCCACGCCTGCCGCGCCGGCATCTCCTTCGGCAAGGATGACATGGTCATCCCCGAGGCGAAGAAGAAGCTGGTCAACGACAGCAAGGAGCGGGTGAAGGAGTTCGAGCAGCAGTATCTCGACGGTCTGATCACCCAGGGCGAGAAGTACAACAAGGTCGTCGACGTCTGGTCGGAATGCACTGAAAAGGTGGCGACGGAGATGATGAAGGTCATCTCCGACACCAAGCCGGGCAAGCCGGTCAACTCGGTCTACATGATGGCCCACTCCGGCGCGCGTGGCTCGGCCGCCCAGATCCGCCAGCTGGCGGGCATGCGCGGCCTGATGGCCAAGCCGTCGGGCGAGATCATCGAGACGCCGATCATCTCGAACTTCAAGGAAGGCCTGACCGTGCTGGAGTACTTCAACTCCACCCACGGCGCCCGCAAGGGTCTGGCCGACACCGCCTTGAAGACGGCGAACTCCGGTTACCTGACCCGTCGTCTCGTCGACGTGGCCCAGGACGCCATCATCGTCGAGGTCGATTGCGGCACCGACAAGGGCATCACCGTCAAGGCGGTGATCGACGGCGGTGAGGTCATCTCCCCGCTGGGCGACCGCATCCTCGGCCGCACGGTGGTCGGCGACCTGATCGACCCGCTGAACGGCGAGCTGATCGTGCCGAACGCCGGCCTGATCGACGAGGCCACGGTCGACCGTATCGAGCGCTCGGGCATCGACAGCGTCATGATCCGCTCGGTCCTGACCTGCGAGACCAAGGACGGCGTCTGCGCCAAGTGCTACGGCCGCGATCTGGCCCGCGGCACGCTGGTCAACGTCGGCGAGGCGGTCGGCGTCATCGCCGCCCAGTCGATCGGCGAGCCGGGCACGCAGCTCACCATGCGCACGTTCCACATCGGTGGCGCGGCGCAGCGCGGTGCGGAGCAGAGTCAGGTGGAGGCGGCGTTCGATGCCACGGTGCGGATCAACAACCGCAACGTCGTCATCAACTCCTCCAACATCCCGGTGGTCATGGGCCGCAACACCGAGGTGATCCTGCTCGACGAGCAGGGCCGCGAGCGGGCGCGTCACCGCGTCCCGTACGGTGCGAAACTGCTGGCCGACGAGGGCGTGAAGGTCGAGCGCGGCCAGAAGCTGGCCGAGTGGGACCCCTACACCCTGCCGATCATCACCGAGCGCGAGGGTACCGCCCACTACGTCGATCTCGTGGAGGGCATCTCCATGCGCGAGGTGATGGACGAGGCGACCGGCATCTCGTCGAAGGTCGTGGTGGACTGGCGTCAGCAGCCGCGCGGTGCGGATCTGAAGCCGCGCATCACGCTGCGCGACGAGCGGGGCGAGATCATCACGCTGGCCAACGGTCTGGAGGCCCGCTACTTCATGTCGGTGGACGCCATTCTCTCGGTCGAGAACGGCGCCCATGTCCGGGCCGGCGACGTGCTGGCGCGTATCCCGCGCGAGTCGTCCAAGACCCGCGACATCACGGGCGGTCTGCCGCGCGTGGCCGAGCTGTTCGAGGCGCGCCGTCCGAAGGACTTCGCGATCATCTCGGACCTCGACGGCCGCGTGGAGTTCGGCAAGGACTACAAGACCAAGCGCCGCATCGTCGTCCGCAACGACGAGACGGGGGACGAGCGCGAGTATCTGATCCCGAAGGGCAAGCACATCTCCGTGCAGGAGGGTGACTATGTCCAGCGCGGCGACCTGCTGATGGACGGCAACCCGGTGCCGCACGACATCCTGTCGGTGATGGGCGTGGAGGCTCTGGCCAACTACCTCATCAACGAGATCCAGGACGTCTATCGACTGCAGGGCGTGAAGATCAACGACAAGCACATCGAGGTGATCGTCCGCCAGATGCTGCAGAAGGTCGAGATCACCGACGCCGGCGAGACCACCTTCCTGGTGGGCGAGCAGGTCGATCGTCAGGAGTTCGACGAAGAGAACGAGAAGACCGTCGCCGAGGGGCTGAAGCCGGCCGCCGGCCATCCGGTCCTGCAGGGCATCACCAAGGCGTCGCTGCAGACGCGGTCCTTCATCTCCGCCGCGTCGTTCCAGGAAACCACCCGCGTCCTCACGGAGGCGGCGGTGTCGGGCAAGACCGACAACCTGGAAGGCCTGAAGGAGAACGTGATCGTCGGCCGCCTGATCCCGGCTGGCACGGGCTCCGTCGTCAACCGCCTGAAGCAGATCGCCGCCGAGCGGGATCGCGCGATGGCGCTGGGCGAGGATGGCGAGGGCGAGGCTCCGGCCCTGCCGCATCCGGGCGAGAGCACCGCCGCCTGAGGTTCCGGGGCCCGAGGTATCGGCGCATAGGGTAGGGCAGGGGGCGCGTTCCGCAGGGGACGCGCCCCTTTGTCATTTGTTCAGGTGGGTTTAGGATCGTCGCTCCCACGCATCGGAGCCTTCGCCATGACCGAGAACGCGCCCAGCTTCGGCCTGCTGCTGTTTCCCAACGTCACGCAGCTCGACCTCACCGGCCCTTACGAGGTGCTGGCCCGCGTGCCCGGCGCCAAGGTCCATCTGCTGTGGAAGACGCTCGATCCGGTGCGCTCCGACACCGGCCTGACCATCCTCCCCACGGCGACCCTGGCCGATGCTCCGCCGCTCGACCTTCTTCTCGTGCCCGGCGGTGGCGGCATCAACGCGCTGCTGACCGACGAGGAGGTCCTGACCTTCCTGGCGGAACGGGCGTCCGATACCCGCTATCTCTCCGGAATTTGCACCGGCTCCCTGGTGCTCGGCGCCGCCGGGTTGCTGGAAGGGAAGCGGGCCGGCACGCATTGGGCCTCCCGCGACTTCCTTTCATCCTTCGGTGCCACGCCGGTGGCCGAGCGCGTGGTGGTGGACGGCACGTTGTTCACCGGCGGCGGCGTGACCGCGGGAATCGACGTGGCGCTGCGGATCGTCGGCGAGCTGTTCGGCGCGGACGCCGCGAAGCGCGTCCAGCTCTCCATAGAATACGACCCGCAGCCGCCCTTCGACGCCGGCTCGCCGGACGGGGCAGGGGAGGTGGTGACGGCCGATCTCCTCGCGCGGATGCGCCCGATGCTTGAGGCGCGGGCCGCCGCGGTGGAGGCGGGTGCGGACGCGTTGCGCCGCCGCCGGTCCGCTCGCGCCGGCTGACACGGAAACGTCGTCGAAGCGCACGAAGAACGGTCATCTGCGCGCTTGACGGGTCACTGGCAGACCCATATAGTCCGCGAACTTCAAAAGGAGCCTCGGGAAGGTCTTTCGCCCATCCTGACCGGCATCCGGCTGAACCCAAGCGACATAGCTGAACGACGGGTTCCTTGCGAACCGATCCGACGGCGATCGACCATTGGGCCCGCTCGAAGCCCCTCAGGCTTCGCAGGCGGGCTTTTGCATCGTCCGGTGCCGCCGGGCGATTTTCCAATCGGTCCGGCTCCGCCGGCCGAGTGACCTGAAGGGATGAAGGGCAGATATGCCGACGATCAACCAGTTGATCCGTAAGCCGCGCGAGCCCTTGGCCGCGCGCAATAAGGTTCCCGCGATGGAGGCGTGCCCGCAGAAGCGTGGCGTCTGCACCCGCGTCTACACGACCACGCCGAAGAAGCCGAACTCGGCTCTGCGTAAGGTCGCCCGCGTTCGCCTGACGAACGGCTTCGAAGTGACCTCCTACATCCCCGGTGAAGGCCATAACCTCCAGGAACACTCGGTGGTTATGATCCGCGGCGGCCGTGTGAAGGATCTTCCCGGCGTTCGCTACCACATCATCCGCGGCACGCTCGATACCCAGGGCGTGAAGGACCGTAAGCAGCGTCGTTCGAAGTACGGCGCGAAGCGTCCGAAGTAAGGAGTATTCACGATGTCCCGTCGTCGTCGCGCCGAGAAGCGTGAGGTCCTGCCGGACGCCAAGTATGGCGACCGCGTCCTGACCAAGTTCATGAACTGCCTGATGCTGGACGGCAAGAAGTCCGCCGCCGAGCGCATCGTCTACGGCGCGCTCAGCCGCATCGAGGCCAAGACCAAGAACGAGCCGGTTCAGGTCTTCCACGACGCCCTGCTGAACGTGAAGCCGCACCTCGAAGTGCGCTCGCGTCGCGTCGGTGGCGCCACCTACCAGGTTCCGGTCGAGGTCCGCACGGACCGCGCCCAGGCCCTGGCCATCCGTTGGCTCATCGGCGCCGCCCGCGCCCGCTCGGAAAACACCATGACCGAGCGTCTGTCGGGTGAGCTGCTGGATGCCGCCAACCAGCGTGGCACCGCCGTGAAGAAGCGCGAAGACACCCATCGTATGGCGGAAGCCAACAAGGCCTTCTCGCACTACCGCTGGTAAGGCACCCACCGGCCCAGGTGCTTGTCATGCCCCGTTCCCATCCCCTGAACCGTTACCGCAACATCGGCATCATGGCTCACATCGATGCCGGTAAGACCACGACCACCGAGCGGATTTTGTACTACACTGGAAAGTCGTACAAAATCGGCGAGGTGCACGAGGGCACCGCGGTGATGGATTGGATGGAGCAGGAACAGGAACGGGGCATCACCATCACCTCCGCGGCCACGACCTGCTTCTGGCGCGACCACCGCATCAACATCATCGACACACCGGGCCACGTCGACTTCACGATTGAAGTCGAACGCAGCCTGCGCGTGCTCGACGGTGCGATTGCGGTGTTCGATTCCGTTGCGGGGGTGGAGCCCCAGTCCGAGACCGTGTGGCGGCAGGCCGACAAGTACGGCGTGCCCCGCATGTGTTTCGTCAACAAGCTGGATCGCACCGGCGCGGACTTCTTCCGCTGCGTCGCCATGATGAAGGAACGGCTGGGCGCTTTCCCGCTCGTCCTCCAGCTTCCGATCGGGTCCGAGGCCAGCTTTGTCGGCGTCGTCGATCTGGTCGCCATGCGCGCCATCGTCTGGAAAGAAGAGACGTTGGGCGCCGAGTTCTATTATACCGACATTCCGGACGCTCTGAAGGACGCCGCCGCGCGCCACCGCCAGGCGCTGCTCGACGCCGTCCTGGAACTCGACGACGCGGCCATGGAGGCCTATCTCGAGTCCGGGCAGGAACCATCCGAGGACACGCTCAAGGCCTGCATCCGCAAGGGCACCGTGGGCCTGCGCTTCGTGCCGGTGCTCTGCGGCTCCGCGTTCAAGAACAAGGGCATCCAGCCGATGCTGGACGCCGTGGTGGACTATCTGCCGGCCCCCGTGGACGTCGGGGCGGTCCGGGGGCACCGCGTCGGCAGCCCCGAGACGGACGAGCGCGCGCCGGACGACGCCGCTCCCTTCTCCGCGCTCGCCTTCAAGATCATGAACGACCCCTTCGTCGGGTCGCTGACCTTCGTGCGCGTCTATTCCGGCACCGTCGCCTCCGGCACCGCCGTGCTGAATCCCGGCAAGGACGAGAAGGAGCGCATCGGCCGCATGCTGCTGATGCACGCCAACAGCCGGGAGGAGATCGACGAGGCCTACGCCGGCGACATCGTCGCCTTCACCGCGCTGAAGAGCACGACGACCGGCGACACTCTGTGCGATCCCGCCAAGCCCATCGTCCTGGAGCGGATGGAATTTCCGGAACCGGTCATCGAGGTGGCCGTCGAGCCGAAGTCCAAGGCCGACCAGGAAAAGATGAGCATGGCGCTGTCCCGCCTCGCCCAGGAGGATCCCTCCTTCCGCGTGGCCGTCGACCATGAGAGCGGTCAGACGATCATCAAGGGGATGGGCGAACTGCATCTGGAAATCATCGTCGACCGCATGAAGCGCGAGTTCAAGGTGGATGCGAACGTCGGCGCGCCGCAGGTGGCGTACCGCGAGACCATCACCAAGACCGCCGAGATTGATTACACCCACAAGAAGCAGACCGGGGGCACCGGGCAGTTCGCCCGCGTCAAGCTGGTCTTCGAGCCACAGCCCGCCGGCAGCGGCTTTGTGTTCCAGAACAAGGTCGTCGGCGGCGCCGTGCCCAAAGAGTTCATTCCGGGCGTGCAGAAGGGGCTGGACGCCTCGCTGCACAGCGGCGTGGTCGTTGGCTTCCCGGTCATCGACCTCAAGGTCGCGCTGGTCGACGGCGCCTTCCACGACGTCGACTCCTCGGTGCTCGCCTTCGAGATCGCCACCCGCGCGGCCTTCCGCGAGGGCATGCAGAAGGCCGGCCCGATGCTTCTGGAGCCGATCATGAGGGTTGAGGTGGTGACGCCTGAAGACTACATGGGCGACATCATCGGGGACCTGAACAGCCGCCGCGGCCAGATCACCGCCATGGACCAGCGGGGCAACGCCCGCTCGATCCTGGCGATGGTTCCGTTGGCGTCGATGTTCGGTTATGTGAACACCCTGCGCTCGATGAGTCAGGGGCGTGCGCAGTACACGATGCAGTTCGACCACCACGAGCCGGTGCCGCAGACCATTGCGGAGACCATCCGCGCCAGGATGGCCTGAAACCGCTGGAACGACAAAGAGACGGAGAGCACACACCATGGCGAAGGCAAAGTTCGAGCGGAACAAGCCGCACTGCAACATCGGCACGATCGGCCACGTCGACCACGGCAAGACGTCGCTGACGGCGGCGATCACGAAGGTGCTGGCCGAGAGCGGCGGCGCGACCTTCACCGCCTACGACC
>NZ_JBHSLC010000036.1:92282-222193 GCF_042657465.1 Azospirillum himalayense | reverse complement strand
AGAACACCCGCGCCACGCTGGCCCCGGTGAAGACCAGGAAGATCGACGCCATCGACACGCCCATCACCGCGCAGAAGGCCCAGAACAGCCCCTGCAGCGCCGATGCCGACATCGCGTGGAAGCGGAAGGACAGCACCATGATGAAGGCCAGCGGCGCCAGCATCACCACCCACTTCAGCGGGGTCGTGAAGATCGGAACGTACAGCGCCGGCGTGCTCGCCACGAACAGCGCCACAAGCCCCGTCACGCCAAGGCCGAGCATCATGAAGTTGTAGACCCGCAGCATGTGCTTGCGCAGGCCCTCGTCGAACGCCGCACGGTCCACGCCCGCGGCGCCGGCGCCCCAACGACTCTGGTTGGGATACTGGTCGAACATTGCGAAAACTCCCTCGTTCAAGCCTTTGACCGGCGGGCCTTTGACCGGCAAGATTCCGACCGGCGGCGGGCACATGGCAGCGGACCGGCCGCGGGAAAGCGGCGGCGGGAAAGGATGGCTGCGCTGTCCATCGAAAGACCCTCCGGATGCGGTCACGCCCGTCGGCGCAAAAGCAGATGAAGAGATCCGACATCGCAGCCTCCGACCTCGTAACCGGTGACTCGGCTGCCAGAGGGGCCCGGACCCTGATTGCCCTAATAATTGGCCGTGTGGGCGGCGTCTTTCAAGATACCCGTCTCCCCGCGGGTTCCACACGAACGGGAGCTTGGAACACGCGCGGCGGTTCCCATATGGCGGCTTGGAGGCGGCCGCTCCGGCGAGCCGGGGCGCCGCTTCACCCTTTGACAACATCAGAGCCGGATCAACAAGATGGAGAGTGCCGCGTTGAGCGACCAGCACCACAGACGCCTTGAACGGCGGGTGGATCGCATCCAGGAGAAGCTTCCCGACTCCATGGCGCGGGTGCTGGCTTGGCTCCGCGAGCCGCGGGCGACCTGGGTGCGCGTCCCCGCCGGATTGCTGCTGATTCTCGGCGGCTTGTTCAGCTTCCTGCCCGTGCTGGGCATCTGGATGCTGCCGCTCGGCCTCGTGCTGCTCGCCTACGACGTTCCGTTCCTTCGCCCGCCGATCAACCGCGCGCTGGTGCGCGGCGAGCGGCGCTGGAAGGAGTGGAAGCGGCGGCGCCGCGCCGCTTCCTCGTCCTCGTGACCGTCATCCTGTGACTGGGCCGTTTCGTCAGGAATAGGAGCCGGTGCGGGCCGGCGTGCGTTCCAGCGGCCCCTCGCCGGGGCTGTAGCGCTCCGTTCGCGGACCGGACAGCCGGTCGTGGTCCTCGTCCGCCACCATGGCCTTCAACGGGCAGTGGCCGCTCATGCCGCGGGCGACCAGGGCGGCGCCGGCCAGCCCCATGATGGCGCCCCGCACGTCGGCACCGCGGCGCACGCCGCCCGCCGCCATGACGAGGCCGAGGCCGGTGGACACGGCGCGTTCCAGCGGCCCGAGATTCCGCGCGCCCCCAAAGAAGCGGTCGTAGGTGTGTCGGATGGCGTTTTCGGCGCTCATGCCTGAATTCTCCCGGCTGTGCCCGGCGCGAAAGGGATGCCGAAGCGGCGCCGGGCGGTCCTGACTGCAACGCCCGCTCGGCCGTCCGGGTTCCCGAACGCACAGCGCAACCGGACCCGTACAATCGCGACAATGCGGTGACACTTGCCGCCTGATCGGCACAATGTCATCATTGTCCCTATGACACATTGGGTTCCTGATTTGGAGGGGCGGCAAGGCCCCCGTTACCGCGCCATCGCCGACGCCCTGTCCGACGACATCGCCAACGGACGGCTTGCCCCCGGCACCCGGCTTCCCACCCACCGCGACCTCGCCTACCGCCTCGGCGTCACCGTCGGCACCATCACCCGCGCCTACACGGAGGCGGAAAAGCGCGGGCTGATCGGCGGCGAGGTCGGGCGCGGCACCTTCGTGCAGGGGCAGCGGCACATGCCCCCGTCCGACCCCTTCACCTGGACGCCCCGGCCCGAACCATCGGTCATCAACATGACCGTCGTGACGCCGGAGCACCCGATGTCGGTGCCGATGATGGGCGCCACCCTGACCGCCATCGGCGCGTCACCGAGCCTGGGGGCGCTGCTGGAATACGCGCCGCACGCCGGCCTGCCCGCTCACCGTGCCGCCGGAGCGCAGTGGCTGACGCGGCAGCACCGCGTAACGGCCTCCGCCGACACGATCCTTCTGACCACCGGCGCGCAGAACGCCATGGCGGTGGCGCTGGCCGCGGTGGCGCGTCCCGGCGACGTCGTGCTGACCGAGCGGTTGACCAACTACGGCATCAAGACCCTGAGTGCGGTCGAGGGCTATCACCTGGAGGGCATCGCCATCGACGAGCATGGCGTGGTCCCGGACAGTTTCGACAGCGCCTGCCGCCGTCTGGCGCCCAAGGCGCTGTATCTGGTGCCGACCATGCACAACCCCACCGCCTCCGTCATGCCACAGGCCCGGCGCGTGGAGATCGCGGCCATCGCCCGCCGCTACGGGGTGATGCTGGTCGAGGACGACGTGTTCGGCTTCCTGGTCCATGACGCGAAGCCCATCCAGGCCATCGCCCCGGACGTCACGGTCTATGTGAACAGCCTGTCCAAGAGCGTGTCGGCCGGCCTGCGCGTCGGCTACGTGGTCGCCCCGCCGGCCCTGGTGCCGCGCGTCGAGGCGGTCATCCGCGCCTTGCAGTACTCCTCCCCGCCCCTGCCGCCGGAGGTCGCGACGCGCTGGATCACCGACGGCAGCGCCGACCGCATCGCCGAGGCCCAGCGCGGGGAGGCCATGGCGCGCCAGCAGATCGCCCGCTCCATCCTGCCCGCCAGCGCCGTCTGCGGGCACGCTTCGGCGCAGCATCTCTGGCTGGTCCTGCCCGAGCCCTGGCGCCGCGACGACTTCATCGCGGAGGCGCTGCGCCGCGGCGTGAAGGTGACCGGCGGAGACGTGTTCGCCGTAGGCCGGGCCAGCGCCCCTCACGCCGTGCGGCTGGGCCTCTGCCACCCGCACAGCCGGGACGAGTTGGCACGCGGCCTGCGCACGCTGGCCGACCTGCTGGAGAACCCGCAGACGGCGATGCTGTCGATCGTCTGATCGAAAGAAAGCGGAAAGGCCGCGCCCTTACGGGAACGGCCGGACCGTGTGCAGATGGTTGAGCGGGCCGTGGCCATGCCCGAAGCCAGGGGCGGAGCGGATCGCCTCATCCACGTAAGCGCGGGCGCGGGCCACCGAATCGCGCACGCCCAGCCCCTGGGCGATGCCGGCGGCGATCGCCGAGGCCAGGGTGCAGCCGGTGCCGTGGGTGTGCGGGGTGTGGATGCGCCGTCCCTCGAACACCTCCTCGCCGTCCTCGGTGAGCAGCAGGTCGCATAGCCGCTCGTCCTCCAGATGGCCGCCCTTCAGCAGAACGGCCTTCGGCCCGAAGGTGCGGATCATCTCGGCGGCGCGGCGCATGTCGTCGAGGTTGCGCACCGGGATGTTGGTCAGCGCCTCCGCCTCCGGCAGGTTCGGGGTGACCAGCTCCGCATGGGGCAGCAGGCGCTTGCGCAGGGTCTGCACGGCGTCCGGCTCCAGGAGGAAATGGCCGCTCTTCGAGACCATCACCGGATCGACGACCAGCGGAACGTTGATCGCGCGCTCCTCATACTCGCCGGCCACCGCCTCGATGACGGCGGCGTTGGCGAGCATGCCGATCTTGATGCTGTCGGCCCCGAGGTCCTCCAGCACCACCTTCATCTGCAGGGCGACGAAGGCAGGGTCCACAGGCAGCACGCCATAGACCCCGGTCGTGTTCTGCGCGGTCAGCGCCGCGATGGCGGTCATGGCGAAGGCGTTCAGCGCGCTGACCGCCTTGATGTCCGCCTGGATGCCGGCACCGCCGCCGGAATCGGACCCGGCGACGATGAGAACACGGCCGTTGATCGGGTGGGCCTGCATCGGGATTGCTTCCGTCTGGTCGTCTGGTTGGAGGATGGGCCTTAGGAGGCGGTCTCCAGCCGGGCGGCGTCCGTGATGGCGCCGGCAATGTCGGCCACCACCGCGTGCACCAGCCCTTCGTCGTCGCCTTCCGCCATGACGCGGATCACCGGCTCGGTCCCCGACTTGCGGATCAGGATGCGCCCCGACCCGTTCAGCCGCGCCTCGCCGTCGCGGATCGCCGCCTGGACGGAGGACAGTTCCAGCGGCTTCGAACCGGCGGCGAAGCGGACGTTGGTCAGCTTCTGCGGCACCGGGGCGAAGACCTGGCAGACCTCGCTGGCCGCCCGGCCGCCGGACTGGATCAGCACCGCCAGGACCTGGAGTGCGGCGATCAGCCCGTCGCCGGTCGTGGAATAGTCGGACAGCACGACGTGCCCCGACTGCTCCCCACCGACGTTGTAGCCGTGCTCGCGCATATGTTCCACCACATAGCGGTCGCCGACCGGCGTGCGGACCAGGGCGATGCCCAGCCCCTGGAGGTGCCGCTCCATGCCCAGGTTGGACATCACCGTGGCGACCACGCCGCCGCCCTTGAGCGTCTGCGCCTGCGCCCAGGAGGAGGCGATCAGCGCCATCACCTGGTCGCCGTCGACGACGCGCCCGGCCTCGTCGACCATGATCAGGCGGTCGGCGTCACCGTCCAGCGCGATGCCCAGATGGGCGCCGTGCGCCACCACCTGCTCCTGCAGGGTCCGGGTCGCGGTGGCGCCGCAGTCCTTGTTGATGTTCAGGCCGTCCGGGTTGACCCCGACCGGGATCACGTCGGCCCCCAGTTCGTACAGGACCTTCGGGGCGACGCGGTAGGCGGCGCCGTTGGCGCAATCCACGACGATCCTCAGCCCGTCCAGCCGCAGACCGCGCGGGAAGGTGTTCTTGACATACTCGATGTAGCGGCCCGTCGAGTCCTCCAGGCGGGAGGCGCGGCCGAGATCGGCGGAGCCGGCGAGGTCCGGCGCAAAGGGCTGGCCCATACGCGTCTCGATGGCGATCTCCACCGCGTCCGACAGCTTGTAGCCGTCCGGGCCGAACAGCTTGATGCCGTTGTCCTGATACGGGTTGTGAGAGGCGGAGATCATCACGCCGAGGTCGGCGCGAAGCGAGCGCGTCAGCATGGCGACGGCGGGCGTCGGCAGCGGGCCGAGCAGCACGACATCCATACCCATGGAGATGAAGCCCGCGGTCAGCGCCGGCTCCAGCAGATAGCCGGACAGGCGGGTGTCCTTGCCGATCACCACGCGGTGCCGGTGGTCGCCCCGGCGGAACTGCAAAGCGGACGCCATCGCGACGCGCAGGGCGGTTTCCGCCGTCATCGGATCGATGTTGGCGGTGCCACGGATGCCGTCGGTGCCGAACAGGTGTCGCGTCATGAAAACCCTCGGGAATGGCCCAGTCACTGTACCGCAATCGCGGATGTGTGAAAATGTCATCGCTTGCCCTGGGGGGGCGGGTCAAGAACCCTTCCGCGCAGACGCCAAAGGGTTACACGCGTCATGCGATCACGGCACCCGTGCGGGATGCAGCCCCTCCCAGACGGCGCGCGCCTGGACCGTTTGGGGCACGTCATGGACACGCAGGAGGTGCGCGCCCTGGTTCAGCGATTCCAGACCGCCGGCCAGCGATCCGGGCAACCGCTCCTTCGGCGGCTCGCTCCGCGACAGCTTGCCGATCAGGGCCTTGCGCGACAACCCGATCAGCAGGGCGCAGCCCAGCCCGTGATAGAGGGCGGTGTGGCGCAGGATGGCGAGGTTGTGCTCCACCGTCTTGCCGAAGCCGATGCCGGGATCGACGGCGATGCGCTCCAGCGGCACCCCTGTGGCGAGGCAGGCCTCCACCCGCTCCTCCAGCCAGTCGAAGACGTCGAGCGCCGCGTCCTCATAGACCGGATTCTGCTGCATGGTGCCGGGTTCGCCCCGCATGTGCATGACCACGACGGGGGCCGCCTTCTCCGCCACCAGCGGCAGCGCGCCGGGATCGCGCAGCCCGGCCACGTCGTTGATCAGCGCCGCCCCGGCGTCGAGCGTCGCGCGCATCACCCGCGCGTGCCGCGTGTCCACCGACACCACCGCGCCCCTGGCCGCGAAGTGGCGGACCACCGGCAGGACGCGGGCCTCCTCCTCCTCGGGCGACACGGGGGCGGAACCGGGCCGGGTGGATTCACCGCCGACGTCCAGCAGATCGGCGCCGGCCTCCAGCATCGCTTCGCCATGGGCGATGGCCGCCGCGGCGTCGAAGAAGTCGCCGCCGTCGGAAAAGCTGTCCGGCGTCACGTTGACGATGGCCATGATGCGCGGGCGCCCGAGGTCCAGCCCGCCGAACGGCGCCCGCCCGCGGGTCAGCGCGCCCAGCCGCTTGTCAAGGCTCTGCGCCACGGCGGTCCCGCGCTCCCACCCCCAAGCCATGATCTCGGTCAGCGGCGCGAAGGCCCGCTCGATCCGCGCCCCCTGTCGGACGATGAGTTCGGCGATGGCGAAGGCGAAGCGCCCGCCAGCCAGCGGCACCGCCGCCCCGGCGCTCCAGGCGGCGATGGGCAGCAGCCCGACCGGCCTCAGATAGACGCGGACGCCGCCCTCCCCCGCCCAGGGCGCGAAGGAGGCGAGCGAGCCGGCGGCAGACTTCGGGGCGGGCTTGGAGATCGGAGGCATGGCGGCGGTTCGTGCAACGGAACGGAAGACCGCAGCCTGTCACGGCGGGAACCCCCGGCGCAAGAGACTGTACCGGATCGATGCAGGGCAATAACCGTTTGGCATCACTTCCCTCTCCCGCCCCGGGAGAGGGTGGCGCCGAAGGCGCCGGGTGAGGGTCGTTCGAGGATCAAAGAGCTGATCCTTGCAGGCACCCTCACCCTCCCACGCTGACGCGTGGGCCCCTCCCTCTCCCGGGGCGGGAGAGGGGAAAGGGACAGACGCCCGTCGATGCGCCTCAGGCACTCTTGGGCAGCGGGGCCAGGGCGGCAAGCATCTGCTTCTTGCGCTCCCCGTAGATGCTGCCGAGCTCCTCGGCGCGCTTGTCGTCGAGCGCCTTCTTGGCCTCCTCGAACAACTCCTCCTCCTCCTCGTCGAGGTGGTGCCGGGTGACCTCGCCGAGCACCTGGAGCTTCGCTTTCCAGGCGGTGCTGTCGGCCGGCATGGCGTTCAGCTCGTCGAGGAAGCCGTTGATGATGTGGTGCTCGTTCAGGCCCTCTGTGGTCTCCTGCTTGGTGTTCTTCGCCTTGGACAGCGACTGGTAGAAGACGGCCTCCTCGATCTTCCCGTGGGCCCACAGCTCGCGCTGCAGGTCCTCATAGGCGGCGCGCCCGTCGCCGTCCGCCTTCTCGGCCTCGTCGAGCAGGCGGCGGATGGTGTCGTGGTCCTGCTTGATCCGGTCGAAGATGCTGGTCATCGGTCCTGTCCCGTTGTTGCGGTGTCTCGACGGGATTCAACCCTGGCCGCGATCCCGGTGTTCCCGGTGCCAAACGGGGTCAGCCATGCCGAACCATCCAGTGCAGACTGAACAGCCGGTCCTCGTCGGTCCAGCTCCGCTCGGTGTGCCAGCCGGCGCGGACGGCGAGGCGGCGGAAGCCGGGAACCGAGTATTTGTAGGAATTCTCGGTGTGGATCGTCTCGCCGCGGACGAAGCGGATGGGATGGCCGGCGATGCGGACGGTCTGGTCGTCCAGGCTGCGCAGATGCATCTCGATGCGCCCGCGCGCGGTGTCGTAGCGGGCCACATGGGCGAAGCGGTCCAGGTCGAAGGTGCCGTCCAGCTCGCGGTTGATGCGGGCCAGCAGGTTCCTGTTGAAGGCGGCGGTCACCCCGCGCGCGTCGTCATAGGCGGCCTCCAGCACCGCCGGGTCCTTGCGCAGGTCCACCCCGATCAGCAGCCGCGCCCCGTAACCGAGCCGCCTCCCGAGGCCGTTCAGGAAGGTCATCGCCTCGGCGGGCCGGAAATTGCCGATGGTGCTGCCGGGGAAGAAGGCCATCGTCCGCTCCGGCGCAACGCCGCGCGGCAGCGCGAAGCCCCGCACATAGTCGGCGGCGACCGGCACCACCGTGACCGCCGGGTAATCGCCGGCCAGCCGGGCGGCGGCGGCGATCAGGTGGTCGCGACTGATGTCCACCGGCACATACATGGCCGGCGCGTCCAGCGCGTCGAGCAGGATGCGCACCTTCACGCTCGACCCGCTGCCCAGCTCCACCAGGGTGGCGCCACGCCCGGCGAGCCCGGCGATCTCCTTCGCGCGGGCGTGCAGCAAGGCGGTCTCGGTCCGCGTCGGGTAATATTCGTCGAGCGTGCAGATCGTGTCGAACAGGGCCGAGCCCTCGGCGTCGTAGAAGTACTTGCAGGGCAGGCTCTTGTCCGGGCGGGACAGGCCCTCCAGCACGTCGGACAGAAACACGTCGTCCTGCACCGGCCCTTGCGCGAGATGGGCGCGGGCGGCGGAAATTGCGGTCATCAGGCGTCCTCCGCGAGGCGCACGCCGCTGAACATCCAGCGTTGGTGCGGGTAGAAGAAATTCCGGTAGGTGGCGCGGGCATGACCGTCCGGCGTGGCGCAGCATCCGCCGCGGAGCACATACTGGTTGGCCATGAACTTGCCGTTGTATTCGCCGACCGCCCCGGTGGCGGGACGGAAACCCGGATAGCCGCTGTAGGCGCTGGCCGTCCATTCCCAGACATCGCCGAACATCTGGACGAGGCCATCGCCCGCCACTGCCGCGACAGGGCGCAGCAGACCGCTTCCCAGTGTGTTGCCGGTTGGGGAAAGCCCGGCGGCGGCGGTTTCCCACTCGGCCTCCGTTGGCAGGCGCTTGCCGGCCCAGCGGGCGAAGGCGTCGGCCTCGTAGAAGCCGACGTGGCAGACCGGGGCGTCCTCGTCCAGCGGGTGGTCGCCCAGCAGGGTGAACTCCCGCCAGCCGCCGTCCTCGCCGCGCCGCCAGTAGCCCGGCGCCTCCCACCCCTCCGCGTTGACCGTGGCCCAGCCGTCGGACAGCCAGAGCGCCGGGTTGCGGTAGCCGCCGTCCTCGACGAAGGCCCGCCATTCCCCATTGGTCACCAGGCGGGAGAACAGGCGGAAGGGGCGCAGCAGCACCTCGTGCCGCGGCCCTTCGTTGTCGAAGGCGAAGCCCTCGCCCGCATGCCCCACCGCGACGATCCCGCCGTCCACCGCGATCCAGCGCCCCTCATGGGCCGCGCCACGCAAGGCCGGGCGGTAGGGCCGGTAGGCCGGCGCGACCGGGTTGCAGGAGAACAGGTGCAGCAGGTCCATCAGGATCAGCTCCTGATGCTGCTCCTCGTGGGCGAGGCCGAGCGTCACCAGCGGGGCCAGCCGCTCGGCGTCGGCACGCTCCAGCAGGGTCAGCATGGCGGCGTCGACATGGTCGCGGTAGGCCGCCACCTCGGCCACGCCGGGCCGCGTCACCAGACCGCGCCGGGGCCGCGGATGGCGGGCGCCGACGGCCTCGTAATAGGAGTTGAAGAGGTAGCCGAAGGCCGGATCGAAGGGCCGGTAGCCCGGCAGATTCGGGATCAGCAGAAAGGTTTCGAAGAACCACGTCGTGTGGGCCAGATGCCATTTGACCGGGCTGGCGTCCGGCATGGACTGCACCACCTGATCCTCCGGCGACAACCCGCTGGCCAACTCCGCCGAGGTGGCGCGCACCCGGCGGAAACGGTTGGCGAGTTCGCCGGCTTTGGCGGCTGTTTTGAGCATGGGCGCTGTGTCCTCCCCCGCCTGACAGGTCCCGGTAAAGCTGTGCCGCTTCGCTGACCCGCCAACCCTCCTTTCGGAGTGGCCCGGACGCACACCCGGCGGCAACGCTCCGCCGGACCGCCTGTTCACAACGGATGACGCACGGATTCCGACAATCGAACGATGGAGGAACGGCACCCATGCAACCGCGGCTCAAACCCATTGACGAGCAGGTGATCGTCATCACCGGCGCGTCGAGCGGCATCGGGCTGGTCACCGCCCGCATGGCCGCCCGGCAGGGCGCGAAGGTCGTCCTGGCCGCCCGCGACCGCGACGCGCTCGCCCAGGTGGCGGAGGAGATCCGCGCCGATGGCGGGGACGCGATCCACTGCGTCGCCGACGTGGCCGACCCGGACGCCCTGCGGCGGGTGGCCGACGCGGCGGTCCGCAGCTACGGCCGGATCGACACGTGGGTGAACAACGCCGGCGTGGCGATCATCGGCAAGCTCCTGGACACCGCCCCGGACGATCACCGCCGCCTGTTCGAGACGAACTACTGGGGCGTGGTCAACGGCTCGGTGGCAGCCATACCCCATCTTCGGCAAAACGGCGGGGCGTTGATCAACATCGGCAGCGTGCTGTCCGACCGCGCGATCCCGCTCCAGGGCGCCTATGTCGCCACCAAGCACGCCGTGAAGGGCTTCACCGACGCGCTGCGCATGGAGCTGGAGGCGGAGGGCTTGCCCATCTCGGTCAGCCTGATCAAGCCGGCGGCCGTCGACAGCCTGTACGAGGACCACGCCCTGAACCTGATGGAGGTGGAGCCGAGCAACCCGCCCCCGGTCTACGCACCGGAGGTCGTGGCGAAGGCCATCCTGCATTGCGCCCGCCGCCCGATGCGCGACCTCTACGTCGGCGGCGGCGCCAAGCTGTTCGCGTTGGCGGAGACCTTCGCGCCACGGCTCACCGACCGGATCATGGAGCGGACCTTGCCGCGGGTCATCCGTTCCGGCGGGCCGCTCCGCCCGCGCAACGACGCCCTGCACAGCCATGGCGACGATGGGCGGGAGCGCGCCGGCCGGCACCGCTTCGTGCGCGAAACCAGCCTCTACACCGAGGCGCGGATGCATCCCTGGATCACCGCCGCGGTGGTTGCCGGCTTCGGCGTGCTGGCCGGGGCGGCGATGGCGCGCGGCTGGGTGCGGAACGACGATGCCTCCGGGCTGGGCCGGCACCGCCGGTCGATGCGGCTGCATCGCGACCGGATGGGCGAGGAACGGCGCACCATCGGTCACAATGCCAAGCCGGCTTGGCAGGCCGCGGAGGAAGGCGTGGTGACGTTTCCCCGCTGACCGCCGCCCTACACCGATTCCCTCTCCGCCGCTTCCGTCACAGGAGTGTGATGGCGACCGTGGGTGGCGCGCAATGCCAGGATCGGTTCCAACTCCTCCGCCAGGACCGGGCGGCTGAACAGATAGCCCTGGAAACTCTCGCATTTCAGGCTACGCAGAAGCTGGAGCTGGGCTTCCGTCTCCACGCCTTCCGCGACGACCGACAGGCCCAGGCTGCGGCCCAGCCCGACGATGGCGCGCGGGATGGAGTCGCCGGTTCCATCCTGTTCCAGGTCGTGGATGAAGGAGCGGTCGATCTTCAGCTTGTCGATCGGGAAACGGTGCAGATAGCTGAGCGACGAGTAGCCGGTGCCGAAATCGTCCAGTGCGATCAGGCAGCCGCGCTGCTTCAGCGCGCGCAGCGTCGCGATGGCCGACGGGATGTCGTCGATCAGCGTGCCCTCGGTCACCTCGATCTCCAGCTCCCAGCCCTGGAGGCCGCTGCGGTCGAGTGCGGCGGCCACCTTGGCGGGCAGCTGCCCGTCGCGGAACTGCTGGGCGGAGACGTTGACGGCGACCGGCACCGTCAGGCCGATCTGGTCGCGCCAGCGACGGATCTGGGCGCACACCTCGTCCAGCACCCAGTCGCCGATGGCCTGGATCAGGCCGGTTTCCTCGGCCACGGGCAGGAAGCGGTTCGGCATGATGAGGCCGGCGTCCGGATGGCGCCAGCGCAGCAGAGCCTCCACCCCGACCACGAGGTCGTCGGAGATGCGCAGCTGCGGCTGGTAGACCAGGAACAGCTCCCGGTTCTGCAGAGCGCGGCGCAGCGCCGCCTCCAGGTCCAGGCGCTCGCGGGACCGCGCGCCCATCTCGCGCGTCACGAAGCGGTAGGCGTTCCGCCCGGCGTCCTTGGCGTTGTACATGGCGATGTCGGCGCAGCGGATCAGCCCCTCCGCGTCCTCCGCGTCGTCGGGAAACAGGCTGATGCCGATGCTGGGCGACACCACGAAGTTCCGCCCGCCGATGGTGAAGGGCGCGGCGAGCTGCCCCATCACCTTTTCCGCCACCGCGGCGGCCACGCCCGGCGTCTCGATGTTCGGGACGACGATCAGGAATTCATCGCCGCCCAACCGGCCCACCGTGTCCGATGGACGCATCGCCCCGTGCAGCCGCCGCGCCACCGACCGCAGCACCTCGTCGCCGAAGGAATGACCCAGGCTGTCGTTGATGATCTTGAAGCGGTCCAGATCGATGAACAGGACGGCGACCCGCGCGCCGTCGCGTCGCGCCTCCCGGGCCGCCTGGGCGATGCGGTCGAACAGCAGGACGCGGTTGGGCAGGCCGGTCAGCGGGTCGTAATGGGCCAGATAGTGGACGTGCTGCTCGGCCCGCCGCTTGTCGCCGATGTCCTCGACGAAGGCCATGACGAAGGGCGGGTCGCCGGGTGTTGACACCGGCTGAAGGTGAAGGGAGAAATGGCTGTGCCGTCCACCGGCCAACAGCAGGCGGTCGACCTCCAGCCGAACGCTCTCCCCGGCGATCGCGGAGTCGATGGCGGCGATCACCGCCGGGTCCGGGGCGCGCAGCCTCGTGTCGGTTCCGATCAACCCGTCGCGCGCCACCCCGACCGTGCGGGCGAAGGCCGGGTTGCAATCGGTGATCCTGGCGTCCGGTCCGATCAGGGCGATGCCCAGCGGCGCCTGGTTGAACAACAGGTCCAGTTCCGTCTCACGCCGGCGCAGCGAGGCGGTGATGCGCCCGGCGATCACCAGCGCCCGGTGGCGCGTCGCGGCCAGCGCCCACAACAGGGTGGACAGCAGCAGGCTGAGCGACAGCCCCGTCGCCAGAACCAGCGTCGGCTTCCAGTGGTCCAGACCTTCCTCGAAGCTCGAACGGCTCTCGTACTGGACCGACCAGACGCGGTTGACCAGAGCGAGATCGCGGCTCGCGGTCAGCAACGGCCGGTCCGACGCCTCCGGGCGGCTGCGGTAGAGCGGAAAATCCCCTTGCCCTTCGAACACCGTCGCCGCGACGTCGCCCATCCGGCCGAACACGGACTCCGCCAGCGGCGCGACCTGGATCGGCGTCATCACCAGACCGGCGAAGGCGACCCGCCGCTGTTCCTGCGTGGCGGGACGCTGCCCGTCGCGGTAGACGGCCTGGAAGACCAGGAAGGAGGGTGACGACGGCTCACCCTCGTCGAGCCGCGGTCCGACGACGCGGACGACCGTCGGTTCGCCGCTGTCCCGCGCCTGCTCCGCGGCGGCACGGCGCACCGGCTCTGCCAGCAGATCGTAGCCGAGCGTGCGCAGGGTGCGGTCGTTGACCGGGGCGGCGTACAGCGTGACGAGCCGCATCGGACCAGCGGTGTCCGGCCAGATCCGGAAGCCGCGCAGCCCGTCCATCCGGGCCTCCGTCACCAGCTCCGGGCCGGTCCACTGATCGATGACCCGCGCGAAGGCGACGGCAGTCACCGCCGGAAAGCGCTCGGCAAGATGCAGCCCGTCGACGAACCGGTTCCATTCCGCGCGCTTCACCTCGGGATAGGCGGTGAACAAAGCGGCGGCGGAGCGCGTCACCTGCACGTAGGCCTGGATCTGATTCTCGAAACGGCGGTGCAGTTCCTCCACCCGCAGGGCGAACCGGCCTTCGGCCTCCGCAGCGACGCGCTGCCGGGTGTCCTGCCACACCAGCGCGGTCAGAAGAAGTGCTGCCAGCAGAACCAGAAGGGGAAGGCGCTTGGGAATGGCCCGCGCATCGGTGGCGGAGTCGGCCATGGAATCGGCAGCGGACTCGCCCGGCGCGCGGTCGATCGGATCGGGGCTGGAAGACCTCTGCATGGGGCCGTACCGAAGCTGCCTGTGACGCCGCCACCCGGACTCCGACCATCGGAACGACGCGCGCCGGTAGACCTTAACCAGAATGCGCCCGTGCGAGAAGCGTATAAATAAGGACAAAATCACCCACAGCGTGCGACGACGATCAAAACTCCTGCAACACCTTGGGGCTGTTCTGCAAAAGCGTCTCGATCATGCCGAGGATCTGCTCGATCTTCGTGCGGGTGGCATCCAGTTCGTCGGCCGTTTTGTCGTCGATCCCGGCCTCCATCAGCATCATGTCGAAGGCGTTCAGCGTCTCCGAAAAAGCCTTCTGCTCCGCCTGGAGCACGTCGAAGGCGCCGAGCGAGCTGGTCAGCGCCAAGGGCGGATCGCTGACGAAGGCGTGGCTGATGTCGGTGAAATGGGCGATGGCCGTCAACTTCTGCCGGATCACCCATTGCGGAAAGTTCGGCGGCAGGTCGTTCCCCGTCTCCGGCAGGCGCTCCTGGATGGAGAAGACCAGACCCTGGATGTCCAAGTAGGCGTTCCGGATCTCGCGGAAATGGGGAAAGGTCTTGGGCTTGCCGGCGTTGCGGACACGACCCAGCCGGGCGTTGTCGTCGGTCAGCTTGCGCGCCATCTGGACCACGATGTTCGCCACCTTCCCCATCGCCCCGTCATCCTTTTGTTTCGCGGCCGTCACCAATCCGCCGTCATCGATCTATAGCATGCGCCGCCCGGCCGAAGGCAGGACGTTCACTGCGAGGATCGCCCTTCCACCTGCGGCAGGCGGTCGCCCATCCCGCGGAGCAGCGCCTCGCGCGCCGCGTCGTCGGGTGCCGCGTCCAACGCCCGGTGCAGGTCCAGCAGGAAGGCGGCGTAGCGGTTGTGCCAATCCCGCCCGGCGGTCACGGCCTCCGGCTCCAACCGCGGGGGGCCGTCCTGGGCCATCGCCGTCGCCTGCGCCGGGACGGCGGCGGTCAGGTCGACCACCTCGTCCAGCTCGGGCAGGCGGATCAGCGCCGGGTCCCAGCCGCGGCGGACCAAGGCGTCGCGCAGACCGGCGCGGGCCTCCTCCTCGCCATGCACCAGGAACAGGCCGCGCTTCACGCCCTGCCGCGCCGCCACCCAGGCCAGCAGGCTGCTGCGGTCAGCGTGGCCGGAATAGACGTCCAGCGACCGGATGCGGGCGCGCACCGCGATCTCCTCGCCATGGATGCGGACGTTGGCCGCCCCCTGCTGCAGCAGGTGGCCCAGCGTGCCCGGCGCTTGGTAGCCGACCAACAGGACCGTAGCCTCCGGGCGCCACAGATGGTTCTTCAGGTGATGGCGGATGCGCCCGGCGTCGCACATGCCGCTGGCCGCCATGATGATGGCGCCGCCCTTGATCGCGTTGAGCTTCTGGCTCTCCGCGGCGGAGCGCACGCGGTGCAGGTTGGGCCGGGCGAAGGGATCGCCCCCGGTGCCGAGATCGGCCAGATGGCGGCGGAACACCCCGGTGACGGAGTCGGCCAACGGCGAGTCGAGAAACACGTCGACCAAGGGGATCTCGCCGCGGTCGAACAGCCGGTGCAGATCGTAGAGAAGCTCCTGCGTGCGCTCCACCGCGAAGGCCGGAATCAGCAGCGGGCCGCCCGCGACGAGCGCCGCCCGCACCTCGTCGCGCAGCAGGGCCTGTCGCTCGGCCTCGCCCACCTCGACCCGCTCGCGGTTGCCGTAGGTGGTCTCCAGCACCATCCAGTCGGGCCGCGGCGGCCCCTCGGCGTCGGCGTGGAAGGACTTGCCGCCCGGCCCGAGGTCGCCGGAGAACAGGATCGTCTCCGCCGTCCCGCCGCGCGTCACCTCCAGCTCCACCGACGCCGAGCCGAGGATGTGCCCGGCCTGCCAGAAGCGGGCGCGGATGCCGGGCAGCACCTTCACCCACTCGCCATAATCGACCGCGTGCAGATGGCGGATGGCCGCCTGGGCGTCCGCCTGGGTGTAGATCGGCTCGACCGCCGGGCGCCCGCGCCGGCGGTTGCGGCGGTTCAGCCGCTCCACCTCCGTCTCCTGGATGTAGCCGCTGTCGGGCAGCATGTAGGCCAGCAGGTCGGCGGTGCCGGCGGTGGTGTGCACCCGTCCCTTGAAGCCCTGGCGGACCAGCTTGGGCAGCAGGCCGGAATGGTCGATGTGCGCGTGGGTCAGCAGCACCGCCTTCACGGCGGACGGCTTGAAGGGGAAGGGCCGGTAGTTCAGCTCCTTGACCGTCTTGGTGCCCTGGAACAGGCCGCAATCGATCAGCAGGTCGCCGTCGCCGGTCCGGATGCGGAAGCAGGAGCCGGTGACCGTGCCGACGGCGCCGTGGAAGGTGAGGGACAGTGTCATGGCGAAACTCCGCCTTCTTGTGCCCTGTCCCCTATCTTACCACCGAAGCGTTACTGGGCCGTCAACAGGGCGCCGCCAGCGCGTCGGCGATCAGCCGGGCGAGCGGCAGGGCGTTGCTGGGGTGCGGAACCCCGTCGCAGGACAACGGCATCCCCAGCCCTTCGGATTGGAAACGGGCGGCCACCGCCGCATCGAACAGGGCGTGGACCCCGAACACCCGGACCGACGCCGCCCCCGTGGCCCGCGCCGCCCGCGCGCAGGAGAAGATCGTTTCGCCGGAGCTGATGACGTCGTCGACGATCACCACGGGCCGTCCGGCCAGCGGCGCGCCGGCGGGCAGAGTCACCGTCACGTCGCGGTCGCCGCGCCGCTCCTTGCGCCCGACTAGGGCCGTGAGACCGAGCGGAGCGGCCACCGCCTCGACCAGCGGGGCGGCCTCCTCGTCCGGGCCAACGATCACCGCGTCGGGCGCGACCCCGTCACGGCGCAGCCGCTCGGCGATGGCCCCGGCGCCGCTGAGGCAGATTGAGGGGCGCCCGACGAACACCTCGTCCAGCGTGTGGGTGCGGTGCAGGTGCGGCTCCACGCAGACGAAGCGGTCGAACAGCCGGCCCAGCCAGTCCCCCACGACGGCTTGGCTCACCGGCTCGCCGGGGCGGAACACCGCGTCCTGGCGCATGTAGGCCATGTAGGGGGCGACGAGGCACAGCTCCGTGGCGCCCTGGCGGCGCAGGACGGAGGCGGCCAGCGTCAGTTCCACCAGCTTGTCGTTCGGACGGTCCAGCGAGCGGTAGACCACCGCCCGTTCCACGGCCTCGGGCAGGCGGACAAGACTTTCGCCATCCGGAAAGCGGTGCAGTTCGGCGATGTGGCAGGGAACGTTCAGGGCCTCGGCCAGACGCCGTGCGCCGTCCGCCGATTCCGGAAATCCGTAGACGCCCGTATAGCGGGCCATGCTGTCCCCTCTCGCGTTGCGCGCCCGGACTTGGGCGCCCCGTTCGGCCCGTACTATGCCGCAAGGGTCGCGACGGGGCGACCACGACCTTAGGCGCAACGTTACCGAGAAGGCGATAGGACGGCAGGGACGGACGCCTGAAAATGATGCTGCGGCGGTCTTCCACTCATTGACCGCAGACGAAGGTATGAGGCAGTTTCCCGCCATGCGCGTGCTCATCGCCGACGATACGGTCCTGATGCGCACCATGCTCTCGGAGCAGGTGGCGTCCTACGGCCATGACGTGATCCTGGCCAGGGACGGCCGGGAAGCGCTGAACCTTGCCCAGGCCGAACCCTTCGACATCGCCATCATCGATTGGGAGATGCCGCGGCTGTCGGGGCTGGAGGTGTGTTGGCTTCTGAAAGCCGATCCGCGCACCGCCTACAGCTACCTGATCCTGATGACGTCCCACGACGAACCCTTCTACGAGATGAAGGCGCTGGACGCCGGAGCGGACGACTTCATCCATAAGCCGGTCAACCGCGCCCACCTCAAGGCGCGGCTGAAGGCAGGCGGTCGCATCACCGAAATGCACCGGCTGCTGGTTGCGCAGGCGCAGACCGACCCGCTGACCGGCGTCGCCAACCGGCGCGCCCTTCTGGACCGTGCGGGTGAGGAGATTCGGCGGGCGCAGCGGGCGCGGCAGCCTCTGTCCCTGCTGATCGCCGACATCGACCATTTCAAGCGCATCAACGACAGCCGCGGTCACGCCGCCGGCGACGAGGCGTTGCAACGCTTCGTCCGGACGCTGGACGGCGCCCTGCGCCCCGGCGACCTGATCGGGCGCTACGGCGGGGAGGAGTTCGTGGTTCTGCTTCCCAACACCGCGCTGGCGGATGCGTCGGTGGTGGCGGAGCGCTTGCGCCAGCGCGTCGCCGCTCAGGAGATGGGACCGGACGGCGATTCGTTCCGCATGACCGCCAGCTTCGGCGTCGCGCCCGTCGCGCCGGACGCCCCCGGCGGCATTGACGACGCGCTCCGCGTGGCCGACGCCGCGCTATACCGGGCGAAAGCCGAAGGGCGGAACCGCGTGATTCCCTCTCCTTGATCATTCACGCCCTGCCATCCCCACCCGTCTCCGGCAGCGACGGCAACCGGATGCGGGGAAGAGGCGATGCGCCATGTCCATGTGGCGTTTCTGGAGGGGACGAAGGTCCTGATCGTCCGGCGGCGCGAGGTCAGCACCTGGTGGGGCCGCGGCCCGGCGGAGCCGCGGGTCGTTGACGCCGCGGGCCAATGGGCGGTTCCCGGCGGCGGCTACGAGAGCGTCACCAGCCCCCTTGCGGCGCTCCAGCGCCTGTTTCACGAACAGACCGGCCTCGCCTTCCCCGACGGACGGTCGGCGGAGCCCTGGCGGCCAACCTCGCGGAGCTTCACGCTGTATTTCGTTCCGGTGACCGGGCTGGAGTCGCTGGCCTCCTCGATCACCCTGCGGGTCGCGCAATCCGCCGTCACGCCCGGGCGCCCGGCGGGCGGCGCCATCGTGAATTGGGAATTGTCCTCGGCCCACGTCGTGCCGCTCGCCAAGGTGGTCGCCCATCTGGGGGTGCGTCAGCCGGTCTCGCACGAGAACCAGCTCGCCATCACCCGGCAGGCGATGCGCTCACCCTCCTCCCAGTCGATCGAGCGCTACGCGACCATGGCCGCGATCATCGCCCTGCAATGAGCCCGCCCCGCTGGCCTCAGCCCTTGCTGCCGCCCGGCGGGGTGCGGACGGCGGTGGCCGCGAGATACTGGGCCGCCGTGCGCAGCAGGAACTCCGCCACCGCCATGTCGCCCAGGTCGCGGTCGGGGCCGCCCAGCCGGTGGCGGCGGTCCGCGTCGATCAGGCCGGTGGCGATCACCTGCGCGGTCAGCCACGCCCGCTGCTCCTCATCCGGCACGCCGGCCATGCGCTCCAGCATCTCGTTGCAGGCGTGGTCGATCGTCCCCAGACCGGGCCGGTCGGACGACAGGTAGCTGGTCTCGTTCTGCGGCGCCGGCTCCCCGACGTAGGAACGGGCGAGCAGCGCCGTCTCCAAGGTCAGCCGGAAGGCGGTGCGGCGCGGCCGCCCCTTCCGCCGCAGCCGCAGCGCCATCATGGTGAAGAGCTGGGCCACCGCCTCGACCCGCTCCGCCGGCACTTCGTCGAGGATGTCGACGATCTCGGCGCTGACGGCGTTGCGCGGCGCCTTCTCGCCGGGCCGCACCACCGCGGTGGCGAAGACGGCGATCAGGGTGCGCAGGGCATCGGCCTGCTCCACGGGAGAGATGCGGCCGATCTGGGCGGGGTCGAACATGGGGGCGCTCCGCTCTGGCTGGGAGGGATCAACAACTCCTTCCAGCAATGTTGGAACGCGAGGAGCTGTCAGGAATCCCCCTCCTTCGGGTCGATGGTCTCCGCCCGACGGCTGATCAGCTGGTAGAGCCCGAGCCCGAGCACCATGAAGACGATGACCATCAGCAGGATGGCCGGATACACCATGTCGCTCATCTGCGAGGTCCGCGCCTCGAACACCAGCACCAGCCCTTCCAGGCTGGCGGCGATGATGATGGTGGTCAGGAACTTGGTCAGCGTGCGCCGCGCCTCGTCGGCGTGGCGCAACTCGCGGTCGTGCTCCAGCTCTTCTTCATAGAGATACTTGGCGATCTCGAAGACGGCGATGGCCAGCACGATCATCCCCACCCCGTTCAGCAGCCCGTGAGTCGTCGCCTCGATGTCGAGGAGCAGAAGGCTGTGAAACACCGAATAGGCGGCCACGCCGATGAACACCAGGGCGAACAGCATCAACACGCCGGTCGCCAGGAAATACATGACCCGCGACGCCTTCTGAAATCCGTTCCCCACGATGCGCTTCCCTTTCCGACGCGAGAGCCTGTCCTGAGGCTGTCAACGCATCGTCCCGGCTTTCGGACCGCTTCCTTGCGGGTCACCCCGGAAGGGAGTGTGGAACCGGCGGCCTGGCGGGCGTGTTTGGAGTCAGGCAGCACAGGGGATTGTGCCTCCTCGACAGGCTCCGCCGCGCTCCCTGAAGCGGCGGAGCCTTTCTTTTCCTGCCCCTTGCGTTTATGGCTGCGGTGCCGGACCACGCCGACCACGGAACCGCCCCATGCCCGACACCCCGCCGCCCTCCGCCGAGACCCTGCACGCCCTGCTGGACCGCTACCTGCGCTGCCCGTCCGAGCCGCTGCGCGGCGAGTTGAACCAAGCCCTGACCGCCTTCCAGACGGCCTGGATACACGCCCGCGCCGGGCAGGACGCCCCGATGACGCCCCCGCCCACCCCCGCCGCATTCGGCCGCGCCCCGGCGAAGCCGAAATTCCCCATCGCCGCCGCCGATCTGGCGGTGCTGGAGCGGATGGCCGAGGGCTGGGTCCCCACCGCGGCGGAGGTTCCCCGCTGGGTCTGGTTCGAGAACCGGGAGCTTGTGACGATGGAGCCCAACCCCGCCGGCAGCGGGCCGGAGGTGATGCGCCTCGCCCCCGCCGGCTGGGCCGCGCTGGGCCGCCAGCCGGGCTGAGCGGCGGCCCCAAAAAAGCGGGCAACAAAAAAGGGAGGCCGAAGCCTCCCCTTTTCCTTCCTGGCGATCGGCTCCGCTTACTTCGGAACCTTGCCCTGCACGCCTTCGACGTACCAATCCATCTTCAGGATCTGCTCGTCGGTGGCCTGCTTGCCCTCGGCGATCACGACCTTGCCGGACTGGTCCTTCACCGGGCCCTGGAAGGAGTGGCGCTTGCCTTCCATGATGTCGGTGCGGGTCTTCTCGGCCGCCGCGACGACGTCCGCCGGGAGCGCCGGGTTGTAGGGGGCCAGGAACAGCATGTGGTCCTTGAAGCCGCCCCAGGTGTCCTGCGACTTCCAGGAGCCGTCCAGCGCCGCCTTGACGCGGTTCACGTAATACTCGCGCCAGTCGTCGACGATGGCGGTCAGGTGCGCCTTCGGACCGAAGCGGGTCATGTCCGACGACTGACCGAACACCCACAGGCCGCGCTCCTGCGCGACCTGGATGGCCGCCGGGCTGTCGGTGTGCAGCGAGATCACGTCGGCGCCCTGGTCGATCAGGGCCTTGGCGGCCTCGGCTTCCTTGCCGGGGTCGTACCAGCTGTTCACCCAGACCACGCGCACCTCGGCCTTGGGGTTCACCTCGCGCATGGCGATGGTGAAGGCGTTGATGCCGCTGACGACCTCGGGGATCGGGAAGGAGCCGATGTAGCCGATGATGTTCGACTTGGTCATCTTGCCGGCGATCTGGCCGATGACCGTGCGGGCCTCGTAGAAGCGCGCGGAATAGGTGGCGACGTTGGCCGAGCGCTTGTAGCCGGTGGCGTGCTCGAACTTCACGTCGGGGTGGCGCTGCGCAACCTTCAGCGTCGGGTTCATGAAGCCGAAGGAGGTCGTGAAGATCAGCTTGTGACCGGAGGAGGCGAGCTGCTCGATCACGCGCTCGGCGTCGGCGCCCTCGGGCACGTTCTCGACGAAGGTGGTGGTGACCTTGTCGCCCAGCTCCTTCTCCACGGCCAGACGGCCCTGGTCGTGCTGGTAGCTGTAGCCGTGGTCGCTGATCGGACCGACATAGACGAAGCCGACCTTCATCTTCTCCTGCGCGTCGGCCGCGCCGACGCCCAGCGCCAGCATGGCGGCGCCGGTGGCCAGACCCATCAGGGCCTTGCCCATGGTCCTTCTGTTCACGTGTTTGCTCCCTGATCCAATTGATTGAGCACGAACGTAAGACTTGCAAACATTGTGGAGCCTGTCAGGCATCCGGATGGAAGACCTTCCCGAGGCTGGCCGGCGCGTTCAGCCGGATTCGGGCGACATCGCGTGAAATCACCACCAGGACGATGACGGTAGCCAGATAAGGCAGCATCGACAAGAGTTGTGACGGAATGTCGATTCCCAGCCCCTGGACGTGGAGCTGCGCAATGGTCACCCCGCCGAACAGCCAGGCGCCGAGCAGCACGCGGCCCGGCTTCCAGGTGGCGAAGACCACCAGCGCCAGCGCGATCCAGCCGCGCCCGGAGGAGATGCCCTCCGCCCACATCGGCGTGTAGTCGAGCGACAGAAAGGCCCCGCCCATGCCGCTCATCGCGCCGCCGAACAGCACGGCGAGGAAGCGGATGCGGATGACCTTGTAGCCGAGCGCGTGGGCCGCCGCGTGGTTCTCGCCCACCGCGCGCAGGATCAGCCCCTTGCGCGTCGCGTAGAGGAACCAGTGCACGGCCGGCACCGCCGCCAGCGCCAGATAGACCAGCGCGTCCTGCCCGAACAGGGCCTTGCCGATCACCGGCAGGTCGGTCAGGCCGGGGATGTAGAGTTCCGGCACGTCGGCGATGGGGATGCCGACGAACCCTTGCCCGATCAGCGCCGACAGGCCGACGCCGAACAGCGTCAGCGCGAGGCCGGTCGCCACCTGGTTGGCGAGCAGGAGCAGGGTCAGCACGCCGAACAGCGCCGCCATGCCCGCCCCCGCCGCCGCACCGGCGACGAAGCCCAGCGTGGAGCTGCCGGTCTGGACCGCCACGGCGAAGCCGCTGACGGCGCCCACCAGCATCATGCCCTCGACGCCGAGGTTCAGGACGCCGGACTTCTCCACCACCAGCTCGCCCAGCGCGGCGAACAGCAGCGGCGTGGCGGCGGCCAGCATGGCCGCCAGGATCGGGCCGATCAGGGCCAGTTCGGCGCTCATGCCGCGGCCCTCCCAACGACAGCCCGCTTCGCGCCGAAGCGCACGCGGTAGCGGATCAGCACGTCGGTCGCCAGCAGGAAGAACAGCAGCATGCCCTGGAACACGCCGGTGATGGCCTTGGGCAGGCCGAGCGCGATCTGCGCCGCCTCGCCGCCGATGAAGGACAGCGCCATCAGGAAGCCGGCCAGCAGGATGCCCACCGGGTGCAGCCGCCCCAGGAAGGCGACGATGATGGCGGTGTAGCCGTAGCCGGGGGAGATGGTCGGGTTCATCTGGCCGATCGGCCCGGCGACCTCGCCCAGCCCAGCCAAGCCTGCCAGCGCGCCGGACAGCAGCAGCGTCAGCCAGATGATCTTTTTCTGGTTGAAGCCGGCGTAACCCGCCGCCGTCGGGGTCAGGCCGATGACCTTGATCTGGAAGCCGATGAAGGTCCGCGCCATCAGGAACCAGCCCGCCGCCACCGCCAGCAGGGCGAACAGCGATCCGAGATGGACGCGCGTCCCGGCGACGAGCAGCGGCAGCACCGCGTCCGCCTCGAACAGGCGGGATTCCGGGAAGGCGAAGCCGTCCGGGTCGCGGTAGGGGCCATGCATCAGGTAGTTCAGCAGATGCAGCGCCACGTAGTTCAGCATCAGGCTGGTCAGGATCTCGCTGGCGTTGAAGCGCACCCGCAGGAAGGCGGGAACTGCCGCCCACAGGGCGCCGCCGGCCATGCCCGCGACGATCATCAGCGGCAGCAGCCACCAGCCGCCCTCGCCGTAGAAGGCCAGTGCCAAGCCGCCGCCGGTGATGGCGCCGAGCGTGAGCTGCCCCTCGGCCCCGATGTTCCAGACGTTGGCGCGGAAGCCGATGGCCAGCCCGATGGCGCAGAGCACCAGCGGAGTCGCCTTGACCGCCAGCTCACCGAGGCCGCGCAGCGACAGCAGCGGCGCGATGAAGAAGGCGTGCAGCGCCTTCACCGGGTCGAAGCCCATGGCCCAGAACAGCAGGAAGCCGCTGACGAGCGTGAGCGCGACCGCCAGCAGCGGCGTCGCGTAGACCATCGCGCGCGACGCCTCGCCGCGGGGTTCGAGACGGAGGAGGGTCATGCCCGCACCTTGCCGAGGATTGCCCCCTCTCCCCCCTGGGGAGAGGGTTGGGGTGAGGGGGTTGCGCAGGGCGCGGCGTTCGGCAGAAGGGCATCCCCCTCACCCTCCCCTCTCCCCGGGGGGGAGAGGGTATGAAGCGTCGGTCCCATCACTCCTCATCCTCGTCGGGCGGGTGGTTGAACAGGCCGCCCATCAGCAGGCCGATCTCCTCCACGCTGGTGTGGTGGGTGGGGCGGCTCTCCGAGAGATGGCCGTGGAACAGCACGGCGATGCGGTCGCTCAGCACGAACAGCTCGTCCAGGTCCTGGCTGATGACCAGGACGGCCGCACCCGCGCGCGCGAGGTCGATCAGCGCCCGGTGGATCGCCGCCGCCGCACCGGCGTCCACGCCCCAGGTCGGCTGGCCGACCACCAGCAGGCGCGGCTTCTGAAGAATCTCGCGGCCGATGATGAATTTCTGGAGGTTGCCGCCCGACAGCGACCGCGCCTCCGCCCGGTGACCGTGGGTGACCACGTTGAAGGCGCCGATGATCCGCTCGGCGTAGGAGCGCGCGCGCCCGAAATGCACCAGCCCGCTGCGCACCAGCGGCTCGCGGGCGTAGCCGGAGAGCAGCGCGTTCTCCGACAGGCTCAGCTCCGGCACGGCGCCGCGGCCCAGCCGCTCCTCCGGCACAAAGGCGAGGCCGAGCAGGCGCCGCTCGCGTGGGCCGAGATGGCCGGCCGGCCGCCCCTCGATGGCGACCGACGCCGGGTCCGGCACCAGAGCCTCGCCGCTCAGCGCGGCCATCAGCTCCGCCTGGCCGTTGCCGGCCACACCGGCGATGCCTAGGATCTCGCCGGCCCGCACCTCGAAGGACACGTCCTTCAGGTTGGTGGCGAAGGGGTTGTCGGAGGTGGTGGAGAGGTGGCGGACCTGCAGCTTCGCCGCCCCGGCCTCGCCCTGCGGCAGCCGCTCCGGGGTCGACAGCTCGGTGCCGATCATCATTTCGGCGAGGCTGCGTGCCGTCTCCCTGCGCGGATCGCAGCTCCCCACCACACGCCCGCCGCGCAGCACCGTGGCGGTGTCGCAGAGCGCGCGGATCTCCTCCAGCTTGTGGCTGATGTAGAGGATCGTGCAGCCCTCCGCCGCCAGCCGGCGCAGCGTCTCGAACAGGCGCGTCGCCTCCTGCGGCGTCAGGACCGAAGTCGGCTCGTCCATGATGAGCAGCTTGGGGTCCTGGAGCAGGCAGCGCACGATCTCCACCCGCTGCCGCTCGCCGACCGACAGGTTGTGGACGTGGCGGCGCGGGTCCAGCGACAGGCCGTAGCGTTCCGACACCTCGGCGATGCGCGCCGACAGCGCGTCCATCGGGCCGGGCTGATCGAGGCCGAGCGAGATGTTCTCGGCGACCGTCAGCGTGTCGAATAGGGAGAAATGCTGGAACACCATGCCGATGCCCAGCCGGCGGGCGCCCGCCGGGTCAGGGATGTGGGTGTCATGCCCGTTCCACTGAATCCGGCCGGCATCGGCGTGCAGCACACCGTAGATGATCTTCACCAGCGTCGACTTGCCGGCGCCGTTCTCGCCCAGCAGCGCGTGGATCTCCCCCGGCCGGAGGACGAGATCGACCTGATCGTTCGCCAGACAGCCCGGAAAGCGCTTGGTGATGCCGCGCAGTTCGAGCCGGTGCGGTGGGGATGACACGGATGGGGAATCCAAGGAGGCGGACCGGGTAGGGGTGAAGTCGGCAGGGCATTGCCAAAGCCATGCCACTTTCGGAGAGTCTTGCCCGTCAAGGCTGTTCGCCGTCAACAGGGGAAGCGATTGCCCAGCCTGCGGTCATTCGCCCCGTTTCGGGCGCCTGTCGCAGCCCAACAAAGCGGCAGATGACCCAACAAATCAGCAGTTGCTTCGCACACGGACAGATGCCATGCCGCCGCACGGTTGACAAGAGGGCGCCGGCGTCATCAGCTATGGGAAGGGCCGCCATTTCCGGCGGCCTTTCCTTATGGAGCTTTTGGAATGAACCGCAAGTCGATGCTCGGCGATCCGCCGCCGATCCGAATCACCCCCCATGACCTTGGGCGTCTCGACGTCCTTCTCGCCCATCTCAGCCAGCCCGCCGGCGTCATCGACTTCCTCCAGCGCGAGGTCGACCGCGCCGATGTCGCGGATTATTCCGACGACGGCGGAACGCCCTTCGTCCGGCTCGGCAGCCGGGTCACCTTCGCGGACGACCGGGGCACGCGGCATACCGCCACACTCATCACACCGGACGAAGCGGCCCGGCGCCAGGACGGCATCTCGATCCTGACACCGGTGGGCGCCGCCCTGCTCGGCCTGTCCGAGGGGCAATCCATCGCCTATGGCACGCTCGACGGCCGCACCAAGTCGGTGCAGGTCTTGCGGATCGAACCTCCGGCGGCCTGACGGCCCGCCTGAAGGACCGTCTGACGGTCCATCGACCACGGCTTGCACCGTGGCGCGTCCGCGGAAAAGGCGGACGCGCCATGCAAGGGCACAGACCTCGCCACCCTTGCCTCCCCTGCCCCCTTCGCCCAACTATCGGAGACTTGAACGGGACAATCGGAGCACGGGCATGACGGCGGAACAGGCGGGCTACGCGATCCTGGAGGATCGGGGCGTCATCGCGGTCGCGGGCGAGGACCGGGCGGCCTTCCTGCAAGGGCTGGTGTCCAACGACGTGCGCCGCGTCGCAGCGGACCGCGCCGTCTACGCCCTGTTCCTGACCCCGCAGGGCAAGTTCCTGCACGACTTCCGCATCGCCGAATCGGACGGCGCCCTTCTGCTCGACCCCGAGACGGAGCGGCGCGAGGAATTTCTGCGCCGCCTGAAGATGTACAAGCTGCGCTCCAAGATCACGCTGGAGGACCGCGCCAGCGCCATGCTGGCCGTCGTCCTGTTCGGCGGCGACGCGCTTGCCCGGCTGGGTTTGCCGGAGGAGGCCGGGGCCGCGATCCCCTTCGCGGGCGGCGTCGCCTTCACCGACCCGCGCCTGCCGGCGCTGGGTGCCCGCGCCTTCCTGCCGCGCGAGGGCGCCGCGGCGGCGCTGGAAGCGGCGGGCTTCGTTCCGCGCGGTGCGGAGGACTACGACCGGCTGCGCCTGTCGCTCGGCGTGCCGGAGGGCAGCCGCGACCTCACCCCCGACAAGGCCCTGCCGCTGGAGAATGATCTGGACGACCTCAACGCCATCTCCTGGGACAAGGGCTGCTACATGGGGCAGGAGCTGACCGCCCGCACCAAGTACCGCGCCCTGATCAAGAAGAAGCTGTTCCCGGTGACGCTGGACGGACCCCTGCCCGCCCCCGGCACGCCGGTGACGCTGGAGGGCAAGGAGGTCGGCGAGATCCGCAGCGGTCATGGCTCCTCCGCCCTGGCCCTGTTGCGATTGGAAGACCTCACCCGTGCGGGGCAAGACGGATTGGTCTTGACAGCCGGAGAGGCCACAGTCACGCCGGCAAAGCCAGTCTGGGCAAGCTTTTGAGTTCTTCGTCACTTTTATTCCCAAAACTTCCCCGGACTAGCCGAAAGATTTTTTCGATTTTCCGCGTGACCATTCCCGCCGAGGCGCTGTTGTCGAACTGCCTTACCGAGACAAACCAAGGCACTCAACCGACACGCCGAAACACGGAGAGGAGTGAGTTATGCGTAGGGAAATCATCGCGGCTGCGTCCGTCCTGGCGCTGATGACCGGCACGGCGATGGCGCAGACCACGTCGCCGACCACCGGCAGCCCCGCCACCGGCGCCCCGACCGCGACCGAGATGAACAAGAGCGGCAGCGCCACCACCGGCAGCGCCGCGGGCCTGACCGGCGGCACGCTCGCCAGCGCCGAGAACATGATGGGCAAGAACGTCTACGGCACCGACAACGAGAAGGTCGGCGAGGTCGAGGACATCATCCTCGACAGCAACGGCCAGGCCCGCCAGCTCGTGATCTCCTCGGGCGGCTTCCTCGGCATCGGCGAGAAGCAGATCGCCGTGGACATCGGCAACGCCACCTGGGACGCCCAGCAGGAGCGCGTCCAGCTCTCGGGCATGACCCGCGACCAAGTGAAGGAGATGCCGGAGTTCGAGTACTCCGACACCACCACCTCGCTGAACCGCAACAAGGACAAGGCCGGCGACACGGTGAACGGCGCGGCGAGCCGCTCCTCCACCGGCACCTCCGGCACCATGACCGCTCCGGGCGGTGCCACCGGCACTCCGCCGGCCGCTCCGTCGGGCACCGGCCAGTAATCGCCGATCCGCTCATGAAAAGCCCCCGCGGCCAAGCGCCGCGGGGGCTTTTCCCTGTTCGGAATCGTGCTTACGGACGCGCGACGTGCCAGACGTTGTTGACGCCGTCACCGGTCGTGTCGCCCGGCTTGCCGTCCTTCGCCCAGGCGTAGAGCGGCTTGCCCTTGTAGGCCCACTGCATGGTGCCGTCGTCGCGGGTGACGACCGAGTAATCACCCATCGCCTTGGCGCCCGCCGGGGCCATCAGGGGCGGCCAGTTGGTGGCGCACTGCCCGTTGCAGGCAGACTTGCCGCCCGAATCGCGGTCGAAGACATAGAGCGTCATGCCCTTGCTGTCGGTCAGCACGGGGCCGCCGGCCGACTGGCCGGTCTTGGCCGGCATGGCTCCCTGTGCGAAGGCGGACGGCGTGAAACCAGACGGCGCCACGAGGCCGAGCGCCAGCGCGATCGCCGCGGCGGCGGTGAAACGGGTGAAGCGGTGCATGGACGGAACCTCCCTGTCGTGACGGGGCGGGTGATTGGACCCGGCCCTCACTGACAGGACGCCCGCCGCGCCGCTTTATTCCGTCCCCACCCGAAGGATGATCAGGCCCGCAGCAAATCGACGAAACGGCGGCAGGCGGCGATGTCCACGCGCAGGGCGGCGCGGCGCTTGGTCGCCTCCGGGTCTTCGCCCCAGGCTTCAATCTGGAAGGTCTCGTCGAGCTGCGACACCTCGAACGCCTCCTGGGCGTCGATGCGCCCCTCGACCAGCGCCAGCGCGACGATCAGCGAGCCGCAGGAGCCGGTGGCGGTCTGGAGCGCCGACAGCGTCCAGTCGTCGTAAGCCTCCACCGCGTTGCGCAGCGCGCGCAGCGCCTCGGGCGGCTGCGGCTTGGGCATCAGCCCGGCGTTGACGTGCAGCGGCGCGTCGTAGCGCAACGTCGCCCAATCGAGCAGCGGCTGCCAGCGCTGCGCCTGCCGCTCCACCAGGTTCCGGGGATGCTCCGCGCGGTAGCAGAGCAGGTCCGTCTCCGCATAGGCGGCCACGCCGTCGACGATGGCGGCCCGGCCCTTGCCGATCAGGTCCACCGCCGTGCTGGCGAGCTGCATCAGCGGCATGCTGTCCGGGGCGATGTCCTCGGGCTGCGCGTCCCATTCGGCGGCGACGGCCTGGGCCAGCGGCCAGCTCGCGAAGACCAGCGGCGCCTTGGCCGGGCTGCGGATCGGGCGGTTGTCCAGGCGCACCTCGAAGCCGCCGCCGGCGGCCTCGTCGACGGAGGCGGTCTTGTAGAAGCGCTTCATCAGGGTCCTTCGAATGCTCTCTTAACGGTGCAACAGGTCCAGCACGGCGCCGGCCACCTCGCGCCCGCGGTGGACGATGCGGTCGGCCCCGGCGCCCTCCAGCTCGGCCACCGCGTGATAGCCCCAGGAAACGCCGACCGACGCGACCCGCGCGTTGCGGGCCATCTGAATGTCGTAGGTGGTGTCGCCGATCACAACCGTCCGCGCCGCCTCCACCCCGGTTTCGGCCAGGGCGCGGTAGACCATGTCGGGGTGCGGCTTGCCGGGGCCGATGTCGCTGGTCTGGAGCGTGACGAAGCGCTCGGTCAATCCGTGATGGGCCAGCACGGCGTCCAACCCGCGCCGCGACTTGCCGGTCGCCACGCCGAGCAGAACGCCTTCCGCCTCCAGCGCGTCCAACGTGTCGCGCAGGCCGGGGAACAGCGGCTCGTGCAGGTCGCCACGGTGGCGCAGCGCCGCGAAGGCGTCCTTGTAGCTTTCCGCGACGGCCACATGGCGGTCGGTGTCCAGGTCGGGCAGCAGTTGCGACACCGCCTGCACCAGCGGCAGCCCGACCATGCGGCGCACCTCCAGCGGGTCCGGCTCGCCCAGACCGTGGGCGGCCCAGGCGCTGGTCATGGCGTCGATGATGGCGAACTGGCTGTCCACCAGCGTGCCGTCGCAATCGAACAGGGCCAGCCGCAGCGGACGGGCATTCTCTGAGCTGCTCACGGGCATCGCCTCCGGGACGCGGGTCGTACCGGACTTATGCGGGCCGCGCTGCCAAAGCGCAACTCACTTTGCCGGCTGCGACACCGAGGGACGCCAATGGAGCAGATGGACCGCCCCACCCAGCAGCAGGCCCCAGAAGGCTGAGCCCACCCCGGCGAAGGACAGGCCGGAGGCGGTGACCAGCATGGTGACCAGCGCGGCGGTGCGGTTCGCCTCCACCTGCACGGCGCCCATCAGGGCGGAGCCGAAGGCGCCGACGAGCGCCAGCCCGGCCACCGCCTCGATCAGAATCGGCGGGGAGCGGGTGACCATCACCGCCGTCACCCCGGCCAGCCCGGCGAACAGGATGTAGCCGACACCGCCGACGAAGGCGGCCTGCCAGCGCCGCGCCGGGTTGGGGTCGGCGTCCGGGCTGGCGCAGAGCGCCGCGGTGATCGCCGCGAGGTTGATGGTGGGCGCACCGCCCAGCGCCGTCAGGGCGGAGGCCGCCCCCGTCGCCAGGAAGATCGGGCGGGTCGGCGGCGCGTAGTTGTAGGTCGCCAGCACGGCGAGGCCGGGAATGTTCTGCGACGCCATGGTGACGACGAACAGCGGCAGGGCGATGCCGACCATCGCCTCCCAGGTGAACACCGGCTGCACGAAGGTCACGCTTGGCCACAGCGCGCCGGACAGCGCCGCCCCGCCGGCCAAACCGCCGGCCAAACCACTGGAAGAGTCCAGCGCCATCGCCCCCAGCGCCACCGCCACCGCGGCGGGCACGGCGTAGAGTCTTGCCACCCGCCCCACCACCGCCCAGGTCGCCAGCACCAGCAGCGCCATTCCCGGCGCCTGCGACACCGCCAGGAAGGGGGCAAGGCAGAGCTTCAGCAGGATGCCCGCCAGCATGCCGTTGGCCAGCGGCTTGGGAATCGCCGCGATCCAGCGGCCCAGCGGCGACCACAGCCCGGCCAGGACGATCAGCACCCCGGTCACCACGAAGGCCCCCACCGCGGCGGCGAAGCCTCCCTCCACCGCGCCGGTGGCGGCGAGCAGCGCCATGCCCGGCGTCGTCCAGGCGATGCTGATCGGCTTGCGCCGGTGCAGGCTGAGCCCCATCGCCGTCAGTCCCATGGCGAAGCCCAGCAGGACGAGGCCCGACACCACCTGCTCCGTGCTGGCACCCACGGCGGTCAGCCCATGGATGACCACCGCCACCGAACTGGCGTAGCCGACCAGGGCCGCCAGCAGGCCAGCGCCGACCGCGCGCAGGGAAAGCCCGGTCGAAAGGCCCGTCGCCGGGACGGTGTCGGAAGAAGACATGGCTTGGGACCCTCCATCGGGGGTGCAGGACGATGGAGACGGTGATAGATTGGATCCAATATCCTGGCAAGGGGAGATCACGCATGGCGGTCAACGACGGGCTGTCGCGCCTTGTGGCGCGGGCGCAGCCGCGCCACCGCACCACCACGGAGTTCGTGGAGGCGACGCTGCGCGAGGCGATCCTCAGCGGGGTCATCGCGCCGGGCACGCCGCTGCGGCAGGAGGAACTGGCGGAGACCTTCGGGGTCAGCCGCATGCCGGTGCGCGAGGCGCTGCGCCAGCTGGAGGCGCGGGCGCTGGCCGAATTCCACCCGCACCGCGGGGCCGTCGTCGCGGAAATCTCGGCGGCGGACGGCGCCGACATCGGGGCGATCCGCATGGCGCTGGAACCGATAGCGCTGCGCCTGTCGCTGCCCGGCCTGACGGCCGCGGACCTCGACCAGGCGGAGGAACTGATCGCGGAGATGGATGGGGAGGCCGATCCCGGCCGCATGGGGGAGCTGAACCGGCGCTTCCACATGACGCTCTACGCGCGGGCCGGGAGGCCCCGTCTGCTGGCGCTGACGGAGCAGCACCTGCTGGCCGCCGACCGTTACCTGCGCTTCCAGTTCGCGGCGCTGGGCTACCGGCCGCGGTCGCAGGACGAGCATCGCGCGCTGCTGGCGGCCTGCCGGGCGGGGGACGCGGACACGGCCTGCCGGCTCGTCACCGACCATGTCGGGCAGGCGGCGGAGCAGCTCACGGCGTTTCTGGAGGGGCGCGAGGCGGGGTGAGGCCCCCGCCTTACTCGACCCCCTCGAACGGGTCGCCCTTCAGGCTGGCGCTGAAGCCCAGATATTTCCAGGTCGTCAGCATGTGGTCGGGCAGCGGCGCCGTCACGTCGATCATCCGGTTGCCGCCGCGCGGGTGCGGCAGGATCAGCCGGCGGGCGTGCAGGTGCAGCTTCTTCTGGACTTCGGCGCCCGGCAGATAGGCCCCCTGCCCGGCATACTTGCCGTCGCCCAGGATCGGCGTGCCGATGGCGTTCATGTGGACGCGGAGCTGGTGGGTGCGCCCCGTGCGCGGCCACATGGCGACGAAGGCCGCCTGCTTGCCGAGATTTTCCAGCACCGAGTAGTAGGTGACGGCGCGCTTGCCGTCGTCCTCGTCGCCGGCCACCCGCTCGCCCTGCGGCCCGCCTTCCTTGGCCAGCGCGAGGTCGATCTTGCCCTGGTAGGGCTTCGGAACGCCGACCGTGGCGGCCCAGTAGATCTTGCGCACGTCGCGGCCGCGGAACTGCTCCGTCAGCTTGGACGCGGCGAAGGTGTTGCGCGCCAGCAGCAGGACGCCCGAGGTGTCCTTGTCCAGCCGGTGCACCAGCTTGGGCCGCTCCTTCGCGTCGAAGCGCAGGGCGTCCAGCATGGCGTCGAGATGCTTGGTGGTGTTGGTGCCGCCCTGGACGGCGAGGCCCGCCGGCTTGTTCAGCGCGATGACGTCGCCGTCCTTGAAGAGAACCAGCGCCTGGAGCGCCGCGATGTCCTTGTCCGACATGGCCGGCTTCTTCGGCGCGGGGGCCGGGGCGGCGCCCTCCGGCTTGGCCCAGTCGGCCAGCGGCGGGATGCGGATGGACTGGCCGGCGGCGAGCCGGGTCGAGGTCTCCGCCCGCTTGCCGTCCACACGGATCTGGCCGGTGCGCAGCAGCTTCTGAAGATAGCCGTGCCCCACGTCGGGGAAATGGCGCTTGAACCAGCGGTCGAGGCGGACGTCGGCCTCGTCGGACGTCACGGTCCGGGTTTCCACGCTGGGGGACTTGTTCTCACTCATCAAACGGGCACCGAAACAAGAGAACGCACGACCGCGAGGCCGGCAAAGAAACCCGCGATGGTCAGCACCATCGAGGCCAGGATGTAACCCGCCGCCGCCGACAGGGCGTTCCGCTCCACCAGCAGCCCGACGTCGAGCGTGAAGGAGGAGAAGGTCGTGAATCCCCCCAGCACCCCGACCATCAGCAGCGCCCGCAGCTCCGGCGAGGGCGACCACACCAGCGCGGCCAGCTCCGCCAGCGCGCCCATGGTGAAGCAGCCCACGGCGTTCACGATCAGCGTCCCGTAGGGAAACTGCGTGCCCAGCCAATGGCCGACCGCCGTCATCAGAAGATAGCGCGCCATGGACCCGACGGCGCCACCGACGGCGACCGCGACGAGCGTGGACGGTGATGCGATCACGGAACCTCCGGAACGGATGGGACGACGGGCATCCCGCGCGGATTAGAGCCAGAATTGCGGCGGCTTGTCACGCGCCGGGCGCAGCATCCCCCGCATTCCGGTCGCCCACACCGAAGATCCAGCCCTCCTGCCGCCGCGCGCGCGCGTCCATGGCCGGCGGACGCCACACCGCCTGCCGTCCGGCCAGCCAGCGCAGCCCCGCCGCGGAGACCAGCGCGTCCGCGTCATGGTCGGTCACCGCCCCGGACAGGCCGGCGGGCGGCGCACCGAGGACAGCCAGAGCGGCGTCAACCGCCGCCCCGTCGCGGATCTTGCGCAGCCCGAAGCCGGCGCGGATGAGGAACAGGCGCGGGTAGATCTCGCAGAAGACGGTGCGGCCCGGCCCCGGCGGATCGAAGGGCCAGACCGCCACCCGGTCCGGGGCCGCCCGCTTCAGGGCGCGCAGCATGCGCATCCCGGCCAGCCCGCCCTTCCCCACCTGCTTGGCGCCGATCAGCTTGTAGGGGCTCTGCGGGCTGCCGTAGCCGTCGGAGCGGCACACCCGCTCGGTCAGGCGGTGCGGGTCGCGGTACCAGTCCGGCTGGGTGCCGACGCGCCAGAAATCGGCGCCGTAGTCCGGGTGGGCCGCGAAGCCGCCGCCGGCGAAGTCCGGCGCAGCCCCGGCCACCGCCTCCACCCGGTCCCACAGGTCGTAGGCCGTCGCCGCGCCGGGATCGGGGAAATAGCGCCCGGCCACGTCGAAGGGCAGCGAGAAGGCGCAGTCGATCCCGACCAGCGCCGGGCCCCGCTCCAGCCCGTCGAGCAGCCAGTCGAATACGGCGGTGCGCGACCATTGCCGCTCTGTGGGAGCGACGACCCGGGGCGGCCCCTCCGCGCCGCATTCGGCCACCGCGACGCCGGCGTAGCGTTTGCCAGCGGCGCCCGACCAGTCGATGGCGATGAAGCGTGAGAACGCCGGAACCGCGTCATCCGCCGTCATGCGCACGCCTCTCCTGTCATTTCACGAACCCTGATGCCGAGCGTCCGGATTTCAACACGCGGCAATTGCATATGGACCCTCCAATGACCATCCGCTCAATCTCAGGTCTTCTCACCGCCCTCCTCGCCTTCACCGCCGCGCCGGCCCGAAGCGGTCCGTGCCTGGACATCCCGAGTGTCCTGCGTTCTGCCGACCCCGCGCTCAACACGGCGCAGGGCGGGCGCCTCACCCGGCACATCTTCGGCGCGCCGCCGCCGCCGAACGCCGTGCAGGAGGTCGGCATGCCACTGTTCGCCGATCTCTGGGCGTGGCGGGCGGCGTGGAACGCGGTGACCGGCTATCCGGGCGAGTTCCTGTGTGGCGAGGAGCTTGGCGGCACCCAGTTCGGCAAGACGCTGAGCGTGCAGGTCCCCGCGCTGTGGTGCGGGGAAACGGATGACATTGGCCGCTGCACCGGCGCCACCCCCTTCACCAGCACCACCGTGACCTACGTCTTCGAACGCGCCGGCCCGCCGCACGCCCCGGTCTGGATCCTCGGGGTCGCTTACCCGAAGCCGTAATGCGCCCTACTCATCCCCCTCAGCGGCCTTGCGGTCGCGCAGGCGCGCCCAGTAGTCCTGCCGCTTTTTGATCTCGCGCTCGAAGCCGCGCTCCACCGGCTGGTAGAAGGCACGCCGCGCCATGCCCTCCGGGAAATAGTTCTGGCCGGAGAAGCCGTCCGCCGTATCGTGGTCGTACTCGTAACCCTTGCCGTAGCCGATCTGTTTCATCAGCTTCGTCGGAGCGTTCAGGATGTGCTTGGGCGGCATCAGGCTGCCGGTTTCCTTGGCGGCGCGCACCGCGCTCTTGTAGGCGGTGTAACCGGCGTTCGACTTCGGCGCCGTCCCCAGATAGATCACCAGTTGGGCGATGGCGAGTTCCCCCTCCGGGCTGCCCAGCCGCTCGTAGGCCTCCCAGGCGGCGGTGGCCTGAGCGAGCGCGTTGGGATCGGCCATGCCGATGTCCTCGACCGCGAAGCGCGTCAGCCGGCGGGCGATGTAGCGCGGGTCCTCGCCCCCCTCCAGCATGCGGGCGTACCAGTAGAGCGCCGCGTCGGTGTCCGACCCGCGCAGCGACTTGTGCAGCGCGCTGATGAGGTTGTAATGCCCCTCCTGCGCCTTGTCGTAGAGCGGGGCGCGGCGTTGGATGGCGGTGGCGAGCGCGTTGTTGTCGAGAAGCGCGCCGTCCTCCGGCACCGGCAGGGCGAACAGCTCCTCGCAGAGATTCAGGCAGAAGCGCCCGTCGCCGTCGGCCATCGCCTTGAGCGCGGACCGCGCGTCCGGCGTCAGCGGCAGCGGGCGGCCCATCTCCGCCTCCGCCCGCGACAGCAGCTTCTCCAGCGCCGCGTCGTCCAGCCGGTTCAGAACGAAGACCTGCGCGCGGGACAGAAGCGCCGCGTTCAGCTCGAAGGACGGATTCTCGGTGGTGGCGCCGACCAGCGTGACGGTGCCGTCCTCCACATAGGGCAGGAAGCCGTCCTGCTGGGAACGGTTGAAGCGGTGGATCTCGTCGATGAACAGCAGCGTGCCCTGCCCGGCGGCGCGGCGCGCCCGCGCGGCGTCGAAGACCTTGCGCAGGTCGGCCACGCCGGAGAAGACCGCCGACAGCGGTTCGAAATGCAGGTCGGTGGACAGGGCGAGCAGCCGCGCGATGGTCGTCTTGCCGCAGCCGGGCGGCCCCCACAGGATCATGGAGGCCAGCCGGCGCGCGGCGACCATGCGGCCCAGCGGCCCGTCGGGCTTCAGCAGATGCTCCTGCCCGACCACCTCGCCCAGGCTGCGAGGGCGCAGCCGGTCGGCCAACGGGCGGGGGGCGCCCGCCTCGAACAGGCCGCCGGTGGCTCCGGAATCGCCGCGCTTGCTCATCGGTAAGCCATGACCCTTGCGGACACGGTCACTGGTTGGTGGGCGCGCCGCAGCGCTGGTAGCACATGCGCAGCGAATGCTGGCAGTTGTCGGTCGGCGAGAAGATGCCGCCGCGGTCCGGACGGTCGAGCCCACTCTGCGTGCGCGCGGCCACCGAGTCCATACAGGAGTTGTTGCTGCGCTCGCACTGGGCGCGGCAGGAATCGTCGCTGCCGACACCGCCATCCAGGCGCAGCGACGGGTCTTCGACGCCGCGAGCCTGCCCCTGGGTCGGGCGCGACGTGGCCGGCGCCCCGGTGGAGGTCGTGGTGGAGGCCGCCGGAGCACCGCCCACGGCGGCGCCGGACGAACGCCCCGGCGCGTCCGCGCAGGCGGCGAGCGCAACCAGGGCGAGGGCCAGCACCGGCCCCAGAATGAGTTTTGGACGGAACATCTCGGCTTTGACTCCCATTGTTCTTGCGTGACCCCGGACGTTGGCGGATGGTCCCCCGCATGGACCATGCCGCGGGCTCGGCGCCCACTATGCCGGGAACGCAAGCGATAAGGGAATGCCTCAAATGAGTCCCAACAATCCCGGCCCGTCTCCTCGCCGCCGGACATCGACCACCATTTTCGTGGCGCTGCTGATCGGCGGCCTGCTGCTGCTCGTCGTGCGCATGCTCGCCATGCCCACCGTCAGCGCCGGCGAGGTCGTCCTGCCCCTGCTGGCCGGCATCGGCATGGCGCTGGCCATCGGCGTGATGGTCATGCGCGACCGCCGCGAGCGCAACGCCCTGCCCCCGTCGGAGCGCAACCGCCAGGACCGCGGGATGCCCGATTGATTTTGGCCGGATTGATGCTGGGCGGAGAATGAGGGTGATGCGCGGGGCCGAGCCCCGCGCCGCTCACACGAATTTGAAGCTGAGCAGTCCGCCGATGATGATGACCAGCAGGACAGTCGTCACCAGCATCAGCCGCTTCTCGATGATGTCGCGCACCTGCGGCCCGTAGAAATGCAGCAGGATCGCGATCATGTAGAATCGCGAGAATCGTGCGACGATCGAGCACAGGATGAACACCGTCAGGTCGAGGTGCGCGAATCCCGCGGTGATCGTCAGCAGTTTGTAGGGTATGGGAGTGATGCCCTTGAGGATCAGGAACCAGGGGCCGAATTCGGCGAACATGTCCTGGAAGCGCTGGAACGACTCTTGCGCGTTGTAGAGGTCGATGATCAGCCGTCCGATGCTCTCGAACAGATAGAACCCGACCGCGTAGCCGAACAACCCGCCGATCAGCGAGGCCAGTGCGCAGATGTTGGTGTAGCGCCAGAGCTTCTTGGGCTCCGCCAGACACATCGGCACCAGCATGACGTCGGGCGGCAGGGGGAAGAAGGAGCTTTCCGCGAAGGAGACGGCGGACATCCACCAGACGGCGTCCTTGCGGGCGGAGAGCTTGAGAATCCGGTTGTAGAGAGGTTTCAGCATACCGCGCGCGCGGCGCCCTCCCGAAGTGGCGGAACCCGAAAACCGGAAACCCTCCCTCCGGGGATGAACCCGAAGGGAGGGCCGGTCGGTCACCTATATCGTCGTCCGAAACCCGGCGGGCAACGGCGGCGACAAGATTTCACGAAAGCTCAACCGTGGGCTCAGCCCTCGGCCTCGACCTCGTCCTTGATCTCCACCGGGCCCGAATCCTGGCCCTTGGCGGCGACGTCGCGGTCGACCAGCTCGATCACGCCCATGGCGGCGGCGTCGCCGTAGCGGAAGCCGGCCTTCAGGACGCGGCTGTAGCCACCCTGGCGGTCCTTGTAGCGGTCGGCCAGAACGGTGAACAGCTTGGTCACCATCGCGTCGTCGCGCAGCTGCGCGAAGGCGAGACGGCGGTTGGCGAGGCCACCCTTCTTGCCGAGCGTGATCAGACGCTCGACGATCGGGCGCAGATCCTTGGCCTTCGGCAGGGTGGTCTTGATCTGCTCGTGCTTGATCAGCGCGTTCGCCATGTTCGAGAACATGGCCTTGCGGTGGCTGGTGGTCTTGCTGAACTTACGTCCGGAAACGCCGTGACGCATGACGGTCCTCCTTCATGGCGTGGCCCCCCTCGGGGAGCCGGTGGTGAACCCGACCGCCCAGTTTTCGGCTGGTACGGCACGGGGCGGGCCGGTTGGTGGCCCTGGGAACTCCCCCACCCTTGCCCTCCCCCGCTGGGCGGGGAAAGGTTGGGGTGGGGGTAAAACGTGCGAGACTTAGTACGGCTCTTCCAGACGCTTGGCCAGCTCTTCGATGTTCTCGGGCGGCCAGTTCGGGATTTCCATACCGAGGTGCAGACCCATCTGGGCCAGCACTTCCTTGATCTCGTTCAGCGACTTGCGGCCGAAGTTCGGCGTGCGGAGCATCTCCGCCTCCGTCTTCTGCACCAGATCGCCGATGTAGACGATGTTGTCGTTCTTGAGGCAGTTGGCCGAACGGACCGACAGTTCCAGCTCGTCCACCTTGCGGAGCAGGTTCTTGTTGAACGGAACCTCCTCGTGCTTCTCCTCGGCGACCGCGTGGGTCGGCTCCTCGAAGTTGATGAACAGCTGCAGCTGGTCCTGGAGGATGCGGGCGGCCAGAGCCACCGCGTCGTCCGGCTTCACGGCGCCGTTGGTCTCGACGACCATCGACAGGCGGTCATAGTCGGTGACCTGCCCGACGCGGGCGTTGTCGACCTTGTAGGAGATCTTGCGGACCGGCGAGAACAGCGCGTCGACCGGGATCAGGCCGATCGGGGCGTCCTCCGGACGGTTCTGGCTGGCCGGGACGTAGCCCTTGCCGGTCTCGACCGTCAGTTCCATGTTCAGGCGCGCGCCGTTGTCCAGCGTGCAGATCACGAGGTCCGGGTCCATCACCTGGATGTCCGCGCCGGTCTCGATCATGCCGGCCTTCACCTCGCCGGGGCCTTCGGCGCGCAGGCGCATGCGCTTCGGGCCGTCACCGCCCATGCGCAGACCCATCGACTTGATGTTGAGGACGATGTCGGTCACGTCCTCGCGCACGCCGGGGATCGAGGAGAACTCGTGCAGCACGCCGTCGATGTGGATCGCCGTCACGGCCGCACCCTGCAGCGAGGAGAGCAGCACGCGGCGCAGCGCGTTGCCGAGCGTCAGGCCGAAGCCACGCTCCAGCGGCTCGGCCACGACGGTCGCCGTGCGGTCGGCGTCGTCACCGGGCTGGATGTCCAGCTTGTTCGGCTTGATCAGTTCCTGCCAGTTCTTCTGAAGAGCCACGGTATTACCTCATGCCATCGGGGTGGACACACGTCCGCGGAGACCGGCCGTTCCCATCCGATGGCGCCGCGATGGCTGCGGCGCCTGTCCCGGAACGGCGGGTCCCCGCGGGTGCGGAGTAGCGATGCTTCTTAGACGCGACGCTTCTTCGGCGGACGGACGCCGTTGTGCGGAATCGGCGTGACGTCGCGGATCGAGGTGATCTGGAAGCCGATCGACTGCAGAGCGCGCAGCGCCGACTCACGCCCCGAACCCGGACCCTTCACCTCGACCTCGAGGGTCTTCATGCCGTGTTCCTGGGCCTTGCGGCCCGCGTCCTCGGCGGCGACCTGGGCGGCGTAGGGGGTCGACTTGCGCGAGCCCTTGAAGCCCATCGTGCCCGACGACGACCAGGCGATGGTGTTGCCCTGCGCGTCGGTGATGGTGATCATCGTGTTGTTGAAGGAGGCGTTCACATGAGCGACGCCGGCGGTGATGTTCTTGCGCTCGCGACGACGAAGACGCTGCGAAGCGGCTGAGGGCTTGGCCATGGTCCGTGCGTCCTCTTACTTCTTCTTGCCGGCGATCGGCTTGGCCGGACCCTTGCGGGTGCGGGCGTTCGTGTGGGTGCGCTGGCCGCGGACCGGCAGGCCCTTGCGGTGACGCAGGCCACGGTAGCAGGCCATGTCCATCAGACGCTTGATGTTCATGGCGACCGAACGGCGCAGGTCGCCCTCGACGCGGTAGTCGGCGTCGATGGTCTCGCGGATCTTGAGGATCTCGTCGTCCGTGAGCTGGTTCACACGGCGCTCCGCCGGGATCTCCAGCTTCGTGCAGATTTCCTTGGCCTTGAAGGGGCCGATGCCATGAATGTAGGTCAACGCAATCTCCACGCGCTTCTGCGCGGGGATGTTGACGCCAGCGATACGCGCCACGCCTGCTCTCCTCGATATCTCAACGGCAGCCCTCATGGGCCGCCTACACACCGATTGATCCCCGATCCGGACGCCGGGGCCCGAAGGCCCGGAGGCAAAACACGGATACGGGACGCACAATGTCTCCCGCCGGGCCGGTTGGGCCGCGGGAGGGTGCGACTATAGAAAAAGCCGGAAATCTGTCAAGGCCGTTCTGCGGCGTTACCGTGCTTTTCCCGGCGACTGACCATTGTGGGGAGGATGGCCGCGGTTGACAAGCCGAACGGCAGCTCTTGAGATGAGCGGGCCCGCCCCGAACGGAACAACCCGAACGGCACACCTCAGAAGGCAGTCCCATGACCCGCAAAGGCATCCCCTTCCGGCGCTTCCGCCTGACCAAGATCGTCGCCACGCTGGGGCCGGCCACCGCGACGCCGGAGATGATCCGCGCGCTGTTCGAGGCGGGCGTGGACGTCTTCCGCCTGAACTTCAGCCATGGCACGCACGAGGACCATGGCCAGCGCCTCGCCACGCTGCGCGCGCTGGAGGCGGAACTGGACCATCCCATCGCGGTGATGGCAGACCTCCAGGGACCAAAACTGCGGCTGGGCACCTTCGCCGATGGCCCGGTCACCGTCGAGCCGGGGCACCGCATCCGCCTCGACCTCTCCACCGAACCGGGCGACGCGACCCGCGTCGGCCTGCCCCACCCGGAAATCTTCGCAGCTCTGGAGCCGGAGGCGGAACTGCTGGTGGACGACGGCAAGGTCCGCCTGCGCGTCGTCGATTGCAGCCCCGACCACGCCGACTGCGTCGTGCTGTCCGGCAGCCGCCTGTCCGACCGCAAGGGCGTGAACGTTCCGGGCGTCGTCCTGCCGCTGACGCCACTCACCCCGAAGGATCACGAGGATCTGGCCTTCGCGCTCGATCAGGGGGTCGACTGGGTGGCGCTGTCCTTCGTGCAGCGGCCGGAGGACGTGGCCGAGGCGCGCAAGCTGGTCGCCGGGCGCGCCGCTCTGCTGTCTAAGATGGAGAAGCCGCAGGCCATCCAGCACCTGGAGCGCATCGTCGAACTGTCGGACGGCGTGATGGTCGCCCGTGGGGACCTCGGTGTCGAGATGCCGGCGGAGGACGTGCCGAGCATCCAGAAGCGCATCATCCGCGAGTCGCGCAAGGCCGGCAAGCCGGTGATCGTCGCCACCCAGATGCTCGAATCGATGATCGGCGCGCCCGCCCCCACCCGCGCCGAGGCGTCAGACGTGGCGACCGCGGTCTATGACGGGGCGGACGCGGTGATGCTGTCGGCGGAGACCGCGGCGGGCACCTACCCCATCGAGGCCGTGTCGATGATGGACCGCATCGCCCGCAGGGTCGAGCAGGACCCGCTCTACCGCACCATCACCGACGCCCAGCATCCCGACCCGCAGCAGACCTCCACCGACGCCGTCACCGCGGCGGCACGGCAGGTCGCCCACACCATCCAGGCCGCGGCCATCGTCACCTACACCACCAGCGGCTCCACCACGCTGCGCGCCGCCCGCGAACGGCCGGAGGTGCCGATCATGTGCCTGACCTCCAGCCTGGAGACGGCGCGGCGGCTCCAGCTCGCCTACGGGGTGCACAGCGTGCATTCCGCCGACGTGGCCGACTTCAACGAGATGGTCCAGAAGGCCGCACGCTGCGCCTACGAGGACGGGCTGGCGGTGGAAGGCCAGCGGCTGGTCATCACCGCCGGCGTGCCCTTCGGCACCCCCGGCAACACCAACATCCTGCGCATCGCCTGGGTGGATGCGCAGTAAGAGGCAAGCCCTCAGGCCGGGGCGCGCTCCACCGGCGCGACGCGGGGAAAGCGCAGGGTGAAGGCGGTGCCACGGCCCGGCGCGCTGTCGAGCGCGATGCGGCCCTTCAACTTGCGGGTGGCGATGTTGTAGACGATGTTCAGCCCCAGCCCGCTGCCCCCCGCGCCGCGGCTGGTGGTGAAGAAGGGCTCGAACACCTTGCCGTGCAGGTCTGGTGGGATGCCGCGCCCATCGTCGGCGTAGAACAGCTCGACCTCGTCGGCGCCCACCGCGCGCGCGGCGACGCGCAGCGTCCCGTGCTGCCCCGGTGCGTAGGCGTGGATGATCGAGTTCATGACGAGGTTGGTCAGCACCTGGCTGAGCGCGCCCGGATAGCCGTCGATCACCAGATCCGTCGGGCAATCCACCTCCACGCCGTGGGCGGCCCGCTTGATGCGGACACCCAGGCTGCGCAGAACCTCGTCGATGTAGTCGCGCAGGTCGAAGAGGCGGCGCTCCTCGCTGGCCTGATCGACGGCGATCTGCTTGAAGCTCTGGATGAGCTGGGCGGCGCGGTCGATGTTCAGCAGCATCAGGTGCGCCGCCTCCCCCGCCATGTCGAGGAAGTCGGCGAAGTCGGGCCGGCGCAGCGTTCCCGCCTCGAAATCGCGCCGGATGAGGCGGGTGCGCTCCGCCATCAGCGAAGCGCCGGTCAGGGCGATGCCGATGGGGGTGTTGATTTCATGAGCCACCCCCGCCACCAGGGAGCCGAGCGCGGCCATCTTCTCGGACTGGATCAAATGGGCTTGCGCCTCCTTCAGGTCGCGCAGGGCGCGTTCGGCCTCCTCCCGTGCCGCGTGGGCGCGCTCCTCCGCATTGACCCGTTCCGACACGTCGGTGTGCGAACCGACGAGACGGAACAGCTCACCGTCCGGACCCAGCACGCGAATGGCGCGGGTCAGCATATGGACCACGGCTCCGTGCTTGTGGCGGAAGCGCTGGATGAACTGGCACTCGTTCATCGCGCCGTCGATCAGATCGCGGGCCATCCGCATCGACAGCTCACGATCCTCGGGCAGAATCAGCTCGGTCCAGCGGGCGGCGGTGTTGACCATCTCGTCCTCGCCGTAGCCAAGCATTCCCCACCAGTAGGGCGACAGCCACAGCTGCCCCGTGCGCAGATCCCATTGCGAGATGCCCTCGCGCGCCGCCCGGATGGCCAGTTCGAACAGTTCGCGGCTGGCGAAGATCTCCCGCTCGGCGTTCCGCCGCTCGGTCACGTCGGTGTAGGTGACGACGAATCCGCCGTCGGGCAGGGGCCGGATCAGGCACTCCAACACCTGCCCGTCGGAGCGGATGCATTCCCACGACCGTTCGTCCGGAGCGGGCCGGGTCGGAAGCGGCGTTCCGAGGGCCGCTGACGTGGCGACATCGGACACAGCGTCGGCGGGGCACACACTCCCCGGCCCGAAGGCCAGCCCGTCGCCGACCCGCCGGGCGATGGCGGCGTAAGGTGTGTGATAGGTGAGGGCTTCCGGTTCCAGCCCCAGCAGTTCCGTGACGCGCCCGTTCCAGGCGACCAAGCGGAGCCCCCGGTCGAACGCCATCACCCCCTGGCCCAGCCCGTTGAGAACCGCCCGGGTCTGGTCCCACTGGGCTTCGAGGGCCTGTTCGGTGCGCTTGCGGGCGGAGATGTCGCTGACGCAGGCGAGCATGGCGTCCTCACCCCGGAAGCGGAACCGCCGGGCGGAAATCATCGCCCAGAGGTCGCTGCCATCGGGCCGGCACAGCCGGGTCTCGAAGCCGTCCACCCCGCCGGCTCCGTCGGACAGGGCGGCGAGCAGCCGCTCCCGCTCCGCCGGATCGGTGTAGTAGGCCTTGGCGAAGCTGCGCCCGACCACATCGTCGAGCGGCACCCCGAACAGCAGCCCGGCGGGCTGGTTGACCGCCATCACCAGACCATCGGACAGCCGCGTCACCACCAAGGGAACGGCGATGGCCTGCATGATCGCCCGCTCCGCCTCGCCGGCCCGGTCGCCCAACAGGTCCTCGAAGCCGATGAACCCGGTCTCGTCCGGCGCGACCGCCAGGGCGCCGTCTTCGGTGAGGGTCAGCACCAACTCGCCACCCTCGCCCTCGGCCGGAATCAACAGCCCGCGTCGCTGACCCGGCAGGGCCGCAATCGCCACCGGCCGACCGGCGCGCAGCCGCTCCGCAGCCACGGCCGCGTCCTCACGCAGCGGAACCGCCGCCAGAAGGGCATCGAGACGGTCACCCGGACAACCGCCCAGCGACGCCCGGAACACGGCGTTGGCCCAGATCAGGCGCCCGTCGGCATCGAAGCGGGCAAGGCCGGCAGCGGCCATCCGCGAACACTCCCCTTCATTCCCTAAGACGGCGCCCACCGCGCGAGACGGGTCGAGCACTCCGCGTCGATCCGCTGCGAATTCATACAAAATGAATCTACACCAGTTTATCGCGGCTGCACCATGGCGCCTCCCGCATTCCTGTATGCGCACCCATGTTCTAGCCTCCGCCACCCCCGGCCCGGAAGGACCGACCGCCGCATGTCCGAGTTTGCCGCCTACGGCGGGCTGTTCCTGACCGCATTCCTGGCCGCGACCATCTTTCCGGCCCAATCGGAAATCCTGCTGGTCGGCATGCACGCCACCGGCAACTACGACCATCTGGCGCTTTTGCTGTTCGCCACGGCGGGCAACGTGCTGGGGTCGGTGGTCAATTGGGCGCTCGGGCGCCACCTGATGCATTTCCAGGACCGCCGCTGGTTCCCGGTTCCCGCCGCCATGGTGGCGCGGGCCACCCGCTGGTACCAGCGCTTCGGGGTGTGGTCGCTGCTGCTGGCCTGGATGCCCTTCATCGGCGATCCGCTGACGCTTGTGGCCGGCATCCTGCGGGTGGACATCCGGCTGTTCCTGCTGCTGGTCACGGCGGGCAAGGCCGCCCGCTACGCGGTGCTGGTCCTGGCCGTGTGAGCGTCCTATCTTCACCTCATGGATGACCAGACCGCCCTTCCGGAGGACGCCTCCGTCTGCGCCTCTCCCTTGCGGCGCCGGCTGTGGCTGGCGCTGGGCTACGCCGCGGTCGGGCTGGGCATCGCGGGCACCGTGCTGCCGCTCCTGCCGACCACGCCGTTCCTGCTTCTGGCCGCCGGGGCCTTCGCCAAGAGCAGCCCGGCCCTGCGCGACCGGTTGTACCGCGACCCGCGCTTCGGCCCGCTGCTGCGCGACTGGCAGGCCGAAGGGGCCATCCCCCGCAAGGCAAAAGTGGCGGCACTGGTCGGCATGGGCGTGAGTTGGGCGATCGTGGTGCTCACCACCAGCCGTCCGCTGGTTCCCGTCCTGGCCGGCACCTGCATGGCGGCGGTGGCCGTCTACATCGTCACCCGCCCCTCCCCCTCCCGGCCCGCACCGCGGGACGCGGCGTCCGAAGGCACGGCGGCGGAGGACGGAAACGTTTCCGCATTGCGAAACGAAGCTTGAGCCAATCGGCCGATGGACGTATTACAGCCGGTAATCCCGGCCGGTCACCAGCGCCGCTGAAAAATCCTTATAATCCATAGGGATTTTTCAAATCCGTTCTCGTCTTGATCCCGATCAAGAAGCGCTCGGGTCCTGTCCGCTATTGTCCGGTCTTGCGTCCCTATCCGGAGCCAAGGCAGACGATATGCCAGACGGAAGCGCTGTCACGCCGGCGAAAATCCAGTTTTTCGAGAGCCAGAAGAAGATCCACCCGAAGGCCGTCTCCGGACGCTACCGGCGCTGGAAGACCATCCTGACCTGGGTGCTTCTGGCGGTCTTCTTCATCGCCCCCTGGATTCGCTGGGAACGCGGCCCCGACGCGCCGGCCCAGGCGGTGCTGTTCGACCTGACGACGCCGCGCTTCTTCATCTTCTGGATCGAAATCTGGCCGCAGGAAATCTACTACCTGACCGGCGTGCTGATCGTGGCGGCGCTGGGGCTGTTCCTGGCGACCGCGCTGGCCGGGCGCGTGTGGTGCGGCTTCACCTGCCCGCAGACGGTGTGGACCGACCTGTTCGTCTGGATCGAGCGCGCCTTCGAAGGCGACCGGGCGGAGCGCATCCGCCTGGACAAGGCTCCCTGGACGGCCAAGAAGGTCCTGCGCAAGACCGGGAAGCATGCCGGCTGGCTGGCGCTGTCCGTCATCACCGGCTTCGGCTTCGTCGCCTTCTTCACCGATGCGCCGCGGCTGGCCGTCGATCTTCTGACCTTCGACGCGACTTACGAGGCGGCGGGCTTCTTCGCGCTGTTCGCGGGCATGACCTACGTCATGGCCGGCTGGACGCGCGAGCAGATGTGCTACTACATGTGCCCGTGGCCGCGCATCCAGACCGCGATGCTGGACGAGCACAGCCTCGTCGTCACCTACGACACGCTGCGCGGCGACACCCGCGGCCCGAAGCGCAAGTCGCAGAGCTGGGACGAGCGCCGGACCAAGGGCTTCGGCGACTGCATCGACTGCGGCCAGTGCGTGCAGGTCTGCCCGGTCGGCGTCGACATCCGCACCGGCGAGCAGGCGGACTGCATCAATTGCGGCCTGTGCGCCGACGCCTGCGACAACATCATGGTGTCGCAGGAGCTGCCGAAGGGCCTGATCCGTTTCGACAGCCTGGCCGCCCAGGACACCCGCGCCCAGGGCAAGACCTACCAGTGGCGGCTGATCCGCCCGCGCACCATCGTCTACGGGCTGCTGATGCTGGTGATCACCGGCGCCATGGCCTGGAGCTACGCGCTGCGCCCCCGGCTGGACATCGCCGTGCAACGCGACCGCGCGCCTCTGTTCGTCACGCTGCAGGACGGCACCATCCGCAACGCCTATACCTTCAAGGTCTCCAACAAGACCCGCCAGGACCGCTCCTACACGCTGGCCGCCGGCGGCATTGCGGGTGCCGAGGTGAAGGTCGTCGGCGAGAGCGACGCAGACAGCGGCAGCGCGGTCAGCCACATCTCCGCCTCCCCGGACAGCGTGGCGACCTACCGCGTCTACGTCACGGCACCGCGGGAGTCCGTGCCGGACGCATCAACCCCGGTCACCTTCCAGCTGACCGACACCAACAACGGCGACCGGGACAGCTACAAGAGCGTCTTCCTGGCGCCGGGCAGCAAGTAAGCCCGCCGGACACTCCATAAGGACCGCCGCCCATGACCTCCGCAAAGCCCGCCCGCATCGGCATCGTCACCGTGTCCGACCGGGCCAGCCAGGGCATCTACGAGGACAAGGGCGGCCCGGCCATCCGGGAGGAGCTGGAGCGCATCGTCGCCTCCCCCTGGGAGCCGGTGGCCCGCCTCATCCCCGACGACCGCGAGGGCATTGCCGCCACCCTGATCGAGCTGGCCGACCGGGAGCGTTGCGACCTGATCGTCACCACCGGCGGCACCGGTCCCGCCCCGCGCGACGTGACTCCGGAGGCGACGGAGCAGGTCTGCGAAAAGATGATGCCCGGCTTCGGCGAGTTGATGCGCTCGGTCAGCCTGACCGTGGTGCCGACCGCCATCCTGTCGCGCCAGACCGCGGGAATCCGTGGCAGCAGCCTGATCGTGAACCTTCCGGGCAAGCCTTCCGCCATTCACGATTGCCTGATGGCGGTCTTCCCGGCAATTCCGTATTGCCTCGATCTGATCGGCGCGGCGCGCATCGACACTGACCCATTGGTCTGCAAGGCATTCCGCCCGAAGTCCTGAGCTTTTGCCTATACCCTTTTTGCGCGTGCGGAGAGGAATACCATACGCATGGCCATGTTGCCTTGCGGGAACCCATGCTCACCTTTTTCGTTCGAGGGGAGCGGGGTCCCCGACCAAGGTGAGCCAGCCATGCTGTTCGATTTCGAGCCTTCGGGCATCAACGACACCTATCTGCGCCTGACCCGGCGCGGTGTTTCCTGCATCGTCGCTCCGGCCGGGGCGTGGAACGGGTTGCTTCGGGTCAACTACATCGTCGCCGGGTCGCCCGGCGGCGCCGATCCGCACATGATCTACCGCTGCCTGGACATCGGGTGGGACGACGGGCGCTTCTGCTGGAAGGGCCGCGCCGCCCCGGTGATGACCACCTCCGCCATGGTGGACATCCTGCAGGAACGCGGGCTCGTCACCAGCGGCGAGGCCGAGCGGCTGCTGTTCGGCATCAACAGCCCGGCGTCGGGCGGGTCGTCGGACGAGGCGCTGATCGCCCGCGCCATGCTTCTGGGCTGCACCTTCTCGCCGATCTACGAGGACGCGCCGCTGAGCAGCGGCCCGCCGCGCGTGGGCGGTTTCGCCCTGCGCACCCTGGCCGATCCCGGCGCTTTCGTCCTGACCGCGCGCGACGGCCTGCCCGTGCTGGACGCGCCCGCCCGCGACGCTCTGAAACGCCTGATGACCGAGAACGGCATCACGCTCTGAGGGCGGCTTTTCTCCAACGTCCCAGATTCTTGTTTGGAGGGTTTCTATTTGACGGCGGTCAAAGAAGGGTGACCGCCCCCGGCGCAGTGTGACGGCATGACCGATGCCTCCAACGCGCGGGGAACGCCATGACCAGTTCCGTTGCCGACCAGCCGGACCGCCCGCCGGTCCCTCTGATTTTCGCTTATGGGTTCCGGCCCTTCTTCCTGCTCTCCGGCCTTGCCGCGCCCGTCCTGCTGGCCGCCTGGATCGCCGTGCTGGCGACCGGGTCCTGGCCGGACGGCGCCGTCCCGGCGGCCTCCTGGCACGCGCACGAGATGCTGTTCGCCTTCGTGGTCGCCGCGGTGGCCGGTTTCCTGCTGACCGCGGTGCCGAGTTGGACAGGAACCAAGGCGCTGTCCGGCTCGCCGCTCGCCGGCCTGACGGCGCTGTGGCTGGCCGGGCGGGTGGCGCTGCTGCCCGTCCTCGGCGTGCCGCTGCCGGTTGCCACCATCCTCGACCTCGCCTTCCTGCCGGCGCTCGGCATCGCGCTGGCCGGGCCGCTGGTGGCGGCGGGCAAGATCCGCAACACCGCCTTCCTCGCCCTGCTGGGCCTGCTGACCGCCGCCAACCTGCTGTTCCATCTGGACTGGCTGGGCGTGCTGCCGGGCGGCACCGCGCTGGGCGAGACGCTGGCCATCGGCGTCGTGCTGATGATGGTCGCGGTGATCGGCGGGCGCATCGTCCCGGCCTTCACCCGCAACGCCCTGCGGCTGCGCGGGCTGGACGGCACCGTCGTCTCCCGCCCCTGGGTGGAGAAGGTGACGCTCGTCTCGACCCTGCTGATGATCCCCGCCGACCTCGCCCTGCCGGGCACCGCCATCGCCGGCCTGCTGGCGCTCGTCGCGGCGCTCGCCCACGCCCTGCGGCTGGCCGGTTGGCAGCCGGCCAAGACGCTCGACCAGCCGATTCTGTGGGTGCTTCATCTCGGCTACGCCTGGGTGCCGGCGGCGCTGGCGCTGAAGGCCGCGCATCTGCTGGGGGCCGGCGTGGATGGCTCCGCCTGGGTCCATGCCCTGACCGCGGGGGCCTTCGCCACGATGATCGTGGCGGTGATGACGCGGGCCTCGCTCGGCCACACCGGGCGGATGCTGGTGGTGACTCGCCCGACCGTGGCCGGCTACATCCTGCTGACCGCGGCCGCCCTGCTGCGGGTCCTTGCCCCCGCGCTGCCGGGCGGCCTCTACTGGATCGCCCTTGAGGGGGCCGGCGCTGCCTGGATCGCGGCCTTCGCCTGCTACCTGTACGTCTACGCGCCCATCCTGCTCGCCCCGCGGGCCGACGGGCGCCCCGGCTGAGGTCCACCGGGCTGAAGAAGGCCCATCGCGCGTGGGCTGCGTTTCCCGATGAGGCTGGTGGCGAAGCGGCGCTGGAGGTCTTCCGGATCACGGAAGATCTCCGCGCAGCCGGCCTTGCGCAGATCCTGCTCCGCAAAGCCGCCGCACAGCACCCCCACCACGGTCAGGCCCGCCCGCCCTGCCGCCTTGGCGTCCCAGGGGCTGTCGCCGACCACCACCGCCTCCTCCGCCGGCAGGCCGAGCTTCTCCAACGCCGCCTCGAAGATGTCCGGATGCGGCTTCGACCGCTCCGCGTCATCGGACGAGGTCTCCACGTCCACCAAGTCCGCAATCTCCGCCGCGCGCTTGTAATGCTCCAGCTCGTCCCCCTTGGCGGAGGAGGCGAGCGCGATGCGCAAGCCTTCCGCGTGGAGATGCTGGAACAGGCCGCGCACCCGTCGGAAGCCGCGGACCTTCGGCATGTATTTGCGGGCGAACAGCTCGTGCCGGAAGTGGTCCAGCTCGTCCTTGATGCGGTCCAGATCCTTCTCCGGCACGAAGACCGGCATCAGCTGGTCGCCGCCCTTGCCGATCTGGGAGCGCACCGCGTCGAACTCCGCGTGGTAGCCGAAATGCCGGATCGCCTCCACCCAGGCGTGGGCGTGCAGGTCCACCGAGTCGACCAGGGTGCCGTCCACGTCGAAAATGACGGCCTTCAGAACGCCGCTCATCGCCGCCTCCTCACCATGCTTCGCGCGAGTTTTTCGGGGTATTCCTTCTCGAACAGGTGGCGCCGCCCGGCGTTCCTCGGGCCGGTGTGCAGTGCGATAGAATTTGTCACATGGACCCGTCATAGCTGTGATCCGTTCACCCCCTACACAGATTGGGAAGAACGGACATGCCCAAGACGTTGAAGAGCTACGCCGCCCTCTTCGGTCGCGCCCGCCACGCCGTAAAACGTTTCAGCCGCCGCCGCGCCCGTCGCGTCCCGATGGAACACCTCGACCTCGGCCTGTTCCAGAGCGACATCCGGCTCTAACGCCCCATTGGCACAGGCAAAATTCCGACGCCGCTGCCTGCGTTGAGCCGTCGGGCGCCCGATGGTAGAAATGCGGTCAACCGGTGCCTGGAAGGGACTCGCCCATGGGACTGACGATCAAGGATGAGGAAGCGCAACGGCTGGCGGAACAACTCGCCGCTCTGACCGGTGAGAGCATGTCCACCGTCGTCACCCAGGCGCTCCGCGAGCGTCTGGATCGGCTGCGCAGCGAGCAAAGAAGCCGCGAACCGAGAACCGGTCTGGCCGATCGCCTTCTGGACATCGGACGAGAATGTGCCCCCCATCTCAAGGAACCCTATCGTTCCGCTGATCACGGTGATCTGCTGTATGACGACAAAGGGCTCCCACGATGATCGTGGACACCTCGGCCCTGGTTGCCATCCTGCGCAGCGAACCGGATGCCCTGGATTATGCGGTGGCCATCGAGAAGGCCCCGGTGCGCCGCATCTCCGCGGCCAATTTCCTGGAAGCCGCCATCGTCATCGACAGCAGCCGTGACGAGACCGCCAGCCGCAGTTTCGACACGCTGATCGACGCCGCCGGATTGATTATCGAGCCGGTGACCGAGGAGCAGGCGCGAACCGCGCGCGATGCCTACCGCCGTTTCGGGCGCGGCAGCGGACACCCGGCCAAGCTGAATTACGGCGATTGCTTCGCCTACGCTCTGTCAAAAGCGACCAACGAGCCGTTGCTGTTCAAAGGACAGGACTTTCCGCACACCGACATCCTGTCGGCCCTGCCCTCCCCTTAAGGGGCGCTCCCTTCGCGCCCCGCGGTCCCGCTCCGCCATAGAACTGCTCCTCCGTCCTAGGCGGGCAAGCTGAATGTTCCCGCCGGAACCGGCGCGCTATCGTCGCGCCGTCCATCCAGCGGAGCCTCAGCCCCCATGACCGCAAGTTTCGAGTCCGCCAGTTTCGAGGAGCAGTATTTCTCCGGCGCCGCCCTCTACGGCGACGACTTCGACGCGGCCCGGATCGCCGGCTGGTACGGTGTCGAGGCGCGGGACCCGGCGGAGGACTTCGCGCGCACGGCGCCCGAGCGGCCCGGCTACCGCTACGAATACCACGCGCTGAACCACCGCCACGCCTTCCGCTTCCTGGCCGGGCGGCGCTTCCGGCAGGCGCTCGCCTTCGGCTGCGCCGCGGGGGACGACGTGGCGCCGATCGCCGGGCAGGTGGACCGCTTCCTCGCCGTGGAGCCCATCGAGCGCTTCTGGAAATCCGACATCGCCGGCACCCCCGCCGAGTACCGCCGGCCCACGCTGGGCGGGCGCATCGACTGCGCGGACGGGGCGAACGACCTGACCGTCTGCCTGCACACGCTGCATCACATCCCGAACGCCGGCGCCCTGCTCGCCGAGTTCGCCCGCGTCACCGCCCCCGGCGGGCTGTTCATCCTGCGCGAGCCGATCAGCACCATGGGCGACTGGCGCCGCCCCCGCCGCGGCCTGACCGCCAACGAGCGCGGCTTCCCCGTTGAGTGGCTGGAGGAGCGTTTCGCCCGGCTGGGCTTCACGGTGATGCAACGCCGCTTCTGCTCCTTCCCGCTGACCGAGCGGCTGGGGCCGCTGATGGGCGTCTCCCTGCCCTATGGCAACCCGCTGCTGGTGCGGCTGGACGAGGCGGCCTGCGCGCTGACGCGGTGGAACATCGCCTACCACCGCGACTCGCTCCGCAAGAAATTCGCCCCCGGCGCCGTCTATTACGTGCTGGAGCGCGCTACGACGCCGCCAGCGCGTCGGTGAAGGTCGCCGCGTCGACGTTGCCGCCGCTCAGCACCACGGCGACGGTGCGGCCCGCCGCCGGCAGCTTGCCCGTCAGCACGGCGGCCAGCCCGACCGCTCCGCCCGGCTCGACCACCAGCTTCAGCACGGTGAAGGCGTAAGCCATGGCGGCCTTCACCTCGGCGTCGGTGACGGCGAGGCTGCCGGACAGCAGCGTCTTCATCACCGGGAAGGTCAGGGCGCCCGGCGTCGGGGTCAGCAGCGCGTCGCAGATGGAGCGTTGCCCGGCGGCGTTCTCCACCCGCTCCCCGGCGGCCAGCGAGCGCGCCACGTCGTCGAAGCCCGCCGGCTCCGCCGCCCACAGGCGGGCGTCGGGGAAAGTATGGCGGACCGCCGTGGCGACCCCGGACATCAGCCCTCCGCCGCTGCACGGCGCGATCACGTCGTCGGGAGCCGCGCCGATGGCCTGCGCCTGGGCGGCGATCTCCAGCCCGACCGTGCCCTGCCCGGCCATGATCTGCGGGTGGTCGTAGGGCGGCACGGTGGCCGCACCCCGCTCCTCCGCGATGGCCGTGGCAATGCCTTCGCGGCTTTCGGTCCAGCGGTCGTAGAGCACCACCTCGGCGCCGTAGCCGCGGGTGTTGGCGATCTTCAATGCCGGCGCGTCGCTGGGCATGACGATGACCGCCGGCATGCCGAGCAGCGCCGCCGCCGCCGCGACACCCTGGGCGTGGTTGCCCGACGACCAGGCGACCACCCCGCCCCGGCGCTCCTCCGGCGTCAGTTGGGAGAGCCTGTTGAAGGCGCCGCGGAACTTGAAGGAGCCGCTGCGCTGCAGGACTTCCGGCTTCAGCAGGACGCGCCCGCCAACCCGTTCGTTCAGCAAGGCGTTCTCCAGCAGCGGCGTGCGCACGGCGAAGCCGTCCAACCGCGCCGCGGCCTCCACGATGTCCTGGTGGCCGATGGCAAAGGAATTCGACGCGGGCATGGCTCAGCGGCCTCCGGAGACGTTGAGAAGGGCGCCGGTCACGTAGGACGCGGCGTCGGACAGCAGCCACAGCACGGTCTCGGCGACCTCGTCCGCCGTCCCGGCGCGCCCGGCGGGCGGGATCAAAGCGGGGTTGTCGAGCCGGCTGCCGATGCCGGGAATGATCTGGATGTCGGTGTCAATCAAGCCCGGCCGCACGCAGTTCACGCGGATGCCCTCCTTCGCCACCTCGCGGGCGAGGCCGACGGTCAGGCTGTCCACAGCACCCTTGCTGGCCGCGTAGCCCACATACTCGTTGGGCGAGCCCAGCACGGCGGCGATGGAGCCGATGTTGACGATGCTTCCCCCCTTCCCGCCATGGCGGCTGGACATGCGGCGCACCGCCTCCCGCGCGCAGAGGACCGCGCCGGTCACGTTGATGTCCAGCATGCGGCGCAGCTCGTCCGGGGCGGCCTCGTCGAGCCGTCCGTAGGGGCCGATGATCCCCGCGTTGTTGACCAGTCCGGCGGTTGGGCCGAAGCGGTCCTCCGCCGCGTCGAACAGGGCTCGGATGTCCTCCTCCCGCGCCGCGTCGCCCTTCACCGCCTGGGCCTGCCCCCCGGCGTCGCGGATCGCCGCCAGCGTGGCCTCCGCTGCCGTTTCATTGCCGATGTAGGAGAAGGTGACGGCGTGGCCGCGCTGCGCGGCCATGCGGGCGACCGCCGCCCCGATGCCGCGGCTGCCGCCGGTGACGACCAGTGATTTGAGCGCACTCGACATGATGCTTCAGCCCTCCTGCGGATTGCCGGCCAGCCGGTCGAAAATCCGGGCGAGCGCGCCGTCGCCCTCGCGCCCCAGCCCGACCGCGGCGGCCATGGTGAAGAGTTGCAGGGCGGAGGCGGCCAGCGGGGTCGGGACGGTCAGCCGCCGCGCGGCGTCCATCACGTTGCCCAGGTCCGCCCCGACGATGCCCAGCGGCCGCTGAGACGGAATATGGAAGGGACCGGCGGCGAGGATCTCGGCCAGCCGCTGCGGATCGACTCCGGCGCGGACGCCGAAGGCCGTGGCTTCCGCCACCGCGGCGGCGTGGATTCCGGTCAGCATCTGCTCGACGGCCTTCACGGCGGAGCCCTGCCCGTGCTCGGTGCCGACGCGGTGCAGCGTGCCCGACGCGGCGGCGATCAGGTCTTCGGCCCGCGCGAAGGCGTCCTCGGGGCCGGAGGCCATCACCACCATGCGGCCCTCCGCCGCCCGCACCGGGCCGCCGCCGACCGGCGCGTCGAGCATCAGCAGGTCACGCTCGGCGAGACGGCGCCCGATGGCGGCGGCCATGTCCGGCGGGACGCTGGTGGACAGGACGACCACGCCGCCCTTCGCCAGGGTGCCGGCCACGCCCTCGACGCCGAACAGCACCTCCTCCGCCTGCTCCGCCGTGGCGACCAGGACGAAGACGCGGTCCACCCGACGCCCGACGTCGGCGGGCGAGCCCGCGGCCTCCCCGCCATGGGTGACGAGACTCATGCATTTGGCGGCGTCGAGGTCGCAGCCGACGACCCGGAAGCCGGCGCGGAGCAGCGACAGCGCCACCCCCATGCCCATGGAGCCGAGCCCGACGACGCCCGCGCAGCGGACCGGTTCCAACGCGTCGCTCATGATCCCCCCTTGCGGGTTTGCCCGCCTCTCATGGCCCTCGGTGGAGGCCGTTGCCTAGGAGTGTCGGGGGTTGGGACGGGAACCGTCAAGCCGTTGCGCAAGGTCCGGCGGTCAGCCGACCTGGGCATGCGGAGCTGCCAGGTGCGCGATGCCCTCCAGATAGCGCCCCCCGTCGTAGAGCAGCCCCAGCGGCTGGTAGCGCTCCAGCTTGTCCGTGCCGGTCAGGTGCAGCAGATCGATCGGCGTGTGTGGGTAGACGGGCGAGCGCCACAGCCCATCCGTTCCGCGCACGGGCACGGCCATGCTGCACATCCAGTTGGCCGTCGCCGGCAGCAGCAGCGTGTTCCTCACTTGGAACATCACGATGTTCAGGACGATCTGCTCGCACAGGAAGTGGAAGGTGGTCCGCGTCGCGTCGCGCAGGCTGTCACGGAACAGGTCCCAATGGGGCGCATCGTGGCGAAGCCCGTAGAAGCCCAGATTGTAATAGGGCAGCGCACCGGCCAGCGTGGCGACCTCCTCTCCGAAGAAGCGCGTGATCAGCTTGGCGCGCTCCGCCACCGAATGGGCGTTGGCGGTGTGCGATGTCAGGAAGGGATAGGCCGCGTCCGCCTCGGGGACGATCACGGCGTGCCCGCCGCGCACCCCCTCGACGGCGGCGTCCAACACAGCGGTGCTCTGAACCCAGACATCGGCGTCCAAGTGCAGATAGCACTGGAAACCGGGGAAATAGTCGCGCAGGAACGGGCGGCAGAGCATTGCCTTCCAGAAGGGGATCTGCCGGTCCAACTGCGCCACCAGCTGCGGGTGCGGCCAGACCACCAGATCGTCCCGCACCGGCGCGATGCGGTCGCAGAGCGGTGCCACATGCTCGCGCTGCGCCGCGGTCAGCCCGACATCGATCAGGCAGACCCGGTAGCGCCGGCGGTCCAGCGGGCGCAGCGACAGCAGAAGCCCGACCAGAAGCTCGAACACGCCACGGTCGGCGCAGATCACGACGGCGTTCTCGGCCTCGAACGGCAAGGTATCCATGGAAGGCGCCGACGTCAGTTGCACTAGGCGCACCATAGCGATGGCGGTGCGGGAAGACCAGGATCAGAGCGCCGAGTTCACGCCCGGATCCGCTTCGGCACGCGCAGCAGCACCCACAGCACCAGCAGATGCGCGCCCGACCAAGCCAACGCCGCCGCGGGCATCAGCAGGTCCGGCGCGGTGCTGGCAGCGGCGACGCGCAGCGCGGCGGACAGGCCGACCAGAGCGATGGCGGCGGTGGCGGGCCGGGAGAAGTCCGGCGGCAGCGCCTCCCGCTGCAGGGTCGCGCGCACCATCATGGAGGCGGCCAGCGTGCCCAGCGCGCCCGCCCCGATCACATGCCAGCCCGCCCCGCCGGTCAGCGGGGCCAGCCGCTCCACCCCCAGGAACAGCCAGCCGAGCCCGAGCCAGCCGTAACCCAGATGCAGGCTCCACAGGTCCGGACGCTTCAGGACGGCGCCCGTCCGCCAGCGCGCCAGACGCGCCCAGGCGGTCACTCCGGCCAAAGCGGCGCCCGCCGCCCCGATCCAGGCCAGCGGGCCGGTCGTCATCCCGGCGGCCACGGTCAGGGCGGCCAGCACCGCCCCGGCGACGCCCGCCCATTCCAGGCGCGGCTGCACCCGCTCGACCAGCGTCCCGCCCTGCTTGCGGACTTCCCCCGCCGTGGCGGAAGGGATGATGCGCCCGCCCATCACCAGCATCAGAACGCCGACGAGATGCAGCGCGAACAAAGCGCCTGTCCGTCCGCCGTCGCCACCCCACCAGACCTGCGCCTCGGCCAGCGCGAAGGCGCCGATCACCGGTCCGAACAGCATGTTGTGGCCGCTCTTGGCAACGCGCAGGAAGGGCACGCCGGCCATCACGAACAGCGCCACCGGGTAGGCCAGCGCCAGCGGTGCGGCGAATTCCGGGGGAAGGCCGGCCAGAACCGCCAGCCGCCCGGCCAGCCATGCGGCGAAGGCGACGGTCAACGCCAACCCGGACGGCCGCGTCAGCAGGAAGCCGCCGACCACCGCCAGCGCGTAGCCCATCAGCATCTCGTGCGCGTGCAGCGCCGGGGTCCAGCCGATGCCGAGCCAGCCGAAATAGCCGGCCACCCACAGCGGCACGCTGAGCGCCCCATAAAGAGCGGCGGCGGGGAAGAACAGGCGGTGCCCCCACGGACGCTGCGGGGGCGGCGGGACGAAGGCGCTCATGCGGCGGCGACAGCGGAAGCGGTGTCAGAAACCGCCGCGGCGGGGCGCAGATGCTCCTCACCCCAGGCCTTCAGCGCCAGGATGATCGGCTCCAGGCTCCGCCCGCGCGGCGACAGGCTGTATTCGACGCGCGGCGGCACCTCCGCATAGACGGTGCGGACCAGCAGCCCGTCCGCCTCCAGCTCGCGGAGCTGGGTGGTCAGCATGCGCTGGGTGACGTTCGGCACGCGCCGGCGGATTTCGTTGAAGCGCAGCGTGCCGTCCAGCAGATGGTAGAGGATCAGCCCCTTCCACTTCCCGCCGATGAGGGCGAGAACGCCCTCCACCGGGCAGCCCGGCGAGCAGTCCAGGTTGGCGTGCGGAACGCGGGCCATGACGGTATCCTTTTCGACACTATGTGCGTTTCATGTGCATTCTTGCGCCCCGGTGCTGCAAGGCGCAAGTCTGTCGGCAGAGCACAACACGCCGCAACAAGCACGCCACAACAAGCACAAGGACTTGAGGCCATGCGCGCCGTCGCCTTCACCCAATCCCTGCCCATCGACGCCCCCGACGCCCTGATCGACGTCGAGCGCCCCCGCCCCGAGCCCCAGGGCCGCGACCTGCTGGTCGAGATCAAGGCCGTCTCGGTCAACCCCGTTGACACCAAGGTCCGCCGCAACATGCCCCCCGCGCCGGGCGCCATGAAGGTGCTGGGCTGGGACGCCGCCGGCACCGTGGTCGCCGCCGGGCCGCAGGCCACGCTGTTCAAGCCGGGCGACGCCGTCTTCTACGCCGGGGCCATCGACCGCGACGGCACCAACGCCGAATTCCATCTGGTGGACGAGCGCATCGTCGGACCGAAGCCGGCCAGCCTCGACTTCGCCCAGGCCGCCGCCCTGCCGCTGACCAGCATCACCGCATGGGAAGCCATGTTCGACCGTCTGGACGTGCGGCGCCCGGTGCCGGGGGCGGCCAACGCCATCCTGATCGTCGGCGGGGCCGGCGGCGTCGGCTCCATCGCCATCCAGCTCGCCCGGCAGTTGACCGACCTGACGGTCATCGCCACCGCATCCCGCGAGGAGACGCAGGCCTGGTGCCGGGACCTGGGCGCCCATCACGTCATCGACCACCGCAAGCCGCTGGCCGGGCAGGTGGAGGCTCTGGGCATCGGCGCCCCGGCCTTCGTCTTCTCGACCAACGACACCGGCGCCCACCTGCCGGAGATCGCCGCCCTGATCGCCCCGCAGGGCCGCGTCGCGCTGATTGACGATCCGGCGGGGCTGGACGTCATGGTGCTGAAGCGCAAGAGCGTGTCGCTGCACTGGGAGTTCATGTTCACCCGGCCCGTGTTCGGCACCGCCGACATCGACGCCCAGCACGCGCTGCTCAGCGAGCTGTCGCGCCTCGTCGACGCCGGCACGGTCCGCACGACGCTGGCCGAGACGTTCGGCACGATCAACGCCGCCAACCTGACGCGCGCCCACGCCCTGCTCGAAAGCGGGCGAGCCAAGGGCAAGATCGTGCTGGCCGGCTTCTGATCCGCGCCTTGTCTTTTCCGTGGGGGACGGTCAGTCTCCCGCCGAAAAAGCGCGGAACGGAGGAACGGGGATGGCCGGGGTGAAGTGGGGCGGATGCAGAACGCAGTCCGGCATGGTCAATGCGCCTTGGGCGGCGCCATGACCCGCCTGCGCATCCGCATCGACTTCGACACCGGCGGCTCGGTCGGCCCGGGCAAGATCATGCTGCTGGAGCGGATCCGGGAAACCGGCTCCATCTCCGCGGCGGCGCGGACGCTGGACATGTCCTACCGCCGCGCTTGGCTGCTGGTCGACGACCTGAACCGCATCTTCGCCGAACCGGTCGTCTCCGCCGCGGTGGGCGGCAAGCATGGCGGCGGGACTGCGCTGACCGCCTTCGGCGAACGGGTGGTCGAGCATTACCGCGCGGTCGAGCGCGATGCCTTCGCCGCCGCCACCCCCCGGCTGGAGGCGCTGGAAGGGATACTCAACGCCGGGTACGGCGCAGGAAGCGACCCGGCGGACGACGGGAACTTCTCCGGCGACCCCGGGCTGAAACCCGGCTGCAAGCCGGCCTGACGGTTCTTCCGGAACGACGGAGCGATCGCCGTTGATACCCCCTCTCCCGCCCCGGGAGAGGGTGGCGCTGAAAGCGCCGGGTGAGGGTCGCACAAGGATCAAAGCACCGACTCTCAGCGGCACCCTCACCCTTCCCACGCTTCGCGTGGGTCCCTTCCCTCTCTCGGGGCGGGAGAGGGACGATCAAGCGGCTTGGCCCTGAACGGAACGGCGAGAGGGGTTGGGGCGGCGGGGGAGGCGTGGTATGGGAAGGCGGATTTTCCACCGCCCTTTCCCGCACCGTTCACGCCAAGGATTTCCGCCATGCGCCCGGTCAAGATCGCCCCGTCCATCCTCTCCGCCGATTTCGCCCGGCTGGGCGAGGAAGTGCGCGCCATCGATGCGGCGGGCGCCGACTACATCCACATCGACGTGATGGACGGCCATTTCGTCCCCAACATCACCATCGGCCCGGCGGTGGTGAAGGCGCTGCGCCCGCACACGGCGAAGCCCTTCGACGTGCATCTGATGATCTCCCCGGTGGACCCCTACATCGCCGCCTTCGCGGACGCCGGCGCCGACATCATCACCGTTCATCCGGAGGCCGGCGCGCACGTCCACCGCACCATCCAGCTCATCAAGTCCCTGGGCAAGAAGGCCGGCCTGTCGCTGAACCCGGCCACCCCGCTGGAGGCCGTCGACTATCTGCTGGAAGACCTCGATCTCGTCCTGGTCATGACGGTCAACCCCGGCTTCGGCGGGCAGAGCTTCATCGCCAACCAGCTTCCCAAGATCCATGAGCTGCGCCGCCGCATCGACGCGCTGGGCAAGCCCATCGACCTCCAGGTGGACGGCGGCATCAACGGCGAAACCGCCCGCATCGCCATCGAGGCGGGCGCCGACGTTCTGGTCGCCGGAACCGCCACCTTCACCGGCGGGCCGGACCGCTACGCCGCCAACATCCGCGCCCTGCGGAGCTGATCTCTGGGCCCACCCCTCTCCCTCCCGGCCATGCTCCAGGTGGGTTTATCCGCAAGAGGGTCCTCCTTCGGGCAGAACCAAACGCCGTTCTGGGCGTTATGGCTGCGTGGGATCGAGGACATCGATACTGGAGGGAGAGAGGTTATGGGTATTCTGTGGACGATCATCATCGGCTTCCTGGCCGGCATCGTCGCCAAGTTCCTGATGCCGGGCCGTGATCCGGGCGGCTTCATCATCACCACGCTGCTCGGCATCGCGGGTGCCTTCGTCGCCACCTATCTGGGCGAGGCTGTCGGCTGGTACCGCGCGGGTGAAGGGGCCGGCTTCATCGGCGCCATCGTCGGCGCCATCATCATCCTGGCCATCTACCGCATGATCGCCGGGCGCCGCACCACCGTCTGAGGCAGCGGCACACCGCACCGCACACGCAAAGGGCGGCCCGACGGGGCCGCCCTTTCGCTTTTCCATCCGGACCGCGGATCACCGGACCGCAGTTGTTAGGCCAGGGCCACCGGGCTCGGCATGAAGACCGCGCGGGAGATCGCCGCCTGGATCGCCTCGTTGGTGAAGGGCTTGCGGACGATCTGGCCGAGATGGCGGGCGTCCGCCTCCTCCAGGTCGCCGTCAAAGGCCGTGACAAAAATGGTCCGCATGGCCCGCTTCTGGCGCAGCCGGCGGGCGACCTCGACCCCGCTGCCGCCATCGGCTAGCCGGACGTCGAGCAGGGCCAGCGTCGGCTTCTCGGCCTCCAGCAGTTCCAGGGCCTCCTGCTCGTTGTTGGCGGTGCCGCAGACGACATGCCCCATGTCGGTGACCAGCGAACCGATCTCCATCGCCAGGATCGGATTGTCCTCGACCACCAGGACCCGCTGGGTCAGGGCGTTGCGCACCTTGTCGCGGGCGACGGTCAGCCGGTCGTGGCCCTCCGGTGCGGGAATCTGAAGCACCTGGGCGGCTTCGGGAACCGTCAGCCCCTCCAGCGTGATCAGCAGATACATGCGCCGCTCGCCTTCCGGCAGGGACGCCAGCGCCCGTTCGATGGGGTGCGGCGACGGGGTCGGCAGCCCGTCCCCGTCCTCGTCGAACAGCAGATTCAGCAGGGCGTAGAGCGGCACCCGCGCCCCGGCTTCCAGCCCGAAGCGGGACGGGGCCATCACGGCGACCTCGACGCAGCGCGTCACGAGATCGTCACCGCGTTCGGTCGCTCCGGTCAGCGCGCGCGCGTAGCGGCGCAGGTAGGGGAGATGATCGTAAAGCTGGCGTGCGTAGACTCGCATGACCCGTTCTTCCGCGCCGGTGGATGGGTCCGTCCGGCCTTCGGCACCGAGGGCGCTGGCCGGTCGGCTTGATTCATAACTTGTTAACACTCTGAAACACTATCACGCCCCCCAAGGAGGGCGAACCAAAAAAAAGGCCGAGTCCCCCTTCCCCCGTTGGCAGAGGCCACATGGCCGAAGCGGACCGCAGGACCTACCGCGCCTGCTCCCGCTGCTGGCGCGACCGCCACTGCCAGGGCTTCTCCACCTGACCCGCCCACAGGCCCAGCCGGCGGCTCTGCGCGAAGGCCTCGCTGGAGGCGTAGGCCGGCGACAGGCTGCGGTAAGCGAAGGCCCAGCCGCGCGCCACCATGGCCGCCCCCAGATCGACACCAAGCACCCGGCATTCCCCCAATTGCTGGCCGTTGCGGTCGCGTTCGGCGATGGTGCAGGTCACCTCCCGGTCCTTGATCAGGCTGGCCAGCACCGCGGTGGCGATGCGGAAGCAGTCCAACCCATGCCCGTAACGGTTCCGGCATTTCTGCCCGACGTCGGGGGCGTCGATCCCCATCAGGCGAACCGGCGCGCCCTTGATGGACAGGGTGTCGCCCTCCATGGCGACGCCCTGTCCTTTTAACGTTTCATTGGGGGTGTTGGCGACCTTGCCTTTGGTCGTCCCTCCCTGGGCATACGCCGTTCCGGTTGAGCACAGGACGAGAAGCGCCACCAAAGGAGCGAGCCACTCAGAACAAGGTCGGCGCGTCATCGGGCGGTGCATCGTCCAAGGGAGCCGCGCACGCCTCGTCGTCGTTGCGCACGTTGTTGACGCGCGGTCCCACCGGGTGGGCCTCCAGCAGCGCGTCGGGCGCCGGCTTCAGAAGCCCCTCCAGCACCGGCAGCGGGGCGGCGGGGTCCAGCCACAGGTCCCAGTCCGGCTCGTCAAGGATCACCGGCATGCGATCGTGCAGCGGCTTCAGCACCGCGTTGGCCGTGGTGGTGACAATGGTCAGCGTCTCCAGGGGTTCCGCGGGGGCCGGGCCGCCCTTCGGGCCGTTCCAGCGCTCCCACAGGCCGGCGAAGGCGAAGGGCGCGCGGTCGCGGCGGCGGATGGCGTAGCCCTGCTTGCGCTTGCCCTCGACCTTCCACTCATAGAATCCGTCCACGGGGACGAGGCAACGCCGCTTGCGGAACGCCTCCCGGAAGGACGGCTTCTCGGCCAGCGTCTCCCCGCGCGCGTTGATCAGCCGCGCCCCGATGGACGGGTCGTCCGCCCAGAAGGGCACAAGGCCCCAACGCAGGGTCACCAGATGACGCCCATCCTCCTCCCGCCGCACGGCGGGCACCGGCTGGGTGGGAGCCACGTTCCAGCGGGGCTGGAGGTTCGTCCGTTCGGGGAAGCCGAACAGCCGCTGAACCTCCGCGGCCGGCGTGGCGAGTATCATGCGTCCGCACATGGCCTAAGAATAGGTGGCCCGGCGCCCCCACGCCACCGCCGGCTTATGCCCAACCGAGGGTTTTCGCCGGCCAAGGCTCCGCCTATCTTCTCCGGGTGTCTCTCCACGCCACAGGCCCACGCCATAGGAAAGTCCCGCCCCATGATGAAGTTCGGCATCGGCCAGCCGGTCCCCCGCACCGAAGACGCGCGCCTGCTGACCGGCGGCGGGCGCTACACCGACGACGTGTCGCTTCCCGGCCAGACCTACGCGGTCTTCGTGCGCTCCCCCCACGCCCACGCCGACATCCGCGGGATCGACGCGGCGGATGCGGCGGCGCAACCGGGGGTGCTCGGCGTCTTTACCGTCGCCGACCTGGAGGCGGACGGCGTCCAGCCGATCCCCTGCGCCGCGGCGCTGACCCAGCGCGACGGCTCCCCCTACGTCGCCCCGCCCCGCCCGGCGCTGGCCAAGGGACGGGTGCGCCACGTCGGCGATCCGGTCGCCGTGGTGGTGGCCGAAACGCTGGACGCCGCCCGCGACGCGGCGGAGCTGGTGATGGTCGATTACGACGACCGGCCCGCCATCGCCGGCACGGCGGAGGCGCTGGAGGCGGGCCGCCCGCAGGTGTGGGACGAGGCGCCGGGCAACCTCTGCTTCGACTGGGAACAGGGCGAGGAAGCGGCGGTGGAGTCGGCGATTGCCAAGGCCGCCCGCGTGGTGGAGCTGGAGATCATCAACAACCGCGTCGTCGCCAACCCGATGGAGGGCCGCGCCTGCCTCGCCGCGGTGGAGGCGGAGACCGGGCGGCTGGTCATTTACGTCACCAGCCAGGGCGTGCACGGGCTGCGCAAGCAGTTCGCCCAGCTGTTCGGCCTGCCGGAATCGAAATTCCGCGTCGTCACCACCGACGTCGGCGGCGGCTTCGGCATGAAGCTGTTCAACTACCCGGAATACATGGTCTGCCTGTTCGCCGCGCGCCGCCTGAACCGACCGGTGAAATGGGCGGCGGAGCGGACCGAGGGCTTCCTCAGCGACGACCACGGGCGCGACCATGTCAGCCGCGCCCGGCTGGCGCTGGACGGCGACGGGCGCTTCCTCGGGCTGCGGGTGGACACGATCGCCAATCTCGGGGCCTACCTGTCGAACTACGGCCCCTTCATCCCGACCGACGCCGGGTCGGCGATGCTCGTCGGCTCCTACACGACGCCGGCGGTCTATGTGCGGGTGAAGGGCGTCTTCACCAACACCCAGCCGGTGGACGCCTACCGCGGCGCCGGACGGCCGGAGGCGGCCTATCTGCTGGAGCGGCTGATCGACCACGCCGGGCGCGTCACCGGCCTCGGCCCGGCGGAGATCCGGCGGCGCAACTTCATCCCGCCCACCGCCATGCCCTACGCCACGCCGATGGGCCAGACCTACGACACCGGCGAATTCGAGCAGAATCTGCGCGACGGGCTGGAGCTGTCCGACCACGCCGGCCTGCCCGCCCGCAAGGTGGCGGCCAAGGCCCGCGGGAAGCTGCGCGGGGCCGGGATCGCCACCTACATCGAGGCCTGCGCGGGCGGCGGCGCGGAGCAGGCCACGGTGCAGGTCAACGGCGACGGGCGCATCGTCCTGATGATCGGCACCCAGACCAACGGCCAAGGCCACGAGACCGCCTACAAGCAGATCATCGCCGACCGGCTGGGCGTCCCGCCGGAGGATGTCGAGGTGATCCAGGGCGACACCGACCGCGTGTCCTGGGGGGCCGGCACCGGCGGCTCCCGCTCCGTCCCGGTGGGCGGGGCGGCGCTGGCCGAGGGTGCGGCGCGCGTGGTGACCAAGGCGACCGAGGTGGCCGCCGACCTGCTGGAGACCGCCGCGGTGGACGTGGAGTTCGTCGAGGGCCGCTTCAGCGTCGTCGGCACCGACCGCAGCGTCTCCTTCAAGGAGGTGGCCGCCAAAGCGGCGGCGCAAGGCCCCGTCGCCTTCACCGAGGTCGCCCGCTGGACCCCACCCGCCAACACCTTCCCCAACGGTTGCCATGTGGCGGAGGTCGAGGTCGATCCCGACACCGGCGTGGTCGAGGTCGTCGGCTACACCGTCGTCGACGATTTCGGCACGGTGGTGAACCCGCTGCTGGTCATGGGACAGGTCCATGGCGGCGTCGCCCAGGGCATCGGGCAGGCGCTTCAGGAACGGGTTGTCTTCGACCCGGACAGCGGCCAGCTGCTCAGCGGCTCCTTCATGGACTACCAGATGCCGCGCGCCGTGGATGTGCCGGACATCCGCATCAAGCTGAACTGCGTGCCCAGCACCACCAACGCGCTGGGCATGAAGGGCGCCGGCGAGGCCGGAGCCATCGGCGCGCCGCCCGCGGTCATCAACGCCCTGGTGGACGCGCTGTCGGAGTATGGAATCGAGCACATCGACATGCCGGCGACCCCGCTGTCCGTATGGACCGCGATCCAAACGCATAGTAAAGCCGCCGCCGAATAACGAAGAACGGAGTAACGACGTCATAGGCCCTATTTCCAGACCCGATGTCACACCTTGCGTTGAATAAATTTGAGACAATATACGTACTATAATGAATTAACATAGAATCACCCCAAGAGAGAAACGGGCATGACGGCGGAACGGATCAGGGGCGGCGGGTGCGGCGGGCAGTGCACCGAGGGTTTGGGGTTCGATTTCACCATGGCCTTCCAGCCGATCGTCGATGTCGGCGGCGGCGGACGGCCGTGGGCGCACGAGGCGCTGGTGCGCGGCCTCGACGGCCAGGGGGCCGGCTGGGTGCTGGGCCAGGTGACCGAGGCCAACCGCTACGCCTTCGACCAGGCCTGTCGGGTCAAGGCCATCGAGCTGGCCGCCAGCCTCGGCATGGGCCAGCAGCCCGACACCCGGCTGTCGATCAACTTCCTGCCCAACGCCGTCTACCAGCCCGAAGCCTGCATCCGCGCCACGCTCGCCGCCGCCAAGCGCACCGGCTTCCCGCCGGAGCGCATCATCTTCGAGGTGACGGAGAACGAGCGGGTCGTCGACGGCGCCCATCTGAAGTCGATCTTCACCGAATACAAGCGCCAGGGCTTCCACACCGCCATCGACGATTTCGGCTCGGGCTACTCCGGGCTGAACCTGCTCGCCGAATTCCAGCCGGACATCATCAAGCTGGACATGGAGCTGACCCGCTCCATCGACACCGACCGCGCCCGCCGCAGCATCGTCAGCGCCATCCTCACCGTGTGCCGCGATCTCGGCATTACCCCGGTGGCCGAGGGCATCGAAACGCCCGGCGAGGCGAAGGCGCTGCGCGATCTGGGGATCACGCTGATGCAGGGCTATCTGTTCGCCCGCCCGGCGGTGGAGACGCTGGTGGCGACGCCCGCCATGGACTTCGAATTGGCGGTGGCCTGAGCGGGTTACAGCATCCGCGGGCGGCGCACCGTCCGCGGCCGGGGGGCGGCGTAACGCCCCCTTTGCTCGGTCGCGAGGGTCAGCGCCTCGTGCGCGATCAGGCGGCGGTAGTCACCGTCGACCCGCGAGAACATGGCGAAGGCGAACCTGACCGCGTCGGGGGTGGGGCTGGTGGCGGCCTCGCGGAGGGCGTTGCGCAGCATGCGCAGTTCCAGCACGCCTTTGACGCAGATGCGCTCGACCGCCTGAGCCAGGATGTCGATCGAACACAGGGACGCCTCGTCATCGAGTCGGTACTGCACCCGTCCCCCGCCAGGAAGAACCGTCACGGACCGGCGCGGTTCTAGCTTGGGCTGGGCGGGAATGCCAGCGTTTCAATGAGGCGGTGGTATGGGGAGTGGTTGCGGCGAGCCCCCACCCAACCCTCCCCCGCTTCGCAGGGGAGGGCTTAACTCCTCCCCCTGCGTCAGCGGGGGGAGGTTGGGAGGGGGGCTCTACGGGGGAGGGTTGGGTGGGGGCCCTACGCGCCCCCGTCCCTCACCGCCCCGGCGGACGTATGCGCCAGATCGCCGCCGGGTTCTGTTGCGGGTCCAGCCAGACATGCTGGAATTTGCCGATCCAGGTGAAGCGCTGGCCGGTGAACAGATCCTCCACCTGGACATGCGCGCCGTCGTCCAGCCCCAGCTCCCACAACGGAACCTCGATGGTGCCGCCATGGCCGTTGTGCGGGTCGAGGTTCACCGCGATCAGGATCACGTTGTCCTTGCTCTCGGTCATCTTGCCATAGAGCAGGATGTTGTCGTCGTAGGCGTTGTAGAACTTCAGGTTCGTGAATTTGTGGAGCGCCGGGTTCTCCGCGCGGATCTTGTTCAGCCGCGTCACGTAGTCGACGATGTTGCCGGGCTTGTTCCAATCCCAGTGCCGGATCTCGTATTTTTCGGAGTGGTTGTACTCCTCCTTGCCCGGATAGGGGTCGGCCTCGCAAACGAAGTACGGGGTGTAGAGGCCGTAGACGCCCGACAAGGTCCCGGCCAGCACGGCGCGCATCATGTGGGCCGCCCGCCCGCCATGGACCAGGATCGGCGGCAGGATGTCCGGCGTGTTGGCGAAGAAGTTGGGCTGCATGTAGTCCTTGGACTCGCCCTGGGTCAGCTCCGTCAAATACTCGGTCAGCTCCGCCTTGGTGTTGCGCCAGGTGAAGTAGCTGTAGGACTGGGTGAAGCCGATCTTCGCCAGCCGGCGCATCAGCTTGGGACGGGTGAAGGCCTCGGCCAGGAAGATCGCGTCGGGGAAGCGGTCCTGCACCTCGCGGATCATCCATTCCCAGAAGGGGAAGGGCTTGGTGTGCGGGTTGTCGACGCGGAAGATGCGCACCCCCTCGTCGCACCAGAACAGCACCACGTCGCGCAGCGCGTACCACAGGTCCGGATAGGCCTCGCGGTAGAAGCTGACGTTGACGATGTCCTGGTACTTCTTCGGCGGGTTCTCGGCGTAGCGGATCGTGCCGTCGGGGCGCCAGTAGAACCACTGCGGGTGCGACTTGATCCAGGGATGGTCGGGGGAGCACTGGACGGCGAAGTCCAGCGCGATCTCGATCCCGTGCCGGCGCGCCTCCTTGACCAGCCGGCGGAAGCCCTCGAAGTCGCCGATCATCGGGTCGATGTCGGCGTGCCCGCCCTCCGAGGCGCCGATGGCGTAGGGCACGCCGGGATCGTTCGGGCCGGGGTTCAGCGTGTTGTTGCGCCCCTTGCGGAAGCTGCGCCCGATCGGGTGGATCGGCGGGAAGTACAGCACGTCGAAGCCCATGCCCCGGATGAAGGGCAGCATGGTCGACACGTCGTCGAAGGTGCCGGGACGCGACGGGTCCGGCGAGGCCGAGCGCGGGAAGATCTCGAACCACGCCGAGTAGCGGGCCGCGGTGCGGTCCACATAGACCTCCAGGTCGCAGCCGTAGCGGGACAGATACTGCCGCTCCCCGTATTTCGCCATGGCTTGGCGCGGTTCGTCCGACAGGGCGTAGGCGATCAGTTCCGGCCCATGGAGGCTGGTCATCCGCTCCACCACCCGCTCCAGCGCGGCGCGGCCCTCGCCCTCGTTCAATCCCACGGCATGCTCGACGAAGCGGCGGCCCTCGATCAGTTCCAGGCTCACATCCATCCCGACATCGTGCTTCTTCTTGAAGTCGGCGCGCCAGCTCTCCCACACGTCGCGCCACGCCAGGATGCTGTATTGGTAGCGCGTGTTGCGGGTCAGCGGCAGCTTGCCCACCCAGCGGTCGTTGTCGAAGAAGGTCATGGGCACCTCGCGCCAGTCCTCCTCGTCGACCGGGCGGTAGGTGACGGCGGCGCCGAGGACGAAGGTGCCGTCGGTGTAGATGTCCGCCCACACCTCCATCACGTCGCCGACCACCCGCTTGACCGGGAAGCGGCCGCCGTCCAGTTCCGGATAGACGTTCTCGATGGTGACTCGCCGCGCCGCCAGCTCGTCCATCCAGGCGCGGGTGCCGGCGTCGTGCTCCGCCCCGCGCTCGCCCAGATGATTCAGCTCGATGGGGCGGCTCTGCGCCGGGCGGGCGCGGAAGACGCGCATCTCCAGCGGCCGCAGGCGCAGGTCGTGGCCCGGCTCGAAGGGCAGCGGCTCGGCCTCCGGGGTCACGTCCTCGAAATCGGCGAAGCCGCCGCCGGTGCTGGCCAGCAGCGGGCCGGGATCGATGGCGTGGGGCTGGTTCTCGTCGGGGTTGATGAGCAGGACGGAACAGCCCTCCCCGCTCCCGTTGGCCCAGCCGCCGGTGTCGCGGATCAGCCCGATCACCGGATTGTGGGGAGAGGTGACGCGCCGCTGCGGCCCTTCGACGTTCAGCGCCGGGCTGTCCGCCTTCATGGCGTTGACCGCCCCGATGAAGCCGGTCAGGTCGAGCTTCGGGTCCTCCCAATCGTCCGGCGTGGTGTTCACCACGTCCAGCTTGCGGGTGAAGCCGTATTCGTACCCCACCGGCATCATCACGCCGGTCGAGAAGGAGGCGGCGAACAGGTAATGCATCTTCAGCTGGGCGGCCAGCCGCTCGGTGTCCTGGCTGCCGACCTCGGCCGCCAGACGGTCGGTGTCGTGGCTCTCCGGGAAGGCAATGGAGGGGGCGATCCAGCGGAACTCGTCATACTGGTCGAGCAGCCAGTCGGACTTGAAGTCCCACCATTTGGCGCTGTTGAACAGGAAGTCGAAGCCCGCCCCGCAGAGGTCGCGCACCTGCTCCACCGTGCAACCCAGCGTCTCGGCGAAGAACTTCACCTCCGGATCGGCCTCGCGGGAGCGGTCGATCAGCGTCTTCCACACCTCCGCCGGGATCTGGTAGGCGGCGTCGCAGCGAAAGCCCTTCACCCCCAGCCCGATGTAATGGCGCAGGTAGCGCGTCCAGTAGTCGGTCAGCCCGGCCCGGACATCCGCCCGCTCATAGTCGAGCATGGCGAGGTCGCCCCAGATGGTCACCCGCGACGGGTCCACCGGGTCGACGGCCCGCGGGCTGTAGAGGTCGCCGTTGGCGTCGCGCCGGTACCAGTCGGGATGCTCGCCGACCAGGATCGCGTCCTTGGCGGTGTGGTTGATGACGAGGTCGAGCATGACCGACTGGCCGTGCCGCCCCGCCTCGGCGATGAAGCCGCGCAGCAGTTCGTCCGGATGCTCCGGCGCGCCGCCCTGGATGCGGTCGTGCAGCCGGTAATAGTCCTTCACGGCGTAGAGGCTGCCGGAGAAGCCCGGGTAATGGATCGGGTTCAGGAACAGCCAGTCGAAGCCCATGCCCTGGATGCGGGGCAGATGCCCGGCCCAGTCGCGCATCGGGCCGACGAGCGTGGGAAACAGGTTGTAGATGCGCGGTCCGGCGGTGGCCATCGGGGAATTCCTCCTGGTCGGCAGCGGCACGCCAGCCGGTCGCCGCTGGTTGACAAGCGTGGCGCCTCCCGTGGATCGTCCAGAAGACCGTCACCGGCCGAAGGACCATCACCGGGAGGATCATCGCGAGGTTGCAACGCGCGCCCTGCGGGGCGCACGCGCTCAACCCCAGCGAAGCGCGAAGGTTCCGAAACCTGACACTTGGGCCAGAACACTTGGGCCAGACATTTCGAAAGGTGCGTGCATGGGCAACGGAAACGGCAAGATCCGTCTCGACAAGCTCGATATGACGGCGGAAGGCATCGGCAGCAAGGACGACTACGAACGCCGCCTCGCCAAACTCCAGAAGGACCTGCTGCACATCCAGCAGACCTATTGGCACGAGAAGCGCCGCGCCATCCTGGTGTTCGAGGGCTGGGACGCCGCCGGCAAGGGCGGCTGCATCCGCCGCCTGACCGAACCGCTCGACCCCCGCGGCTTCCACGTCTGGCCGATCGGCGCCCCGGCGGCGGACGAGCAGGGCAAGCACTACCTCTACCGCTTCTGGACCAAGCTGCCCGCCCCCGGCACCTTCGCCATCTTCGACCGCTCCTGGTATGGCCGCGTGCTGGTGGAGCGGGTGGAGGGCTTCGCTGAGAAGGATCAGTGGAAGCGCGCCTACGACGAGATCAACCAGTTCGAAAAGATGCTGACCGACGACGGGGTCCGCATCATCAAGATCTTCATGCACATCACGCCGGACGAGCAGCTCAACCGCTTCCGCGAGCGGCTGAGCAACCCCTACAAGCGCTGGAAGCTGACCGAGGAGGATCTGCGCAACCGCGCCCGCTGGGACGACTACAGCAAGGCCATCGAGGCGATGTTCGACAAGACCTCGACCGAGACGGCGCCCTGGCAGGCGGTTCCCGCCAACTCCAAATGGCACGCCCGCCTGAAGGTGATGGAAATCGTGACCGAGGCGCTGAGCCGCGGCGTCAACGTCGCGCCGCCACCCATCGACCTGACCGTCGCCCGGATCGCCGCGGAAGTTCTGGGCGTGCACCTGACCTTCGACACGAAGGCGAAGGACTGAACGCAGCCCCCCTCGCCCCCGGTCACTTCGTCGCGGTGGGCGCGCGGACGGTTGCCTGACGCGCCGGCATCTCCTAGCGTTGGTTGGCGGGGACAACAATAAGCAGGGTGCGTTCGATGGACGAGGTCAAGACGGGGACCGGGGCGGAGGAGAAGCCGCGGAAGAAGCGCAAGGCGCTGAAGCTGAAGGACCTCGGGCTCGGTGTGCCGGCCACCGGCGGCGAGGTGCTGCGCGACGCCAAGGAGGTCGCGGCCATCGAATCCCACTGGCGCGGCCTGGGCGGCGGCAAGGCGGCGAAGGGCGGCAAGAAGCTCAAATACATCGACGAGCTGGCCCGGCTGCAGTTCGAACTGATCAAGCTGCAGGAATGGGTGCGGGTCAACGGCCTGAAGGTCTGCGTGCTGTTCGAGGGGCGCGACGCCGCCGGCAAGGGCGGCGTCATCAAGCGCATCACCGAAAGCCTCAACCCCCGCGTCTGCCGGATCGTGGCGCTCGGCACGCCGACCGAGAAGGAGCGCGGGCAATGGTACTTCCAGCGCTACGTGGCGCAGCTTCCCGCCAAGGGTGAGATCGTCCTGTTCGACCGCAGCTGGTACAACCGCGCCGGCGTCGAGCATGTCATGGGCTTCTGCACCGATGCGGAGTACCAGGAGTTCCTGCGCGCCTGCCCGCTGTTCGAGGAGATGCTGGTCCAGTCCGGCATCATCCTGATCAAATACTGGTTCTCGGTCAGCGACGAGGAGCAGGAGAAGCGCTTCACCGAGCGGATGCGCAACCCGATCAAGCGCTGGAAGCTCAGCCCGATGGACCTCGAATCGCGCAAGCATTGGGTCGAGTACTCCAAGGCCAAGGACGCCATGCTGGAGCACACCGACAAGAAGCTGACGCCCTGGTACATCGTCGACGCCGACGACAAGAAGAAGGCGCGGCTGAACTGCATCCACCACCTGCTGCAGCAGATCCCCTACCAGGACATCGCCCCGGTCGAGCTGGACCTGCCGCCGCGGCAGAGCGACGACGGCTACAAGCGGCCGAAGAAGTCGAAGCAGAACTGGGTCCCGGAGGTCTACTGACCGACGCCGGACGGGCGGTCAGTCCCGTCCGTAGAGGCTGCGTTCCCCCAACTCCTCGCCACGCTGCCGCTCCAGCTCCTGGCTGTAGCGGCGCAGGGCATAGGCCTCGGTGACGTAGCCGACGATCCGCCGGTCGGTGGGCGACGTCACGACCGGCAAGGCCTCCACCTCGGCGCTGCAGAAGCGCTGGAGCACGCTGCGCACGTCGTCGCCAGGCCGTAGGAAGTCGTCAGCGTGCTTGGCCAGTTCGCCGACCGGCGTCTTCGCGTCCTCGTCGCCGAGCGACGGGTCGTGCACGGCGCCCATGTCGATGATGCCGGCGTAGGACCCGTCCGGTTCCACCGCGAAGACAGTTTTGGCGGCGCCCAGCGGGTGCAGGCGGCGCAGCGTGTCCAGGGTCTGGGTGGTCAGGATCGTCTTCACGTCGCCACGCATCAGCCGCATCGCCGTCAGCTCCGACACCCAGCCGACGTCGTAGGCGCCGCGGATCGGCACGCCGCGCAGGTGGAAGCGCCACGTCGCGAAGGAATAGCCGAAGGCCTGCCGGACCACGGTGGTCGACACCACCACGCCGATCAGCACGCCGGACGCCGCCCAGAAGTCCTGCGTCGCCTCCAGCACCAGAAGCACCATGGTGACCGGCGCGCCGATGATGCCGGCGGCCACCGCCCCCATGCCGGCCAGCACCAACAGCATCCGGTCGAGCCCGAGCCCCGGCACCAGCAGCTCGACCACCCCATAGGCCAGCCCGCCGAACAGCCCGCCGAGAAGCAGCGAGGCGCTGAACAGCCCGCCGCGGAAGCCCGAACCGAGCGACAGGGCCGACGCGACGATCTTGGCGACCAGCAGGACCGCCATGGCCTCCAGCCCGCGGGCCAGTTGCGACGGGTCAGCGCCGGGTCCGGCCCCCAGCACCTGCGGCACCGCCAGGGCCAGCGCGCCCAGAGCGAGCCCGCCCAGCGCAGGGCGCGCCCAGACGGGGATGGGAAGCGCGCGGAAGCCGCGCTCGGCCACCGTCACCGCCTGCATGGCGAGGATGCTGAGCCAGCCCGCCAGGAAGCCGAGAACCCCGCAGGCCACATAGTCCCAGCCCTCCACCGCCACCGGGCGGCCGAAGAACAGGGCCGGCGACGGATCGGTCAGCCAGTGGGCCACCGCCACCGCGGCGACCGACGCCGCCCCGATCGGGGCCAGCGTGGCGATGGTGTAGCCGCCCATGACCAGTTCGAAGGCGTAGAAGGCGCCGGCCAGCGGCGCGCCGTAGGCGGCGGAAATGGCCGCCGCGGCCCCGCAGCCGACCAGCGTGCGCAAATCCGCCCGCCGCAGATGGAGCTTCTGGCCGAGCGTCGAGGCGATGCCCGCCCCCGCCTGGGTGTAGGCCGCCTCCATCCCCACCGATGCGCCGGAGCCGTTGGACAGCAGGGTCGCCAGGGTCAGACGCAGGCTGTCGATCAGGGACATCTTGCCGCCGTAGAGCGCGTTCGCCTCGACCGGGTCCACGATGTCGTTGGAGCGCCAGCGCCGCACCAGCTTCACCATCACGCCGAGCAGCAGGCCGCCGACGGCGGGAACCAGCAGGGTCCGCCAGGGGTCGGACAGCGCGGCCTCGCCCAGATCCTGCCCGTGGGCGACCGAAAAGACGAAGGACTGCGTCCAGACCACGGTCTCGTGCAGCATGGCGACGGCAAGCCCGACTCCGGCGCCGATGGCCCCGGCGAGCATCAGCACGCCCAGCACGCTGTCGCGCAGGCTCCGCCGTGTCAGCACCCTGAGGAACCGCCGGCCGGGGTTTCGTGCTCTGGTCAGGGCGCCGGCCGCATCCCCCGCGGCGCCCCGGATTCCCGTCATGTCGTCCGGCATGCCGGTCAATGTGTGCCCTGCCTCCGCGCCGTCAACCGCGCGGCGCGGACCTACCCCCTTAGGGCTTGCCCGTCTGGGCCTGCGCCGGGGAGGCGATGGACGGCTGAGGAGAAGGCGGGTTGACGGCGAGGCGCCGCAGCACCTCCGCCAGATTGTCGCGGACCTTGTCGGCCAGCCCGATGTCGGCCTCCTGCGCCTCGTGGAACAGGATCGTGAACAGGCGGCCCGGCGACAGGAAGAAGGTCAGCGAGACGTGCATCTTGCCCTCCTTCAGCGCGCAATCGACCGAGCCGGTGCGCAGCGTCAGGCCGGGCAAATCCTCGACGGCGCTCAGCGACGCGGCCGACGTGCCACCCTCGCAGCGCTTCTTCATCGCGTCGACGTAGCCGGCTGACAGCTCCTCCAGCTTGGAGCCCTCTTCGACCATCCGCTCGCGGATGCCGCCGACGATCGGGCCGATGCGCCAAGCCATGTCGGCGGGGCGCTCGCCCTTCGGCACATTCTCCAGCGACACGCGCTTGACGTCGCGCACGCCGGCCGCCTTCAGCAGGTCGGCCAGCCCTTCCGGCAGCTCGTCGGGGCGGGTCGCGACCTTCTTGGTGCGGGTGTCGATGGGCGGAACGGCGCCGGCCTTGTCCACGCAGGTCTTCAGATCGGTGAGCACCTTCTTGGTGCCCTTCAACGCGAAGGCCATGCGGTCGGCGTCGGAGGCGAAGACCACCTCCTTGCCGTTCATCAGGGCGGTGTAGAGTTCCTCATCCTTGCCGTTGGGGATGACCAGCATGTCCGGCTTGGGCGCCAGCGCGCGGCGTTCGCGCGTCAGCTTGCCGTCCACCACGACCTTGACCTTCCACTGCTCGCCGTTCGGCAACTCGGCGCCTGGGATGCCCATGCCGAGATTGACCTCGCCCTTGACGTTGCGCGCGATCATCAGGACATGGCCGGTGTCGAAGCGGCCCTCGATGGCGCAATAGGCGAACTTGCCGTCCCGGTCGCGCGACGGGCCGCCTTCCCAGCCGTCCTCAAGCTCGGCCGGCCCGGTCTTCTCGGTCGGGTCGGCGGCGGCCGGAGCCGACGGCGCAACGGTGCGGGGCGCCGGCGCGGGTCCGGAGGACGGCGCCGGGTAATACATGGTCGGCGGGTTCACAGGGACCAGTTCCGCCACCTGCGTCCCATCGGCGTGGGCAACGGCGGCGCCCAGCAGAAGAAGGGAGGAGAGTGCAGCAGCGACGGCTTTGTCCAGCATGGCAGAGGTAATCCTTACGGGCAGGGCGACGCCGGAAGCTAGCCCCGCCATCCGGGATCGGCAAGCGCAAGACGAGAAAGTCACGACAAAGATCCCGGCCTGTTGCCGCAATGCCGAATTGCGTCCGGCGCCGCCCTCGGCAACCGGTTCCCCGGCCCGTCAGCCGCCCAGAAAGGCGTCGCGCAGCGCGTCGCCGGGAAGGGTTTCCACCGGTCCGTCATGAACCGCCCGGCCAAGGCGCAGCAATACGACGCGCCCGGCGGCGGACAGGGCGCGGGCGGCGCTCTGCTCGGCGACCAGAACCGCCGTTCCGGTTCCAGCGATGGCGCGGACGGCGGCGAAGACCTCTCCCGCCAGCTTGGGCGACAGGCCGAGCGAGGGCTCGTCGAGCAGCAGGACCCGCGGTCGGCCCATCAGCGCGCGGCCCACCGCCAGCATCTGCTGCTGCCCGCCGGACAGGCGCCAAGCCCGCTCCTCGGCCTTGCCCTCCAGCGCCGGGAACAGGGCGAAGACGCGCTCCAGGTCGCGGACGCGCTCGGCCCGGCCCAGCCAGCTCGCCACCTCCAGATTGTCGCGCACGCTCATGCCGGGGAAGACGCGCCGACCCTCCGGCACATAGCCCAGGCCGCGGCGCACTCGCCGTTCCGGAGCGAGGGCGCCGATCTCCTCGCCCGCCAGTCGGATACGCCCACCCATCGCCGGGACGAGGCCGAGGATGGCCTTGAGCAGCGTCGACTTGCCCGCCCCGTTGGCGCCAAGCAGGGCCACCGCCTCGCCTGCCGCCACGGACAGCGACAGGCCGTCCACGGCGACCGCCCCGCCATAGCCAGCGGTCAGCCCCTCGACCTGCAGCAGGGGAGTCCCCGTCATACCCCCTCCCCCAGGTAGGCGGCGACCACGGCGGGATCGCTGCGCACCCCCTCCGGCGGGCCGGCGTAGAGCGGGCGCCCCTGATCCAGGCACAGCACATGGCCGGCGAGCGGCAGCAGGAAGCCCATGTCGTGCTCCACCACCAGCAGCGCGGTGCCGGTGGTGACGATGGCGCGCAGGTGACCGGCCAGTTCCGCCTTCTCCCCGTCGGTCAGCCCCGCCGCCGGTTCGTCGAGCAGCAGGACGGCGGGCTGGCGGGCCAGCGCGCGGGCCAGTTCCACCCGGCGGCGCAGCGCCGCGGGCAGTCCGGCGCAGGGCTTGGCGGCGAGGTCCGCCGCGCCCAGCCGCTCCAGCGCCCACAAGGCGTGGGCCTCGGCTTCGGCGATCGAGCCGTCGCGCTCCAGCCGCGCCGCGGCCACGGCGGCCAGGACGCTGGCGCCCTCGGGCAGGCTGACCGCCTGGAAGGTGCGGGCGATCCCGGCGCGGGCGATGCGGTCGGGCCGCTGTCCCGCCAAATCCACATTGCCCATCAGCACCCGCCCGCCATCCGGACTCTCAAGGCCGGAGATCAGGTTGACCAGCGTTGTCTTGCCGGAACCGTTGGGGCCGATCAGCCCGGTGATGGTCCCGGCCTCCAGCATCAGCGACACGCCGTCCACCGCCCGCACCCCGCCGAAGCTTTTGGTCAGCCCCTCCACCCGCAACAGCGGCCCCGTCGGGATGGCCGTCTCCGGCGGAGCTTCGGGCTTCGGCTCCGGCGCCGGGCGGGTCGGGAACAGCCGGTCGAGCAGGCCGGTCAGCCCATGCGGCGCCAGCACGATGGTGGCGAGCAGCGCCACGCCGTAGACGATCAGATAGCTGCGCTCCAGGAAGCGGAACCACTCCGGCAGGTGGAGCAGCAGCACCGCACCCAGGATCGCCCCGGCCACCCGCCCCCGCCCGCCGACCACAGCGATGGTCAGGACGGAGACCATCACGGGGAACTCCAGCACCTCCGGCGAGACGACGCGCTGGGTGTGCACGGCCAAGGCGCCCGCCGCCCCGGCATAGACAGCGCTCAGCGCGAAAGCGGCCAGCCGCAGCCCGCCGACGTCCAGACCCAGCGTTCCCGCCGCCAGCGGGTCGTCGCGCACCAGCGTCAGCGCCCGCCCCCAGCGCCCGCGCGCCAGCCTCCAGGCCACCAGCCCGCCCAGCGCCACGAAGCCCCAGACCACCGCCGCCAGCGGCAGGCCGCGCGGCACCGCCCAGCCGAACAGGACGATGCCCGGCACCCCCGGCAATCCGTTGGCGCCGCCGGTCAGGCCGGGGCTGTTGACCGCCAGCAAATGGACGACCTGCGCGATGCCCAGCGTCGCCAGCGCGAAGTAATGGGATTCCAGCCGCAGCACCGGCAGCCCGACCAGCAGGGCCAGCAGCAGCGGCACCAGAAGCGACACCGGGAAGGTCGCGGCAAAGCCCCACCCCCACTGGCTGCCCAGGATGCCGGTCGCGTAGGCCCCGATCCCGAAGAAGGCGCCGTGAGCCAGCGACAGCGCCCCGCCCAGCCCGAACACGATCTGGAACCCGATGGCGGCCAGCGCGTACACCCCCGCCACGGTCAGCACGCGCAGCCCGTAAGGCGACGCGTACAGCAGCGCGTACGCCACCAGCACCGCAAGCATCATTCCTTCCCCCGCCCAGCGGGGGAGGGTCAGGGTGGGGGCCAGCGCCCGCAACTTGCGCACGCCCTTACGCACGGCGCCGCGCCGCCTCACCGAACAGCCCCTGAGGGCGGGCGAGCAGGATGACCAGCAGCGTCGCGTAGAGCAGCCCCAGCGCCACCGGATAGGACAGCACCGACGACACCCCCACCTCGAACAGCGCGATCAGCAGCGCGCCGGCCACCGCTCCGGGGACGGAGCCCCAGCCACCGATGGTCACGGCGATGTAGGCCTTGAGGATCAGGTCGCCGCCCGCCGTCGGCGTGACGAAGTAGCGGTTGGCGAGCAGCAGCCCCGCCGCTCCGGCGAAGGCGGTGCCCAGCGCGAAGGTGATCAGGATCATCGCCGCCACCGGCACGCCGCAGGCCCGCGCCATCTCCGGGTCCTGCGCCGTGGCGCGCAGGCGGCGGCCGAGCTGGGTCCGCCCGAACAGCCACTGCTGCCCGGCGATCAGCAGCGCCGCTACGGCGATGATCGCCAGCGACTGCTCCGCCACCACCAGCCCGCCGAGGTCCAGCGTCCCCCCGCTCAGCAGCGGCGGGGCCGCCCGCGGCTCCGGCCCGAACAGGACGGAGGCGCCGTTCTGCAGGATGATGCCCGCCGCGATGGTGCTGATGAAGACCGCCACCGGCGGGCGGCGGCGCAGCGGCAGATAGGCCGCCGCCGCCAGCAGCAGCCCCAGCCCGGCCATCAGCACCAGCACCACCGGCAGCAGAAGCAGTCCGGGCAGCGGCAGATACCCCGGCAGATAGGGCGCCAGCGCCACGCCGAGCAGCCCGCCGGCCATCACGAGATCGCCCTGCGCGAAATTCACCGCCGCGGTGGCGTTCAGCACCAGCACGAAGCCCAGCGCGACGAGCGCGTAGGCGGCGCCCAGGGCCAGGCCGTTGACGAGAAGTTGCAGGGTGATCAAGGCTTGCTCACTTCACCGCCCCGGTCACCACGCCTGTGACGTTGTCGTACCGCTTGGCGATCGCCGGCACACGCGAGGCACCGTCGTAGCAGACGATCACGGCGGAATGCGCCATGTTGCCCTTGCCGTCCGACTTGTAGGTCATGGCGAGGCCCCGGTGGGTCCCGATGGACAGGGCCTTCCGCACCGCTTCCGCGCTGTCCGCACCGCCCTGCACCGCCGCAAGCACCATGCGGATGCCGTCATACTGGCCGAGCGCGAAGGCATCCGGCTCCGCGTTGAAGGCGGCGCGGTAGGCGGCGGTGAAGGCCTCCACCTCCGGGCTGCCGCCGGAGACCGGCGAGGCCGCCGTCTCGGCGCAGACGCCCTTCAGCTCGGCCGGCTCCAGAAGCGCCGCCGTGCTCGGCTGGTGCATGGCGGAGCCGGCGACGATCGGCACCGCCACCCCGTTGGCCGCCGCCTGCCGGATGAACAGGGCGGTCGGGCCGGAATGCAGATGCAGCACCAGCACGTCGGGCTTGGCGGCCAGCGCCTTGGTCAGGACCGGCAGCAGATCCTTGGCGGCGGGGTCCACCCCCTCCTCGAACACCGGCTCGACGCCGAGCTTTTTGAAGGCCTGCTCCAGATGGGCCTTGCCGCTCTGCCCGTAGGCCGTCGTCTGGTAGATTACCGCCGGGCGCTTCTTGCCCAACTCCTCCGTCACGTAGCGGGCGTGGGCCTCCTTGGTCACGGCGTCGCCGGGAAAGAAGCGGAAGACCCAGGGGTTGCCCTGCTCGGTGATGCTCGCCGTGCCCGACACGGTGATCAGCGGGATGCCGTAATCCTGGGCCAGCGGCAGCATCGCCAGCATCTGCGTGCCCAGCATGCTGGCCGCCACCGCGGTGACCTTGCCGCCCGCCGCCCGCTCCAGCGCCGTGACCGCGGCCTCCGGCGAGGTGCCGGTGTCGATCACCTCCGACCGCACCGCCACACCCGCGGGCGCGTCCTTCAGCGCCAGGACGGCGCCGTTGCGCTGGCTCGTCCCCTCCAGCGACAGGAAGCCGGTCAGCGGCACCAGCACGGGGACCGAGGCCTCGCCCGCCAGCGCCGCACCGGACAGGAGGGACGCCGAAAAGGCCGCCGTAAAAGCCGTTGCCGAGAGGATGGAAAGGAAGCGCCGCATGGATGTGTCTCCTCCTGCCCGGCGAAGAACCGCGCGAGGACGAGGAGGCCAGGGGTGTAGCGGCGGCACAGCCTCGAACGCTTGGCTCCCTTCGCTGGCATGACCCAGATCAGGTTCGATGGGTGTGGTCTCAGCCCGCCTTGCGGCAGGCACCCCAGCCGTTCGTGTGCACAGTGTGAGCCCGGCGCGCGGCTGTCAAGCGGCGGCCCGGCGCCTTTTCACAATTTCGCAACGCAACAGACACCGGGGAGTCGCGCTTCCCGTGGTTCCTTCCGCCGCTCCCGGCCCGCGCTGGACCGTCGCCCCAACCGGAAAGTCGTCACGAAGCATGCGGGCCACCCCGTCGCACAGCACCGTCGTCCTGCACCCCTTCGCCACGGCGCAGGGCGGATGCGGGCTGCGCGCTGTCCTGTCGGGGCGGATCGACCACGCAGCCCTGCCCGGCCTGACGCCCCTGCTCCGCCGCGCCGCGGACGCGCAGGCCCTGACCCTGCGCGTCGATCTGGGACGGGTGGAGTTCCTCGATTCCTGCGGCATCGGCATTCTGCTGGCGCTCCGCAACGCGGTGCTCGACCGCGGCGGCGCCATTGCCTTCGAGAATCACCCGCCGCGAATCCGGCGCGTGCTGGAGCGCAGCCGGATCATCGCCTTGACGGACTCCCCGCTCGTCATCGACGGCGGGGTGGCGCTTCCCGCCGCCGCCTGACCCGTCAGCCGCCGCGGCGCAGCGTTTCCCGATACAGGATATAGAGCCCGCTGGCGATGATGATCCCCGCCCCGGCCAACACGGTGGGGGTCGGCACGTCGCCGAAGACCAGGAAGCCGAGCAGGGTCGCCCAGATCATCCCCGTATACTCGAAGGGCGCCACCACCGCGGCGCGGCCCAGGCGGAAGGCCTGGGTCATCAGCACCTGCGCCGCGCCGCCCAGCGTGCCGACCAGAAGCATCAGCCCGAGGTCGAACCCGCCCGGCTGCACCCAGTCGGGGATCGCCGCCACGCCGCTCACCACCGTGGTGGTCAGCAGCAGATAGACGACGATGGCCGTGTTGCTCTCCGTCCGCGACAGGCCGCGCACCGCGATCATCGCCAGCGCGTAGAAGAAGGCCGCGGCCACACCGACGAGGATCGGCAGAAGCGGCGCGTCGGCCTCCGGGCGTGCCATCACCACCACGCCGCCGAACCCGACCAGCACCGCCGCCCAGCGCCGCCATCCCACCGGCTCGCCAAGCAGCGGCATGGACAGCGCCGTAATGAACAGCGGCCCGGCGAAGCTCAGCACATAGACCTCGGCCAGCGGCAGGTGCTTGAAGGCGTAGAAGAAGCAGCCCATCGACAGCAACCCGGCCAGCGAACGGAAGACGTGGGCGATCGGGCGCCGCGTGCGCATCCCGCCCCAGCCGCCGCGCGCCACCGAGATGCCGCCGACCAGCACCACCGCCACCACCGACCGCGCGAACATGAGCTGCGCCACCGGATAGCCGCCGCTCAGATATTTGATGAGCGTGTCCATGCCCGCGAACAGGAAGATGGCCAGCAGGAAGCAGCCGATGGCGCGGCGGGTGTCGTCGCTGGCGGTGGCAGCGGGAAGAGCGGCGGCTTGGGTCATGTTTGCACAGTATATGAGCAACCTGAACCCTGCCCAATGCCGCAACCGCAGGTCTGGCCCGCGCAGTTGCGCCCGCGGGACGCCGGCGTTTCACGCTTCGTGAATCGACGTTCGGGCGTTTGGCGAAGCGAAGCCGGCCTTTCGCGGATCGGCGCTGGCCCCGGCCGATGCGTTGGACAGTCTGGCGGGCGTCACCACCGCAAGGGTCCGCCATGCTCCCGTCAAAGCCTATGCTCCAATCGATCCGCATCCTCGTCGGCGTCTCGCCCTGGATCGCCTTCGGCGTCCTCCAGCCGGCGGGCCATCCGGCGTCCGCGCTGGCGGCCCTGCTGCTCAGCCTGACGCTCTGCGCCCATGACCGGCGGCGGGGTTCGCTGAAGGCGCCGGAACTGGTGGCGGTCGCTTTCTTCGCCGCGCTGCTGCTCACCGGGCCGCTGGAGCACATGGGTCTGGTCATCCATCTCGCCCTGGCCGGCATGGCTTTCGCCTCGCTCGCGCTGGGCCGTCCCTTCACCCTGCCCTATGCCCGCGAGACGACACCGCCCGGTCTGTGGCACCTGCCGCAGTTCGTCGCCGTCAACAAGGCGGTCACCGCGCTGTGGGGCGTGGTCTTCCTGGCCGGCGCCGCCGGCTTCGCCGTCGCGGCGGAGGTCGGCGTCTTCACCTCCGCCCTCGCCACGCTGGCCGGCCTGCTGGGGAGCCGCCGATTGCCGGACTGGCTGGTCAACCGGGCCGTCGCCCGCCGGCTGGCCGAGCGGGAGCCTCACCCCTGGCCCGCGCCCGCCGTCCTCGGACAAAAGAATGGTGTCGTCGTTGTCGGCGCCGGCATCGGCGGGCTGACCGCGGCGGCCCTGCTGGCGGAGGCCGGGGTTCGCGTCACCGTTCTGGAGGCGCACGACCGCCCTGGCGGCTATTGCTCCTCCTGGGACCGCAAGGTCCGGCTGCGCGACGGGACGACGGGCCGCTTCATCTTCGACGCCGGCGTGCACGACGTCAGCGGCACCCGTGCGGACGGTCCGGTCGGGCATCTGCTGCGCACGGTCGGCGTGGCGGAGCGGGTGCGTTGGCAGCCGGTGAGCCGCGGCATCGTCCGAAGCGGTGTCCTTGAGCCGCTGCCCAACGACGCCGCGGCGCTGGCCGCCCTGATCGCGCGGGAGCATCCCGGCAGCGCCGCCGGGGCCGCCGCCTTCCTGGAGGAGATGCGCGGGGTTTACCGCGACCTCTACCGCGGCTGCGCCGAGACCGGCCTCCCCCACATCCCGCGCGACGTCGCGGCGATGCGCGCCTATCCGCTGGAGTGCCCACAGGCCTTCCGTTGGCAGGACCGCAGCTTTCTGGAGATGCTGGAGCATTATGTGCCCAACGCCGGAGCCCGCGCCTTGTTGTCCAGCCTGACCGGCTACCTGTCGGATCGGCCGGAGCGGCTGGGCGCCACCCAGATGGCGCCGATCTTCGGCTATGTCTTCAACGGCGGCGCCTATCCGGAGGGTGGATCGCAGCGGCTGGCCGATGCGCTGGTCGAGGCGATCCGCGCCAAAGGCGGCGAGGTGCGGCTGCGCACCCCCGTCCGCCGCATCCTGGTCGAGGACGGCCGGGCCGCGGGGGTCGAAACCATGGACGGGGAGCGCATCGCCGCCGCCGCGGTGATTTCCAACGCCGACGCCCGGCGGACCCTGCTGGAGTTGGTGGGGGAGGTGCATCTGCCCGCCGGGAGCGCGGACCAATATTGCGCGCTGCGCCCCTCGACCTCCGCCTTCCTGGTCACGCTGGCGCTGGACATCCGTCCCGACCTGCCGGCCATGACCTTTCTGAAGGATGCCGGGATGGCGCTGGCCCTGCCCTCCGCTCATGACGCCGCCCTGGCGCCGCCGGGCTGCGCCTCGCTGACGCTGATGCGGCTCGACCCGGCGGGCGGCACCTGGGACCGCTCCGCCCCCGACTACCGCGCGCGGAAGACGCTGGAGGGCGACGCGATGATCGCCGCGGCCGCCACGATGATCCCGGATCTGGAGCGCCATATCCTGCACCGGCAGGACGCCAGCGCCGCCACCTTCGCCCGCTACGTCCACACGACGGAGGGGGCGATCTACGGCACCGATCCGGCGCTTCCCGCCAAATCGCCGGTGCCCGGCCTGCTGCTGGCCGGCGGCGGGGTCTTTCCCGGCCCGGGGGTAGAGGCCTGTGTCATCTCGGGCCGCCTCGCCGCGGAGGCGCTGGTCGGGTCGGCGCGGGCGCGGCGGTCCGAGGACGAGCGCCGCGCCGCCTGACGCCGGCCTTTAAAGCCGAATGCGGTCGGCGATCAGCGGCCCGGCCGGCGGAGCGCTGTCGGCCACGGTGAAAGCGCGGCGGAGCAGCGCCGCCGCGTCCTCCGCCTGCGCCGCGTTGCGGGCGTGGACCACGGCGAGCGGGCGCTCCGCCGGCCCCACCGAAGCGCCCAGCCCGGCAAGGTCCGCCAGCCCGACCGCGAAATCGATGGGATCGGTCGTCTTGGTCCGCCCACCGCCCAGGGCCACCACGGCGATGCCGACCGCCCGCACGTCGATGGCCGCCACCACGCCCGCCCGCTCGGCGAAGACCGGCTGGACGACGGGGGCGGCGTCCAGATAGCGGTCCGGCGCGTCCAGCAGGTCCGCCGGGCCGCCCAGCGCGTGGACCATCCGGGCGAAGCGCTCGGCGGCCTGCCCGCTCGCCATCGCCTCGTCGAAGCGGGTGCGCCCTTCGGCCGCGTCGGGGACCAGCCCGGCCAGAACCAGCAGTTCGGCGGCCTGGGCCGCGGTAACCTCGTAGAGCCGGGAGTCGGGCTTGCCGCCGCGCAGGATGTCGATGCACTCCCGCATCTCCAACGCGTTGCCGGCGGTCAGGCCCAGCACCTCGTTCATGTCGGTCAGCAGCGCGACGGTGGGCAGCCCGGCGCCCTCGGCCACGGTGACGAGGCTGTCGGCCAGTTCCCGCGCCTTGGCGATGTCGGGCAGGAAGGCGCCGGAGCCGAACTTCACGTCCATCACCAGCGCGTCCAGACCCGCCGCCAGCTTCTTCGACAGGATCGAGGAGGTCAGCAGGTCGATGGTCTCCACCGTCGCCGTCACGTCGCGGATGGCGTAGAGGCGGCGGTCGGCGGGGGCGATATCGTCGGTGGCGCCGATCACCGCGCAGCCGACCTCCTTCACCACCCGCTCCAGCGTCGCCCGGTCGGGCTTGGCGCGGTAGCCGGGGATGCTCTCGAACTTGTCGAGCGTGCCGCCGGTGTGGCCCAGCCCGCGCCCCGACACCATCGGCACGAAGCCGCCACAGGCGGCCAGCGCCGGGGCGAGGATCAGGCTGACCTTGTCGCCGACGCCGCCGGTCGAATGCTTGTCGACCACCGGACCGGGCAGGTCGAGATGGTCCCAGCGCATCACCGTGCCGGAATCCCGCATGGCCAGCGTCAGGGCCACCCGCTCCTCCAGCGTCATGCCGCGGAAGAAGACGGCCATGGCGAAGGCCGCCGCCTGCCCTTCGGTGACGGAGCCGTCGGTGATGCCGCGCACGAAGGCGCCGATCTCCGCCGCGTCCAGGCGTGCGCCGTCGCGCTTCTTGCGAATCAGTTCCTGGGGAAGCATCCGTGCGTCCGTTTCGTGGTCTGGTCTGTCGCGCGGATCAATAGCCGGCGGTGGCCGGCTGGGCAACCGCCCCACCGCCCTTGCCGTCACCCTTGCCGTCTTTGGCGTCCTTGTCCTTGCCCTCGCCCTTTCCCTCACCCTTGCCGCCGCCATGGCCGGCGGTGGCGAGCAGCGAGTCCAGCAGCGCCGACGCGCCGAAGCGGAAGGTGTCCGGCTTGGCCCAGCCCTTGCCCTGGATCGCGGTGGCGAGCGCCAGGAAGGCCGCCGCCCCATCGGCGTCGCGGATGCCGCCCGCCGCCTTGAAGCCCACCGGCTTGCCCGACTCGTGGATGACGTGCAGCAGCAGCGCAGCCGCCTCCAGCGTCGCGGCCGGCTGCACCTTGCCGGTGGAGGTCTTCAGGAAATCCGCCCCGGCGGCGATGGAGTCGCGGGCGGCCCAGGCCAGCAGCTCCGGATCGGGGAAGCAGCCGGACTCCAGGATCACCTTCATCGTCACGTCGGTCCCGCAGGCCTCGCGGCAGGCGCGGATCACGTTCATCGGCTGGGTGCGGGCGCCGTCGATGAAGGCGCGGTAGGGCAGCACCACGTCGATCTCGTTCGCGCCGTCCTTGATAGCCGCCTTGGTCTCCGCCGCCACCGTCGCCGCGTCGGCCTCGCCCGAGGGGAAGTTGACGACGGTGGCGATCTTTACGCCGCTGCCCTTCAGCGCCTTGCGCGCGGTCTTGACGAAGCGCGGCCAGACGCACACCGCGGCGACCTTGCCGGCGGGGGTGACGGCGCGCTTGCACAGCGCCTCCACCGTCTGGTCGGTATCGTCGTCGTTCAGGCTGGTCAGGTCGAGCAGGCCGATGGCCCGGCCGGCCCCCTTGGCGTCGGCCTTGACGGCGGTCGCGGTGTCGAGCGCCCGTTGCAGATCGGCGGGAAGTTTCATGACCGGCGTCCTTCGTCTATGTTCAGCCCGTCGAGAAAGCCGGTCAGCAGCCGCTCCAGGTCGGAGGCGGCGGCCGAGGCGGCGCGCAGGGTCTGGTCATGGTCCACCGGCCCGTCGCCGAGTCCCACCCCCAGGTTGGTGATGACCGCGCAGCCCACGACCCGCAGGCCGCAATGCCGCGCGACGATGCATTCGGGCACCGTGGACATGCCGACCGCGTCCGCCCCCAGCACCTTCAACATCCGGACCTCGGCCGGCGTCTCGAAGGAGGGGCCGGGATAGGCGGCGTACACGCCCTCGACCAGATCGATGTTCAGCTCCAGCGCCCGGCGCCGCATCAGCGCGCGCAGGGCGGGGTCCCAGGCGTCGGTCATGCTGGGGAAGCGCGGGCCGAAGCTGTCCTCGTTGGGGCCGGTCAGCGGGTTGGCGCCCAGCATGTTGATGTGGTCGGAAATCGCCATCAGCCGCCCCGGCCCGACCTCCACCCGCAGCGAGCCGGCGGCGCAGGTCAGCACCAGCGTGTCGCAGCCGGCCAGCTTCAGCGCGCGGACCGCCGTCTTCAGCGCATCGAAGCCGTTGCCCTCATAGGCGTGGACGCGCCCCTGCATGCAGGCGACGGGCTGGCCGCCGAGATGGCCCAGCACCAACCGACCCATGTGTCCCTCCACGCTGGGCAGCGGGAAGCCGGGCAGGTCACCGTAGGGCATGACGGTCGCCCCCTCGATCCGGTCGGCGACCCCGCCCAGGCCGGAGCCGAGCACGATCCCCACCCGCGGGCGGAAGCCGGGGACCCGGTGCAGGATTTCCGCGGCGGCGCGTGCGGCGGTCATGGCGGTCAGTTCCCCTCAGAAGCCGAGATTGTCAGGGCCGAAGGAGTGCGGCAGCAACTCGTCCAACCGAAACGTTTGCCGAAGCCCTTCCGGTCCACAGACATGAATCGGCGTGTCGGGTTTGGCGAACTCGCGCAGCCGCTGGCGGCAGCCGCCGCAGGGCGTGCACAGCCGGCCGTCGCCGGTCTGGCCGCCCATCACGACGATCGCCCGAACGCTGCGGTCCCCGGCCAGGATCATCGCCCCGATGGCCGAGGCCTCGGCGCACTGACCCTGCGGATAGGCCGCGTTCTCCACATTCGCTCCGGCGTGGATGCGCCCGGATTCGCCCAAAATGGCCGCACCGACCGAAAAATGAGAATAGGGCGCGTAGGCCTGCGCCATCGCGTCGCGGGCAGCAGCAATCAGGGAGTCGGCGATCAGGGAATCCTGCGGGTCGCTCATCACCGTTCCTTCACGTAGGGGACGCCGCTGGCCCTGGGCGCCACCGCCCTGCCGACGAAACCGGCGAGCAGGAGCACGGTCAGCACATAGGGCAGCATCTGGATGAACTGCACCGGGATCACCCCCACCACCGGCAGCGGCACGCCCTGCAGGCGGACCTGCACCGCGTCGGTGAAGGCGAACAGCAGGCAGGCGAACAGCGTCGGCCAGGGCCGCCATTTCCCGAAGATCAGCGCGGCCAGCGCCAGATAGCCCTTGCCCGCCGTCATGTCGCGCACGAAGCCGGCGCCGTGGGCGGTGGACAGATAGGCGCCGGCGATCCCCGTCAGCACCCCGGTGATGATCACCGCCTGATAGCGCAGCCGCGTGACCGACAGGCCCGCCGTGTCCACCGCCGACGGGTTCTCCCCCACCGCGCGCAGCCGCAGCCCGAAGCGCGAGCGGGTGAACACCCAGTGGGTCGCCACCACCAGAAGAACGGTCAGCCAGATCAGCACGTTGGCGTCGTCGATCAGTTCCCGGTAGACGGGGCCGAGGACCGGGATGGCAGACAGCGCCTCCACCCCCGGCAGACGGACCTGCGGCAGCCGCGCCTCCCCCGGCAGCAGCGGGGTCTGGCCGCCCTGGCGGAACCAGGCGTAGGCCAGTGTCGGCGCCAGCCCGGCGACCAGGATGTTGATCGCCATGCCCGACACCACCTGGTTGCCCTTGTGGGTGATGCAGGCGAAGCCGTGGACCAGCGCCAGCGCCACCGAGGCCGCGACGGCGGCGCCCAGCCCCAACCAGGGGTTTCCGGTGGACGACGCGACGGCAGCGGCGAAGAAGGCGCCGGCCAGCATCTTGCCCTCCAGCCCGATGTCCACCACCCCGGCCCGCTCGCTGTAGAGCGCCGCGAAGGCCGCCAGCACCAGCGGAGTCGCCACGCGGATGGTGGCGTCGGCCAGCAGCAGGACGACGAGCAGGGCGTCATCCATGCGCTGTTCCCCCGTCATGGCCCCCGCCGCGCCCCTCGCTACGACGGCGGAACAGCGCCTCGACCCGCGGCTTGAACAGGTTCTCCAGCGCCCCGGCGAACAGGATGACGAGTCCCTGGATGACCATCACCAGCTCCCGGTTCACGGTGGGGTATTCGAAGGACACCTGCCCGCCCCCCTGCACCAGAACGCCGAACAGCAGCGCCGCCAGGATGATCCCCACCGGATGGTTGCGCCCCATCAACGCCACGGCGATGCCGACGAAGCCCACCCCGCCAGTGAAGTTCAGCAGGATGCGGTGCTGCACCCCCATGATCTCGTTCACCCCGACGAAGCCGGCAAGCGCCCCGGAGATCGCCATGGCGAGGATGATGTTCCGCGCCGGGGAGATGCCGGCATAGACCGCCGCCCGCTCGTTCCGCCCGACCGTGCGGATCTCGTAGCCCCAGCGAGTCCGCCACAGGAACAGGTAAAACAGCGTGCAGCAGGCCAGCGCCCACAGGAAGGACAGGTTCAACGGCGAGGCCGGGATGGCGACGCCGATCCAGCCGAGCGCCCGGTCCATGGTCGGCAGCCAGACGCCGGGATCGAACTCCCGCGTTTCCGGCGACTGCGATCCGGGGCGGATCAGCACGTCGACCAGCAGGTAGGTCATGATCGCGGCGGCGATGAAGTTGAACATGATCGTCGTGATGACGATGTGGCTGCCGCGCTTTGCCTGGAGCCAGCCGGGAACCGCCGCCCAGGCCGCCCCGAACAGCGCCGACAGGGCCACCGCCCCCAGCGCCGCCACCGGCCAGGGCCAGCCGGTCAGCGCCAGCCCGACCAGCCCGGCCCCCAGCCCGCCGAGATAGGCCTGCCCTTCCCCGCCGATGTTGAACAGCCCGCAATGGAAGGCGATGGCGACCGCCAGCCCGGTGAAGATGTAGCTGGTCGTGTAGTAGAGGGTGTAGCCGATCGCCTCGGGATAACCGACCGCCTCGGTCACCAGCAGCGCCAGCACGTCCAGCGGGTTCTCGCCGATCACCAGGATGACCAGCCCGGACAGGACGAGGGCGGCCAGCAGGTTCAGCAGCGGCAGAAGCGCGTAGCCGACCCAGCCGGGCACCTCGCCCGGCCGGCCGAAGCCCCGGCCCGTCACCCCTTGCGCCGCGTCCTGCGCCATCCCGGCTCCATCCGTGGTCACGCCCGTTCACAAGCCGGACGGCTCGAACGTCCCTGCCCACTGGAAAGTGCCCCGCGCACGGGACCAGCGCAAGCGGGAGCGTTCGGGGTCAACCTTACGCTGCCTCCGCCACCCCGGCCATCATCAGGCCGAGACGCCGCTCGTCCGCCTCGTCCGGGGCGACCTCGCCGACCAGACGGCCGTCGAACATGACCAGGATGCGGTCGGCCAGGGCGCGGATCTCGTCCAGTTCCACCGACACCAGCAGAATCGCCTTGCCTTGGTCGCGCAGCGCCACCAGACGGCGATGGATGAACTCGATGGCGCCGATGTCCACGCCGCGGGTGGGCTGGCCGACCAGCAGCAGGTCGGGATTCCGCTCCATCTCGCGGGCCAGCACGATCTTCTGCTGGTTGCCGCCGGAGAAGTTGGCGGCGGGCAGGCGCGGGTCGCGCGGGCGCACGTCGTAGGCGTCCATCTCCGCCGCACAGCGGTCGAACAAAGCGCGGCGGTCCATCAGGAGCCGCCCGTTGAAGGCCGGATCGCCCTGATGGCCAAGAATCGCGCATTCCTGCGCCTCGAAGCTCGTTACGAGGCCAACGCGCTGCCGATCCTCCGGCACATGGCCGACCCCGAGCGCGCGCAGCCCCCGCGCGGTGAAACGGTCAAGCTGGTTCGCCAGTTCCTCCCCGCGCAGGCGGACGGAGCCCCCCGCCGGCGGGCGCATGCCGGCCAGCGCCTCCAGCAGTTCGGACTGGCCGTTGCCCGACACGCCGGCGATGCCGACGATCTCCCCGGCGCGCACGGTCAGGCCGACGCCCTTCACCCGCTCCACCCCGGCGCCGTCGCGCACGCGCAGGCCGGAGACCTCCAGCACCGCCGGGCCGGGCGTGGCCGGTGCCTTCTCCACCCGCAGCAGCACCTTGCGCCCGACCATCAGCTCGGCCAGTTCCTCGCGGCTGGTCCGGGCGGTGGCGACGTTCGCCACCACCTGCCCGCGGCGCATGACCGTCACGTTGTCGGTCAGCTCCATGATCTCGCGCAGCTTGTGGGTGATGATGACGACCGTCTTCCCCTGCTCGCGCAGCGCGCGGAGGATGCGGAAGAGGTGGTCGGTCTCCTGCGGGGTGAGGACGCCCGTGGGCTCGTCGAGGATCAGGATGTCGGCGCCGCGGTAGAGCGCCTTCAGGATCTCCACCCGCTGCTGCGCCCCCACCGGCAGTTCGCCGACCGGGCGGTCGAGGTCCACCTCCAGACCGTAGTCGCGGGCGAGCCGGGTCAGCTCCGCCCGCGCCCGCGCCATCCCGGCGGCCAGGGTGACGCCGCCCTCCGCGCCGAGCAGCACGTTCTCCAGCACCGTGAAGGGATCGACGAGCATGAAATGCTGGTGGACCATGCCGATCCCGGCGGCCAGGGCGTCGCGCGGGCTGCGCACCGCCACCGGGCGGCCATCCACCAGGATCGTCCCGCCGTCGGCGGGCAGATAGCCGTAGACGATGCTCATGATCGTCGACTTGCCGGCGCCGTTCTCACCGATCACGCCGTGGATGGTGCCCTTCGGCACGGCCAGCGACACGTCGCGGTTGGCGTGGTTGGCGCCGAACCACTTGTCGACGCCGCGGGTTTCCAGGGCGGGAGGGTGTTGGGGCATGGGGACTTTCAAAATTGGAAGGTCCGTGCCCCCACCCTTCCCACGGCTTCGCCGCGGGCCCCTCCCTCCCCCGCTTCGCAGGAGAGGGAGCTTAATCCCCTCCCCTGCGTCAGCGGGGGAGGGTCAGGGAGGGGGCAATGCTCGGCGACACAGAAGCTCAGCTCACGGCTGATACGGCGTCACCGCCAGCTCGCCCGCGATGATCTTGCGCTTGGCGTCCTCGATGGCCTTTTCCATCTCCGCCGTGACGAGCTTGCGGTTGTTCTCGTCGAGCGCGTAGCCGACGCCCTCCTCCTTCAGCCCGACGACGCGGTGGCCCGCCGTCCAGCTGCCGTCCTTGGCCGACTTCATGCAATCGTAGACGGTCACGTCCACCCGCTTGACCATCGAGGTCAGGATCTTGCCCGGGTGGATCCAGTTCTGGTTGCTGTCGACCCCGACGCCCAGCTTCCCCGCGTCCGCCGCGGCCTGGAGCACACCCAGCCCGGTCGCCCCGGCCGCCGCGAAGACCACGTCGGCGCCGCGTCCGAACTGGCTCTTGGCCAGCTCCGCCCCGCGGGTGGGGTCGTTCCAGGCGGCGGGGGTGGTGCCGGTCATGTTGGTAAAGACCTCCCCGTCCGCCTTCACATGTTTCACGCCCTGCTCGTAGCCGGTCAGGAAGTTGCGGATCAGCGGGATGTCCATGCCCCCGATGAAGCCGACCTTGCCGCTCTGCGAGGCCAGCGCCGCCAACATGCCGACGAGGAAGGAGCCCTCATGCTCCTTGAAGGTCACCGACTGGACGTTGGGCAGGTCCAGCTTGTCGTCAATCAGGCAGAATTTCGTGTTGGGATACTCCCGCGACACCTTGTCCACGGCGGCGGACTGGGAGAAGCCGACCGCCGTGATGACGGTGGCGCCGCGCCGCGCCATGTTCCGCAGCGCCTGCTCGCGCTGGCTCTCGCTGGTGACCTCGAACTCGCGGTAGACGATGCCGGTCTCCTTCTTGAAGCGCTCCGCCCCGTTGTAGGCCGCCTCGTTGAAGGACTTGTCGAACTTGCCGCCCTGGTCGAACACCACCGCCGGCATGAACTCGTCCGCCGCCAGGGCGGAACCCGCGGCGGGAACGGTCGCCGCCGTCAGCGACAGGGCCAGGATGGTCAGAATGCGCGTCATCGTCATCGTTCGCTTCCCCGTTCCGGTTTGCCCGCTTGCCGGGTCGTGGCGGCCAGGATAACCGCTCCTCCCGCCCGGTGACAGGGGGCGCATGGCGTGGGGAATTCCGCCGCAGGCCACGGCCCGTGTGGGACCTCCTCCCGCGACGCCGGTTGACGGAAAGGCGGTGGCCCGCTATCACGCCCGCCATTGCCCGGAGGAGGGGCCCGGAGGAGGGAATCGCAGATTGGACGAGGTGATCGGCGTGCATGGTCTGGTGGTGCTGCTGCAGGGCCTCATCCTAGGAATCGCCATCGCCGCCCCCGTCGGTCCCATCGGGCTGCTCTGCATCCGCCGCACGCTGCAGCACGGGCCGCTGATGGGATTCTTCACCGGCTTCGGCGCGGCCGTGGCCGACACCATCTACGGCGCCATCGCCGCCTTCGGCGTGTCCGCCGCGCTGGATTTCCTTCAAGGGCATGAGATCGCCTTCCAGCTCGTCGGCGGCATCTTCCTGATCGTCGTCGCCATCCGCACCTTCCGCCAGAAGCCGGAGGACGAGGAGCGCGAGGCCGCCAGCGCGCCCGACACCCCGTCCTTCCTCGGCGGCTTCATGACCGGTCTGTCGCTGACCCTGACCAACCCGGCGACGATCATGGCCTTCATCGCCATCTTCGCCGGCTTCGGTCTGGGTGGCAATCTGGGTCGGGTGGACGCCTCCACGCTGGTGGCCGGCGTCTTCATCGGCGCATCCTTGTGGTGGTTCACCCTGTCCATGGGCGTCGCCGCCGTGCGCCACCGCATCTCCGACCGCGGGCTGACCCGGCTGAACCATTGCACGGGGGTGGCACTGGCGGCCTTCGGCCTCTGGGCGCTCGGCATGGCCTTCACCGGCATGGCCGGCTGGGCCATGGGGTAATCTCTTAAGGGCTGAGCGGGGCCCCCGCCACCGGCGGGTCGCCGTCCGGCCCACGCGACGACTTCTGGGCGCGGCGGATGCCGTGGAAATGGCTGACCAGCCGGTACAGGTACAGCCCGACCAGCACCACCAGCAGCCCCACGGTGAAATAGCCCACCAGACTGTGCGCGAAGGGCCAGCGGGACAGCATGTAGCCGGTCCAGGCGAGCAGCAGGGTCCACAGGATCGACCCGACCCCGGAATAGAGGCAGTAGAGCGGGATCGACATCCGGCAGGCCCCCGCCGGGATCGAGATCAGCGTCCGCACCCCCGGCACCGGCTGGGTCAGGAAGACGGCGATCCCGCCATGCTTTCCAAACCACTCCGTGCTTCGTCGGACCTTCCTGGGGTGGATCGTCAGCCAGTGGCCGTAGCGTTTTAGAAAGGCTTCCAGCCGGTCGCGGCCCATCAGCCGGCTGGGCAGAAACCAGACCAGCTGCCCGGCCAGCGAGCCCAACCCACCGGCCAAGGCAACGCCGAACAGATTGTACTCGCCCTGCGCCGCCGCGATGCCGGCCAATGGAATGACCGATTCCGCGGGAACCGGCGGGATGACCCGCGCCAGGACCAGCAGCAGGAAGATGCCCACGTAATTCATCGTGTGCATCACATCGACCAGCCAATTGGTCAGTCCGCCAGCCATTTCTGCCCACCCAGATTTTAATCCGTCAAAAAACAAGCCGGCGGGCCATCGGTTCCTGAACGATATCGCGGCGCAAAACCGCATGTCACATTCAGACAATAAATGTTTAGATATAAAATAGGTAAGAGACTTACACACCTCTGTATGCAGTCGAGCGTCTCCGTTCGATACCTGCCATGGCGCATCCAATCCGCCATGTCAAAAAAGAGAGAACCGCCATGCTTCTAAGCAACCTCAAGATATCCACGAAAATCTTGTCCATCATCATCTTGCTGGGAGCCATCTGCGCGGGCATCACGGCGACGTCGGTCTCCGGATTGGACGCGCTGAGCCGCGCCACCGACGAGATCAAGGCTTCCGGCGATGACATGAGGGTCGGCGCGCGGCTGAATCGCTTGGTGGCTGAACTGCTCCGCGACGAATACCGCCTTGCCGCCAACCCAGGCGACCTGCCGGAGGTCCTGCCCTCCATCACGACGAGCCGCGAAACGCTGTCCACGAACCTCACGAGGGTCAAGGAAACCGCCGACCCCGAGCAGAAGCGCTTGCTGGCAGACTTCGAAACGGCGTTGTCGCTCTACAAGACCCAATTGGAACAGACTCTGGCCGTCGCCCGTCAGATCAACGCGAAGGGCGCCGTCGGATTCCATAAGGACATTCTCTCTTCGGTCGAGAACAGCGCCGTCGCCGCGCGGAAGCTCCAGGATCTGAGCGTCAAGTACACCGCCTACACCGACGACAAGGCGGCACGGCTGTCCGACGACGCCTCCCGACTGGCGGAGCGGCGGGCCGTCCAGCTCATCGCGGCGGCCGCGGTCGGCATTCTCGTCGGGCTGCTGCTGGGCTGGCTCATGTCGCAGTTCGGCATCGTCCGCCCGGTGACCGCCATCGTCGCCTGCCTGCGCGGGCTGGCCGACGGCAAGCTGGACACCGAGGTGTACGGCACCGACCGCAAGGATGAAGTCGGCGCGATCGCCGCCACCGCGGACGTGTTCAAGCGCAACCTCCTCCACAGCCGCGCGATGGAGCGCGAGGCCAAGGAGGCGGAGGCCCGGTCCCAGGCGGAGAAGCGCGCGTCGATGCTCGCGCTGGCCGGCCGCTTCGAATCGCAGGTGGGCGTCATCGTCAACGACGTCGGCGGTGCCGCGACGGAGCTTCAGGCCACGGCCGCGCAGCTCGCCTCCGCGGTCGAGGAGGTCGGCGCCCAATGCAACGCCGTGGCCGGCGCGTCGGAGGAGGCCAGCGCCAACGTGCAGACTGTCGCCGCGGCGTCGGAAGAGATGTCCGCCTCCATCCATGAACTGGCCGAGCGCGTGACCCGCGCCGCCGCCCGCTCCAAGGCCGCGGCAGAGGGGGCCAATCTGGCCCAGGCCCAGCTCGATTCCCTGTCCGCCGCCATCGAGCAGGTCGACCAGATCGTCGCTTCCATCAACGCCGTCGCCGCCCAGACCAATTTGCTGGCGCTGAACGCGACCATCGAGGCCGCCCGCGCCGGAGAGGCCGGCAAGGGCTTCGCGGTGGTGGCGAGCGAAGTGAAGAATCTCGCCAACCAGACCCACGCGATGACCGAGCAGATCGGCAACCAGATCGCCGCGGTGAAGAACGCCTCCGACCGGACGGTGGACGCCATGCGCGCCATCATCACCCAGGTCGAGGACATCGACCGCTCCACCGCGGAGATGGCCGCTTCCGTCGAGCAGCAGAGCGCGGCAACCGGCGAGATCAGCCGCAACGCCCAGCAGGCCGCCAACGGCACCGCGGAAGTGTCCAGCAACGTCGCCGGCATCCAGCAGGCGGAGTCGGAAACCAGCGCCGCCACGCACAGCGTGAAGGACGCGGCCGACCAACTGGCAGAACGCGCATCGAGCCTGAAGCGCGAGGTGGATCAGTTCCTATCCGAGGTGCGCGCGGCCTGATCAGCCGCGCGTCTCCAAAGCCCCTAGCCCCGGGTGCCGCCCGGCGGCGGGGGCGGCGGGGCGCTTTCCGCCACGGCGGCGCGGCCCGGATCGCGCTTCTGGCACTCCAGCAGGATGTCGCGCGCGATCGGCGCCGCCGCGGTGGACCCGCCGCCGCCATGCTCCACGAACACCGCGCAAGCGTAGCGCGGGGAACTGACCGGCGCGTAGGAGATGAACAGCGCGTGGTCGCGCTCCCGCCAGGGCAGATCCTCGTTCTTCTTCACCCCGGTGCTGCGCTCCGCCATGGTGATCCGGCGGACCTGGGCGGAGCCGGTCTTGCCGGCCATCTCATAGCCGGGTTCGGTGATGCGCGACTTGTAGGCGGTGCCGTTCGGCGCGTTCGTCACCTCGTAGAGGCCGCGCAGGACGAGGTCGAGATTTTCCTTCTTCACCCCGATCGGCGGCCAGCTCGTCTGCTCGCCCGACAGCGCCTTGATCTGCTTGGTCAGGTGGGGCTTCACCGCGAAGCCGCCGTTGGCCAGCCGCGCCGTCATGGCGACGAGTTGCATGGGCGTGGACAGCACGTAGCCCTGCCCGATCGCCGCGATCAGCGTCTCGCCCTGCGCCCAGGGCTTTCCCAGGGCGCCCTTCTTCCAGTCGATGGATGGGATCAGGCCGGGCCGCTCGTGCGGCAGGTCCAGCCCGGTCAGCTGCCCCATGTCGAAGCGGTTGGCCATCTCGGCGATGCGGTCGATGCCGATGCGCCGCGACACGTCGTAGAACCAGACGTCGCAGGAATGGCGCAGCGCGCCGACCACATCCACCGTGCCATGCCCGCCCTTCTTCCAGCAATGGAAGCGGTGGTCGCCGAGGTCCATGTGGCCCGGGCAGAAGACCGAGTGGTTGCGGCTGATCAATCCGGACTCCAGCGCCGCCAGGGCCACCACCGGCTTGAAGGTCGAGCCCGGCGGGTATTGCCCGGCCACCGCCTTGTTGTTCAGCGGGGTCGCCTGGTTGGACAGCAGCTCCTCCCACAGCTCGGCGCTGATGCCCATGGTGAACTGGTTGGGGTCGTAGCTGGGGTGGGAGCACAGGGCGTAGATGCCGCCGGTGTGCACGTCCATCACCACACAGGAGGCGCTGACCTCCTGCGCCAGCCGCTGCTGCACGAATTTCTGCAGACCGATGTCGATGGTCAGCTGGACCTCGCGACCCGGCTGCCCTTCGTCGCGCGACAGCTCGCGGATGACGCGCCCGACCGCGTTGACCTCGAGCTGGCTGGTGCCGGCGGTGCCCCGCAGCGCCTTCTCGTGATACTTCTCCATCCCGGCCTTGCCGATGCGGAAGCCGGGCAGCGACAGCACGGGGTCGCCGTTCAGCTCCGCCTCCGACACGGCACCGACATAGCCCAAGATGTGGGCGGTCGCCTCCGCCTCCGGGTAGTGGCGGATCTCGCCAACCTCGATGGCAACGCCGGGCAGGTCCGGCGTGTTCATCTCGATCGTGGCGACCTGTTCCCAGGTCAGGTTCTCACGCACGGTGACCGGCACGAAGCGGCGCTTGCGGTGCAGCTCGCGCATCACGCGGCGACGGTCGCCGTCGGTCAGCGGGACGATCTTGGAAATCTTGTCCAGCGTGTCCTGGATGTTGCGCGTCCGCTCCGACACCACGACGACGCGGTAGTTCTGCTGGTTCACGGCCAGCGGCGCGCCGAACCGGTCGACGATGGTGCCGCGCGACGGGGCGACCAGCCGCAGGCTGATGCGGTTTTCCTCTGCCAGCATGGTGAAGCGCGCGGATTCCACCACCTGCAGGTAATAGAGCCGCCCGACCAGAGCGGACAGACCGGCGAGCTTCAACCCACCCAGCACGGCGGCGCGGCGGGTCAGCAGGCGGTAGCGGTCGGTGTCGCGGTCCATCGCAGTCAAAGGCTCACATCCCCTGCCAGATCATCCCTGCCGGCTATCCCTGTCCGTCACCCCGGCCCATCATCCCTGAAGAAACGCGCGGTGCACGCGGATCAGCATCCAGGCGATGGCCGGAAAGAAGGCCATGGTCAGCAGCGCCTGGAACAGCGCCGGCCGGAACGGCAGCACCGTCGCCAGCAGCGCCGAAAAGGCCAGCCACTGGATGCAGGCCACGCCCATCATGACCAGCCCGAAGCCGAACCACATCAGGGCAAAGGTGCTGGACACCAGCACGCGCCGCTGGCTGGACACCGCCCAATGGACCACGACCAGCACCAGCGCGTTCACCCCCAGCGGTCCGCCGGTCAGCAGGTCCTGCAGCAACCCGATCAGGAAGGCGGTGCCCGGCCCCATCAGGTCGGGCCTGTGGATCGCCCAATAATAGACGGCGACGGCGGTCAGGAAAGGTGCCACCGACGCATAGCCGGGCAGCGGCACCGGAACCATCCCGGCCAGCGCCAGCATGACCGTCACCGCGAACGGGGCGAGATTCCGCCCCGTCTTGTCCAGCCGCTGCCACAAGGTCAGCGTCATTTCGACTCGGACGACGGTTCCGCCTCGCTTCCCGGCAGGCTGAACTCGACCAGTTGCAGGTGCTCGACCCGCGACAGATCGACGTTCGGCTGCACCCGGACGCCACGTTCACCGGCCGAGGACACCACGCCCACCGGCAGGCCCGGCGGGAACTGTCCGCCATGACCGGAGGTCACCACCCGCTCGCCCACCTGGACCGGCGCTTCCGGCGGCAGGTAAAGCAGACGCGTCTGGTCGGAGTTGTCGCCCGCCATCACCGCGCGCTGGCGCGAGCGCTCCAGCACGACGGGGATGCGCGTGTTGATGTCGGTCAGCAGCAGGACGCGGGCCGACCATTCCCCGACCTCGATCACCCGGCCGACCAGCCCGCTGCCGGCGATGGCCGCCTGCCCCTTGCGCACCCCGTCGCGACGGCCGGCGGTGACCACCAAGGTCCGTAGGAAGGAACTGCCCGGAGCGGCGATGACCCGCGCCGTGATAAAGGAGGAGGACGGCTCCGGCGTCGCCTTGAGAAGGGAGCGCAGGCTGATGTTCTCCGCCTCCAACCGCAGCGCCGCCTGCTTCCACTGCAGCAGCCGCGCGTTCTCCGCCTTCAGCCGCTGATTCTCCTCGAAGGCGTTCTGCACCTCGACCACCGACTCCACGACATGGGCGGCGGTGGCGGCGGGGCGCGAGATCGCGTCGAGGATCGGGGCGAAGGCGTCGGTCACCCGGGCGCGCGCGCTGTCCACCGACAGCGCGTCGATCCGGCCCACCATCATCAGGGCGACAGAGGCGAGCACCAGCAACAGGAAGGAGAAGCGCTGGGCGAGCGCCCGCAGGGGAGCGGCAAGGCGCAAGACGGAACCGGAATTGCGAGGCTTCACAGGATCATCCCGTCCAGGTACGCGATCCGCCCCCGGCTACGCCGGCGAATGGACGAACCACCGGGGGAACCCAACCGAGCAATACACCAATCAGTAGGCGCTGACCAAGACGTTTCGCAGCGTCTTCATCTCCTCCAGCGCCCGGCCGGTGCCCAGCGCGACGCAGGACAGCGGATCGTCGGCGATCGACACCGGCAGGCCGGTGGCGTGGCGCAGGACGAAGTCCAGGTTGCCCAGCAGGGCGCCGCCGCCGGTCAGCACGATGCCCTTGTCCACGATGTCCGCGGCCAGTTCCGGCGCCGTGTGCTCCAGCGCGACCTTCACCGCCTCGACGATGGCCGACACCGGCTCCGCCAGGGACTCGGCGATCTGCCGCTCGGAGATGATGAGTTCCTTGGGCACGCCGTTCATCAGGTCGCGGCCCTTGATCTCCAGGATGCGGCCCTCGCCGTCTTCCGGCGGGCAGGCCGAACCGATTTCCTTCTTGATCCGCTCCGCCGAGCCTTCGCCGACCAGCAGGTTGTGGGTGCGGCGGATGTAGCCGATGATGGCCTCGTCCATCTTGTCGCCGCCCACGCGGACCGAGCGGGAATAGACGATGCCGCCCAGCGACAGCACGGCCACCTCGGTAGTGCCGCCGCCGATGTCCACGACCATGGAACCGGTCGGCTCCGTCACCGGAAGCCCGGCGCCGATCGCGGCGGCCATCGGCTCCTCGATCAGGAAGACGCGGCGGGCGCCGGCGGCCTCGGCCGATTCCTGGATCGCGCGGCGCTCCACGGCGGTGGAGCCCGACGGCACGCAGATGATGACCTGCGGGCTGGCGAAGCTGCGCCGGTTGTGCACCTTGCGGATGAAGTGCTTGATCATCTCCTCGGCGACTTCGAAATCGGCGATGACGCCGTCGCGGAGGGGGCGGATGGCCTGGATGTTGCCGGGCGTGCGGCCCAGCATCATCTTCGCCTCGTCGCCGACGGCCAGCACCTGCTTCTTGCCGCGGACGTTGGCAATCGCCACGACCGAGGGTTCGTTCAGAACGATGCCGCGGCCCTTGACATAGACCAGGGTGTTGGCCGTCCCCAAATCGATCGCCATGTCGGCGGAAAGCACGCCGAGGAGTTTGGAAAGCATGGACCCGACTAACTCTTCAATGCGGTTGAGACGGCCTTGCCGGCGATGTGCCCGCTCCGGTGCGGAGGGCCACGCCCGCCAACGGTTCCATAGACGAATGCCCCTTCGCGCTCAAGCGGAGAGTGCAACCGGCACGCCTTGCCGAACCCTGTTTCCGGCGCCCGTGGGGCGGACGCCGGCGCCGGTCCGGCGCTCTGGTCGATGGGAGGCGGTCCTTGAGGCAAGGCCGGTCCCGGCGGAATGTCCAGTTCCCGAAGTCCTGGCGGAACGCCGTCCTCCGGTGCCCGCCACACTGCCGTGTCAGGGTTAATTTTCCGTCAACAGGAGGCGGAAACCTCCGGCGTCCGGCCAAACCGCCCCGCTCGCGGCGGGGGTATCCTTAGGCTGATTCCCAACCCGCCGCAACGGCTTTGTGTCGGGTTTGAAACCGCTCCGGCGGCCTCAGTGATGATCGGATTTCGCGGCGGCCCCGGCCTTGCCGTGCGCTCCGTGATGGCTCCCCTCCAGCCGGTCCATCAGGGCCAGCAGGACGCCCGACACCACGAAGGTCATGTGGACGATGACCATCCACATCAGGTTCTCCTTGCTGGTGTTGTCGATGTTCATGAAGCTCTTCAGCAGGTGGATGCCGGAGATCGCCACGATGGAGGCGATCAGCTTCAGCTTCAGCCCGCCGAAATCGACCTTGCCCATCCATTCCGGGCGGTCCTTATGATCGGCCACGTCGATCTTGGACACGAAGTTCTCGTATCCCGAAAAGATCACCATCAGCAGCAGGTTGCCGGCCAGCGACAGGTCGATCAGGGTCAGCACGGCCAGCAGCACGTCCTTTTCCTGCATCTCCAGCACATGCGGGACGATGTGGAAGATCTCCTGGGTGAACTTCGCCAGCAGGAGCACCAGCGACACGACGAGCCCCAGATAGAAGGGGGCGAGCAGCCAGCGGCTGGCGAAGATGATCTGTTCGAAACGGCGTTCGATCATGACGGTCGGCGTCCGCGCTTGGTCATAAGGGGTAGGAGGGCTGGACTCTTGCCATTTCGCACATGCGAAATCAACCATTCCCATGCCGCGCCCGCCGCATCGCCCTGTGGCAAGAGCACTGGCCTGCGGGGTCGCGAAACGGTAACGTTCCCGGCCGTCCGCCGCACCGATAAGGCTCAGCCCCCATGAAGCACCCCGCCCCGCACATCGTCACCGCGTTCGAAGACGCCATGAAGCGGCTGAAGGCCGGCATCGTGCAGATGGCCGGGGCGGCGGAAACCCAGCTCGACGGCGCGCTGACCTGCCTGACCCAGCGCAACCCGGAGCAGGCCCGCGCCATCATCGAGTCCGACGCGCGCCTCGACAGCTACGAGCACGAGATCGAGGCCAACTGCATGCGCATGCTGGTGCTTCGCCAGCCGGTGGCCGACGACCTGCGCGAGGTGATCGCCGCCCTGAAGATCGCCGGCAATCTGGAGCGCGTCGGCGACCACGCCGCCAACACCGCCCGCCGCGCCGTCGCCGTGGCGGAGTTCCCCGAGTCCCCGGCGATGAGCACCCTGCCCAACCTGGGCCGTCTGGTGCGCCAGCGCCTCACCACCGCGGTGGACGCCTATGTGGACGGCGACGTCGAGCTGGCGCTGCGCGTCTGGCGCACCGACGACGAGGTGGACGCGCTCTACACCAGCCTGTGCGAGAGCATCAACCAGTCGGCGGCCCGCCTGCCGGAGATGTTCACCGCCCACATGCACCTGCTGTTCATCGCCAAGAGCCTGGAGCGCATCGGCGACCACGCGACCAACATCGCCGAGGTGGTGCATTTCGTGCACACCGGCCGGCCGTTGCTCGACGAGCGGCCGAAGGCGGACCGGTCGCGGGGGGATGTGTGAGGCTTCCCAGGCGGTTGCACTTGCCCCCACCCTAGCCCTCCCCCGCTCTCGGCGGACCAAAGGTCCGCCTGCCGCGTCAGCGCAAACCTCTGGTTTGCGCGAGAGCTGACGCAGGGGAGGGAATTTTCTCCTCCCCCTGCGCAGCGGGGGGAGGTCGGGAGGGGGGCAAACCAATGCAGAACTCTCCAAAAACGAAAAAGCGCGCCTCGCGGCGCGCTCTCCCGTTCTCGATCCAGGAACCGGTCAGTTCTTGGACTTGTCGACCAGGCGGCGCTCGGCGATCCAGGGCATCATGGCGCGCAGCTTCTCGCCGACCTGTTCGATCGAATGCTCGGCGTTGCGGCGGCGGGTCGCCTTGAAGGACGGCTGGCCGGCCTTGCACTCCAACATCCAGTCGCGGACGAAGCGGCCGGTCTGGATGTCCTCCAGAACGCGCTTCATCTCGGCCTTGGTCTCCGGGGTGATGATGCGCGGGCCGGTCTTGTAGTCGCCGTATTCGGCGGTGTTGGAGATCGAGTAGCGCATGTTGGCCATGCCGCCCTCATACATGAGGTCGACGATCAGCTTCACCTCGTGCAGGCACTCGAAATAGGCCATCTCCGGGGCGTAGCCGGCCTCGGTCAGCGTCTCGTAGCCGGCCTTGATCAGCTCGGTCAGGCCGCCGCAGAGCACGGCCTGCTCGCCGAACAGGTCGGTCTCGCACTCTTCCTTGAAAGTCGTCTCGATGATGCCGGCGCGGCCGCCGCCGATGGCCGAGGCGTAGGACAGGGCGATGTCCAGCCCGTTGCCCGAGGCGTTCTGGTGCACGGCCACGAGGCAGGGCACGCCGCCGCCGCGCTGGTATTCGCCGCGGACGGTGTGGCCGGGGCCCTTCGGCGCGATCATGAACACGTCGAGGTCGGCGCGCGGCTCGATCAGGTTGAAGTGCACGTTCAAGCCGTGCGCGAAGGCCAGGGCGGCGCCTTCCTTCAGGTTCTTGGCGAGGTCGTCGCGGTACAGGTCGGCCTGCAGCTCGTCCGGGGTGAGGATCATCACCACGTCGGCCCAGGCGGCGGCCTCGCCCGGAGCCATGACCGTGAAGCCGGCGGCCTCAGCCTTCTTGATGGTGGCCGAACCCGGGCGGAGGGCGATGCGCACGTCCTTCACACCGCTGTCACGCAGGTTGTTGGCGTGGGCGTGGCCCTGGCTGCCGTAGCCGACGATGACGACCTTCTTCCCCTTGATCAGGTTCACGTCGGCATCACGATCATAATAGACGCGCATGGTGGTCTTCCTTGGATTTTTCGATCTGGTGGTGCGAGTTTTGCGCAGCGGAATTACTCCACCGGCGAAAGGGCCGCGTCAAGCAGAACACTGTTCGATGGACTGATAAAGGACGGCGGGCTGGGTTGTCCCCCCATCATCCCTGGCCGTCATGAGGTCGGGATCAGAACCCGGTGGCTCCCTTCGACATGGCGACGACGCCGGTGCGGCTGGCCTCGACGAGGCCGAGCTGGGCCATCAGCCCGACGAAGTCGTCGACCTCCGCCGTCGTGCCGGTCAGTTCGAACACGAAGGAGGTCAGGGTGGCGTCCACGACCTTCGCCTTGAAGATGTCGGCGAGGCGCAGCGCCTCGATGCGGCGCTCCCCGGTGCCGGCGACCTTGACCAGCGCCAGCTCGCGCTCCACCGACGGCCCCTCGTCCGTCAGGTCGTGCACCTTGTGCACCGGCACGAGCCGGTCGAGCTGGGCCTTGATCTGCTCCACCACCATGCGGGTGCCGGAGGTGACCAGGGTGATGCGCGACAGGTGGTCGGCGTTGTTCACCTCCGCCACCGTCAGGCTTTCGATGTTGTAGCCGCGGCCCGAGAACAGGCCGATGACGCGGGCCAGCACGCCCGGCTCGTTGTCCACCAGCACGGCGATGGTGTGCTTCTCGATCTTCTCTTCCACGATCCGTACTCCGCCAGAGGGCCTTCAACCGTTCGTCTTGGTCGCCGCGATCAGACCAGCACCATGCCGTCTTCCGGCGTGGCGTCGGACGGGCTGTCCTCCGGACCGAACAGGATTTCGTTGTGGGCCTTGCCGCCGGGGATCATCGGGAAGCAGTTCTCCTTCGGGTCCACGGCGATGTCGATGATGCAGGGGCGGTCGGTGACGGCCAGCATCTTCTCGATGACCTCGTCCACCTCGGCCACCGTGGTCGCGCGCAGGCCGACGCAGCCCCAGCTTTCCGCCAGCTTCACGAAGTCCGGCAGCGCCTCGGAGTAGCTGTTGGAATAGCGGGAGCCGTGCAGCAGCTCCTGCCACTGGCGCACCATGCCCATGTACTTGTTGTTCAGGATGAAGATCTTGACCGGGGCGCGGTACTGCACCGCCGTGCCGATCTCCTGCATGTTCATCAGGAAGGACGCCTCGCCCGACACGTCCACCACGATGGCGTCGGGGTGGGCGAGCTGCGCCCCGATGGCCGCCGGCAGGCCGTAGCCCATGGTGCCCAGGCCGCCGGAGGTCATCCAGCGGTTCGGCTCGTCGAAGGGCAGGAACTGGGCGGCCCACATCTGGTGCTGGCCGACCTCGGTCGTCACGTAATGGTTCTTGCCGCGCAGCGCCTCGCGCAGCCGCTCCAGCGCGTACTGCGGCTTGATGACCGCCTCGGTGCGGTTGTAGTTCAGGCAGTTGCGGGCGCGCCAGCCCTCGACCTGACCCCACCACTCCTTCAGGGCGGTCTGGTCGGCGCGCTTCTGGCGGGCCTTCCAGATGCGGATCATGTCCTCCAGAACGGCGCCGGCGTCACCGACGATGGGGATGTCCACCGCGACGTTCTTGTTGATCGAGCTGGGGTCGATGTCGACGTGGATCTTCTTCGAGCCCGGCGCGAACTCCGACAGCTTGCCGGTCACGCGGTCGTCGAAGCGGGCGCCGATATTGATCATGACGTCGCAGTTGTACATGGCGAGGTTCGCCTCGTACGTGCCGTGCATGCCCAGCATGCCTAGCCACTGCGGATCCGACGCCGGGAAGGCGCCCAGCCCCATCAGGGTCGAGGTGATCGGGAAGCCGGTCATCTTCACGAACTGGGTCAGCAGCTTGGCCGCGATCGGGCCGGCGTTCACCACGCCGCCGCCGGTGTAGAAGATCGGACGCTTGGCGGTGGCGATCAGCTCGATGGCCTCCTCCACGCGGGCAATCTCGGGCTTCACCTGCGGGCGGTAGGTCTTGTGCTTGACCTCGGTCGGCGGGATGTAGGTGCCGTCGGCGAACTGCACGTCCTTCGGGATGTCGACCAGCACCGGGCCGGGACGGCCGCTGCGCGCCACGTAGAAGGCCTCGTGCATGGTGCGGGCCAGCTGGTTGACGTCCTTCACCAGGTAATTGTGCTTGGTGCAGGGGCGCGTGATGCCGGTGGTGTCGGCCTCCTGGAAGGCGTCGTTGCCGATCAGGTGGGTCGGCACCTGCCCGGACAGGCAGACCAGCGGAATGCTGTCGCACAGGGCGTCGAGCAGGCCCGTCACGGCGTTGGTGGCGCCGGGGCCGGAGGTCACCAGCACGCAACCCACCTTGCCGGTGGAGCGGGCGTAGCCTTCCGCGGCGTGCACGGCGGCCTGCTCATGCCGGACGAGGATGTGCTTGATGTCGTTCTGCTGGAAGATGGCGTCGTAGATCGGAAGTACCGCGCCGCCCGGATAACCGAAGATGATGTCTACGCCCTGATCCTTCAGGGCCTTGATGACGATCTGCGCGCCGGTCAGCTTCTGTTCGGGCATAGCTCACGACCTTCCAATGGGGGCCCCTCTTTTCACGGGCGGCCCTGTTCCTTCTCAAACCCCGGCGATGGCCTGCTGGGAAAACAAGGGGTTATCCCCAAAGGCGAAGGCCGGGACCGGCAAACTAGACAATCCGTCCGTCTTCGGTCAACCCATTTTGCGAATGATCGAAAAGATTTTTTGCCGCAGTTTTTCCAAATATTTCGCAAGCTGGAAAGACCGCTCTCCCCGCAAAGCCGCCCGCAAACGCGAACGGCCTGCCCCGCGGGTGCGAGGCAGGCCGTTGCGCAAGGACTGACGGAGGTTACGCCGCGACGGTTTGAAGCAGGCCGCAGAGGCGGCGGATGCCTTCGCGGATGCGCTCCGGGTTGTTGTTGGAGAAGCTGAGGCGCAGCGTGTTCTTGCCCGAGCGGTCGGCGTGGAAGGCCGAGCCGGGAACGAAGGCGACGTTGGCGTCCTTGATGGCGCGGGCCAGCAGTTCCACCCCGTCGGTGCCCTCCGGCAGTTCGATCCAGACGAACATGCCGCCTTCCGGCTTGGTCCAGGTCACCCCGGCCGGAGCGAAGTCGTCCAGCGCGGTCAGCATGGCGTCGCGGCGCTCCTTGTAGGCGGCGCGCAGGCGGCGGATGTGGCTGTCGAAGTTCTGCGACACCACGTCGTGCAGCACGATCTGGTTGATGGTGCTGGTGTGCAGGTCGCCGGCCTGCTTCATCAGGACCAGCCGGTTGATGACCTCGGCCGGGCCGTTGATCCAGCCCACGCGCAGCGCCGGCACCATCGTCTTGGAGAAGGAGCCGCAGAAGAGCACGTTGGTGATCTTGCCGCCGTTGCGGGCGGCGTCCAGCGCGACGATGGACGGGATCGCCTCGCCCTCGTAGCGCAGCTCGGTGTAGGCGGCATCCTCGACGATCGGCACGCCGTGCTTGGCGCAGAGGTCGAGCAGCGCTTCGCGGCGGGCCAGCGAGATCGTCGTGCCGTTGGGGTTCTGAAAATCAGGGACGAGGTAGAAGAACTTCGGCTTCTGCTCCAGCGCCGCCTCAACGGCGGCGAGGTCCGGCCCCTCGGCGTCGCCGGGAACGGAGAGATACTGCGGCTCGTAGGGCGAAAAGGCCTGGAGCGCGCCGAGATAGGTCGGGCGGGTGACCAGGATCTTCTCGCCCGGCCCGATCAGCAGCTTGCCGACGAACTCCAGCGCCTGCTGCGACCCGCTGGTCACCAGCACCTCGTCCAGCCCGGCCTGGATGCCGCGGCGGCCCATGTAGGCGCAGATCCACTCGCGCAGCGGCGTGAAGCCCTCGCTGATGGTGTACTGAAGCGCGCCGCCGGCCCCACTGTTGGACTGGAAGATCTTCTCATAGGCGCGGGCGATGGCCGCGGTCGGGAAGAAATCGGGGTCCGGGATGCCCCCGGCGAAGGAGATGATTTCCGGCCGTTCGAGCAGCTTCAGCAGCTCCCGGATTTCCGAGGCTCCCATACCGGCGACGCGACCGGCAAACACGTTTCCCCAATCGACCGTCACTTTCAATCCTCCTGAGGGTCAACGACGCAACGTCGTTTCAAGATAGGTCAGTATTGCTTCACTAAGTGGTCTTGTGTAGAGCGAATTGATCGTATGGCAGCCATGCAGAGCGGAGGCCGGAGGCCGCGCCGCGAGCTGGTGGCGGAACCATGTGACCTGCCGCTTCGCGTAGCGGCGTGTCGATTGCTGAGCCAGCGCAATGGCTTCATCGAGCGTCAGCGCGCCGCGCAGATGGTCGCGCAGTTCCGGCACGCCCAACGCCTTCATCGCCGGCAGGTCGGGATCGAGGCCGAGCGCGTCAAGCCGCCGCACCTCCTCCAGCGCCCCCTGCCCCATCATCACGCGGAAGCGGCGGTCGCAGTTGGCGTAGAGCGCGTCGCGCGGCGGGTCGATCACGAGCACGGAGAACACCAACCCCTCCGGCGCGCCCTCGGCGCGCTGGGTCTGCCAGTGGGACAGCGGATGGCCGGTGGTCTCCAGCACTTCCCAGGCGCGGGTCAGGCGGGTGGTGTCGCCGGGATTCAGCTTGGCCGAGGCCGGGTCGCGGCGCAGCAGCTCCGCGCGGAAGGCTTCGCCGCCCAGGTCCCGCAGGCGGGCGTGGGCGGCCTTGCGAACCTCGTCCGGGACGGCGGGGACGGCGCTCAAGCCCTCCATCAGCGTGCGCAGGTAGAGACCGGTGCCGCCGACGACGATGGGCAGGCGCCCCGCAGCGTGCGCCTCGGCGATCTCGGCCAGCGCCATGTCGCGCCAGCGCGCCGCGGAGCCGCGCTCCGCCGCCGGCAACACGCCGTAGAGCCGGTGCGGCGCCTGCGCCAGATCCTCCGCCCCCGGGCGGGCGGTCAGCACGTCCAGCTCGGCGTAGAGCTGCATACTGTCGGCGTTGATGACCGTGCCGTTGCGCGCCAGGGCGATGTCGAGCGCCATCCCCGACTTGCCCGAGGCCGTCGGGCCGCCGATCACCACCACATGCCGGTGCTGCACATCCCGGTTGCGCGGGCTGTCCTCTGCCATGTCGCCTTGCCTGACGTTCCTCCGGCTACAGCGTATGGCAGGGGAAGGCTCGGCTTGGCAAGGGCGACCGGTGCGGCGCCTCAGCGAACCGTAATGGCCCCGGTCATGCCGAAGCTGCTGTGCAGCGGTTCGTGGCAGGCCAGATCGTAGGTGCCGGCCTCGACCGGAACGAATTCCACCACATCGGTCTGACCGGCGGGAATTTCCAGATTCACCAGGGCCGGCGTCTCGACGGCCCCTTGCCCGGTGGTGACCCGCCGCACCGCGATGGCCTTGAAGAAGCCTTCGGAGGTGAAGGTGTGGGCGACGGTCCCGCGGTTCTCCAGCGTCAGCCGGTAGGGTGTTCCCCGCTCGAAGGCCAGACGGTCGGGCTGGAACTGGAACTCGTCCAACCGCACGGTCACAGGGCGGGCCTGCGCCCAGTCCACCGCCGAGACGCGTGCCGCCACGTCGCCGACATAGCCGGGCGGCGGACGCTGCGCCAGATCGGTTCCGGCTCCACATCCGGCCAGGAAAAGGGTGAAAGCGAGAATGGACGGGGTAAGAAGGGTGGCAGGCCGCTGGATCATGGACGAGCCCTCCGGCGATTTGAGCGGAAACGCGGCGGGAGACTTCCGGGTCCCCGGCGCGGAATGTCTACGACGCTTGGCGGAGTGGGTTGGCGCAAACTCCCGGCTGTGCTAGGGAGCGCGCGCGCCCTTTCCCCCACGGCTCTTCCAGGATCGCCCGCCATGAGCGCTGTCGTTACGCTGATCGCCGCCGCCTCCGCCGTTCTCGACGAGCAGGCCGTGCAGGCCGCCCGCGCGTCCCTGACCGCGCTGGGGGCCGACACCGCCAAGCCGGACTGGCTGGCGCCGGACCGCGCCTGCGACATCGCCGAGGAAGGGCTGGTGCCCGAGCAGGCCGAAGCCGCCGTGCGCCGCGCTCTGGCCAATCTTGCGCTGGATGGCCTCGCCGTGGACGTCATCGCTCAGAAGCCGGGCAACCGGAAGAAGCGCCTGCTGGTCGCCGACATGGAATCGACGATCATCGAGCAGGAGATGCTGGACGAGCTGGGCGATTGCGTCGGTCTGAAGGACCACATCGCCGCGATCACCGCCCGCGCCATGAACGGCGAGATCGACTTCAAGGGCGCGGTGCGCGAACGGGTCGCCCTGCTCAAGGGCCTGAACGAGAGCGTCGTCGACGAGGTGTGGCAGCGCGCCACCCTGATGCCGGGCGCCAAGACTTTGGTTTCCACCATGCGCGCCAACGGGGCGACCTGCGTGCTGGTCTCCGGCGGCTTCCGCTGCTTCACGGAGCGGGTGCGCCAGTGGGTCGGCTTCGACGACGACCGCGGCAACGTGCTGGAGGTGGTGGACGGCGTCATGACCGGCGCTGTGGTCGAGCCGATCCTCGACAAGGACAGCAAGCTGGAGGCCCTGCTCGCCTACGCCGGGGAGCGCCACGTCCCGACCGTCGAGACGATGGCCGTCGGCGACGGCGCCAACGACCTGCCGATGCTGCTGGCCGCCGGTCTGGGCGTCGCCTTCCACGCCAAGCCGACGGTGGCCGCCCAGGCCCGCGCCCGCGTGGACCATGGCGACCTCACCGCCCTGCTGTTCGCCCAGGGCTACCGGATCGGGGAGTTCGTGGAGGGCTGACGGACCGCCTCCGCAACGCCACAAAGCGAAAGGGCACCGGCGGTCTCCCGCCGGTGCCCTTTTCGTTTGGGAATGGCTCCCGGATCAGCCCTGGCTGAGCGGGATGGCGACGAAGCGCAGGTCGCCGTGACGGTCCACCAGCAGCAGGATGGACTTCTTGCCCTGCTCCTTGGCCTTCTGGATCTTGGCGGTCACGTCCTCCGGCTTGCGGACCTCCTCCTGGCCAACCTCGATGATGACGTCGCCGGCGCGGATGCCCTTCTCCGACGCGGTGGAGTTGCCCGCCACCTCGGTCACCACCACGCCCTTCAGCTCGGGCTTGATCTCGAACTGCTGGCGCAGCTCCGGCGTGATGTTGGTCAGCTTCAGGCCCAGCGTCTCGGTCGGCTTCTGGGCCGGGGCCTGCTGCGGCTGGCGGCGCTGCTCGTCGGGAGCGGCGGCGAGGAGGCCCGACTCCTCGGCGGCCTCAAGCTCGCCCACCTTCACCTGGAGCTGCTGCGACTTGCCCTTGCGCCACACCTCGACCGGGACGGCCTTGTCGATCGGCGTCTCGGCGACAACGCGCGGCAGGCGGCGCATCTCGTTGATTTCCTTGCCGTCGAACTTGGTCACCACGTCGCCCGCCTGGATGCCGGCCTTGGCCGCCGGGCCGTTCGGGGTGATCGAGGCGACCAGTGCGCCCTTGTGGCCCTGCAGGCCCAGGCTCTCGGCGATCTCCGGGGTCACGCCCTGGATGCGCACGCCCAGCCAGCCGCGGCGGGTCTTGCCGTACTCGCGGAGCTGCGCGACCACCTGCTTGGCGAGGTTGGACGGGATGGCGAAGCCGATGCCGACCGAACCGCCCGACGGCGAGAAGATCGCCGTGTTGATGCCGATAACCTCGCCGTTCAGGTTGAACATCGGGCCGCCCGAGTTGCCGCGGTTGATCGAGGCGTCGGTCTGCAGGAAGTCGTCGTAGGGGCCGGCGTTGATGTCGCGCTGGCGGGCCGAGATGATGCCGGCGGTGACCGAGCCGCCCAGGCCGAACGGGTTGCCGATGGCCAGCACCCAGTCGCCCACGCGCATCGCGTCCGAATCGCCGAAGGGAACGGCGACCAGCGGGTGGCTGGTGTTGATCTTCAGCAGGGCGACGTCGGTCTTCGGGTCCTTGCCGATCAACTCCGCCTTGATGTTGGTGTCGTCCTGCAGGATGACGGTGATCTCGTCGGCGTCCTGGATGACGTGGTTGTTGGTGACCACGTAGCCGTTCTTGGCGTCGATGATGAAGCCGGAGCCGAGCGAGGTCGACTTGCGCGGCTGCTGCGGCTGGTCCTGCTGCTGGCGGTCGAAGAAGTCGCGGAAGAACTCCTCGAACGGCGAGCCCGGCGGGAACTGCGGCATCTCGGGACGCGCGCCCTGCTGGCGCTGCGGCACCGCCTGGCTGGTCGAGATGTTGACCACGGCGGGCAGCAGCTTTTCCGACAGGTCGGCGAAGCTGGTCGGCGCCGGGCGCGACTGGGCCATGGCGGGGGTGCCGACGGCGGCGGACAGCCCCAACAGGAGAGCGGCGATCAGCGGCACGACGCGCAGCCGGCGGCCGGTTTCGGCGCGGTGGATGGGGTGGTTCGGGTTCAACTCAGCTCTCCCTGCCGGACATCCGGCACCTTCTTGTTCCAATCGGCCATCTGTTCCAATCGGCCCGCGGCTTCATGCGAATCGCGGTCCGAGGGGGCGCTTCACCGATCCGTGTGCCGGATGTAATCCCCGTGCGTCACCGCTTCAAGCAAAGGCGCACGGGTCCCATCCGCCACGGAGGACGCGCGAGTATAGAAGCCGGAGTATGGCCGGAAAATGGCGGCGCGGTCCAGCGACGCGCGCGGCAAAAGGGTGTCAGGCGCCCCGCAAAAGCCAGACGAATCCGACGCCGGCCATCGCCGTCACCAGCCCGACGGTGCGCAGCCGGTTCTCCGGCATCGTCAGCGCTTCGACGATCAGACGCCGCATCGCGGACGGGAACAGCGCGTAGAGCACGCCCTCGATCACCAGGACCAGGGCCAGCGCGGTGAGGAAATCCGTCATCGGTCGGGCGGTACTTCGGAGAAGGAGTTCAGGGCGGGAAGACAAAATTGGGGTGGGAGAACGGGAGCCCCCACCCCACCCCCTCCCCCGGGACGAGGGGGAAGGGGAATCGAGCGCGACGTCTTACTGCTGCTGGGCGGTTGCCGGGGCCGGAGCCCGCGGCGCCGGGGCGCTGCCCGAGGCCGGGGCCGGCTGGCCGTTGCCGCCGCCGGTGATGTCGCCGAAGTAGCGGAAGAACTCGCCGGTCGGGGACAGCACCATGGTGGTGTCGTCCTTGTTCAGCGACTTCCGGTAGGCTTCGAGCGTCCGGTAGAAGCTGTAGAACTGCGGGTCCTGCGACGTCGCCTCGGCGATCATCTTCAGCGCCTGGTTGTCGCCTTCACCGCGCAGGATCTGCGAATCGCGCTGCGCTTCGGCCAGGATGACGGTGCGTTCGCGGTCCGCGCGGGAGCGGATCTGCTGCGACTGCTCCTGACCCTGGGCGCGGGCCTCGGCGGCTTCGCGCTCACGTTCCGACCGCATGCGGGCGAAGATCGACTGGCTGGTCTCCTCCGGCAGGTCGGCGCGGCGGATGCGGACGTCGACGATCTCGATGCCGAAGCGCTTCGCCTCGTCGTTCACCTGCCCGCGGATGTCGTTCATCACGCGCGGACGCTCGTCCGACAGGATGGCGAGCAGCGTCACGCTGCCGAGAACGCGGCGGAGCGCCGAGTTCACGATGGCGTTCATCCGCGTCTCGGCCACCGCCTCGTTGCCGGCGGTCTGGTAGAAGCGCAGCGGGTCCAGGATGCGGTAGCGCGCGAAGGCGTCCACGTCCAGGCGCTTCTGGTCGGCCAGGATGACCTGCTCCACCGGCGGGTCGAGGTCGAGCACGCGGCGGTCGAGGATGCGGACTTCCTGGATGAAGGGAACCTTGGCCTTCAGGCCGGGTTCGCGGATGACGCGCATCGGCTCGCCGAACTGGAGGACGAGGGCCTGCTGCGCCTCGTTCACCGTGAACAGGGAGGCCGAGGCGAGCACGCCCGCGGCGAGGATGCCGATGCCGGCGACCAACAATGTGCGGTTCATGGCATCCCTCCTCAACGGGCCGGCGGCTGGCCGGCGGGCCGCGCCGCGCCGTTGGGCTGCGCGCCAGCCGGAGCCGGCTGAAGCTGGTTGAGCGGCAGATAGGGAACCACGCCCTGGGCACCCTGCGCGTTGCCGTCGATGATGACCTTGTTGGCGCCGCTCAGGATCTCTTCCATGGTCTCCAGATACATGCGCTTGGCGGTCACGTCCTTGGCGGTCGAGTAGGCGTCGAACACCTTGCGGAAGCGGTCGGCGTCACCCTGGGCCAGGTTCACGACCTGCTCGCGGTAGGCGGAGGCTTCCTGGATCAGCCGTTCCGCGTCGCCTCGGGCACGCGGGATCACGTCGTTCCGGTAGGCCTCGGCCTCGTTGCGGGCGCGCTCGCGGTCGGCGCGGGCGCGCTGCACGTCGTTGAAGGCGTCGATGACGGGCGACGGCGGGTCGGCCTTCTGCAGCTGCACCTGCGTCACTTCGATGCCGCCCTCATAGTCGTCCAGCATGGCCTGGAGGAGCTGGCGGGTGGAGGTTTCGATCTGCTGGCGGGCCTCGGTCAGGGCCGGCTGCAGGTCGGTGCGGCCGATGACCTCGCGCATCGCGCTTTCCGCCGCCTTCTTCACGGTGGCCTCGGGATCACGGATCTTGAACAGATACTCGCCCGCGTCCTTGATGACCCAGAAGACGGTGAAGTCGATGTCGATGATGTTCTCGTCGCCGGTCAGCATCAGCGACTCGTCGGGAACGTCACGGTCGCCGCGACGCCCGTCGCCGGCCGAGCGGTAGCCGACCTCGATCCGGTTGACGCGCGTCACCTTCGGCATGAGCACCGTTTCGATGGGCGACGGCAGGTGGTAGCGCAGACCGGGCTGCTCGGTGCGCACCCACTGGCCGAAGCGCAGCACGACGCCCTGCTCGTCCGCCTCGACGCGGTAGATGCCGCTGGCCAGCCAGACCACGGCCAGCAGGCCGACGACGAGCGCGATGCCCCGGCCGCTGCCGACGCCGCCCGGCATCACCCGTTTCAGGCGGTCCTGGCCGCGGCGCAGCAGATCCTCCAGGTCCGGCGGCTGCGGCCCTCCGCCGCCGCCGCCGCCGCCACCGCCACCACCCGGCGGACGGCCCCACGGATTCTGACCGCCACCACCCGGCGGAGGACCCCAGGGGCCGCCACCGCCGCCCCCTCCCTGATTGCTCCACGGCATTCCGTTCGTTCCCCTTCGCGCTCTCTCAATTCTTGGGACGGAAATTCCGGAAAACAAATCGTTTCCGGACCGTCCGATCCCTTTACCATTATTGTCCGCCGGCCCTATAGTGCCCATCCCATTCGGGGAAGGATTTCACCGACGGATATCCGCCAATATCGGGAAGGAAGCGGAGTTTTCAACCATGGCGCAGGTCAGCGAAGCTCAAGTCCTTGAAGCTCTGAGGACGGTTGTCGATCCGGAACGGGGCAAGGACGTCGTCAGCCTCGGCATGTTGTCCGGACTTGTCGTGCGTGACGGGCACGTCGCCTTTTCGATCGAAGTGGACCCCAAGCGTGGCGCCCAGGCCGAGCCGGTACGCCACGCCGCCGAGAAAGCGGTGGAAGCCCTGTCGGGCGTCCTGTCGGTCACCGCGGTCCTGACGGCGCACCGCCCCGCCGGGCAGGGTGCGGCCCCGCAGCAGGGTCACGGGCACGATCACGGCCATTCCCATGGCGGGCATGGTCACTCCCATGGCGGCCATTCCCATGGGCAGCCGGCGGAGCAGAAGCCGCTGGTTCCGGGCGTGAAGGCCATCGTCGCCGTCGCGTCGGGCAAGGGCGGCGTCGGCAAATCCACCACGGCCAGCAACCTCGCGCTCGCCATGGCGGCGAACGGGTTGAAGGTCGGTCTTCTGGACGCCGACATCTACGGCCCGTCCATGCCGCGCATGCTGGGCATCTCCGGCCGGCCGACCAGCCGCGACGGCAAGATCCTGGAGCCGATGGAGAACTACGGCATCAAGGTGATGTCGATGGGCTTCCTGGTCGCCGAGGACACGCCGATGATCTGGCGCGGCCCGATGGTGATGAGCGCGCTTCAGCAGATGCTGCGCGACGTGAACTGGGGCACGCTCGACGTTCTGGTGGTGGACATGCCGCCGGGCACCGGCGACGCCCAGCTCACCATGGCGCAGCAGGTGCCGCTGGCCGGGGCGATCATCGTCTCGACCCCGCAGGACATCGCCCTGCTCGACGCCCGCAAGGGGCTGAACATGTTCCGCCGCGTGGACGTGCCCGTCCTCGGCATCATCGAGAACATGAGCTACTTCTGCTGCCCGAACTGCGGTCACCGCACGGACATCTTCAGCCACGGCGGCGCCCGCAAGGAGGCCACGGATCTGGGCATGGAGTTCCTCGGCGAGGTCCCGCTGCACCTCGACATCCGCGAAACCTCCGACCAGGGCCAGCCCATCGTGGTGTCGCAGCCCGAATCGGAGCACGCGAAGGTGTACCGCGGAATTGCCAAGCGCGTGTGGGAGAAGATCGCCGGCGAGCAGGGTCCGGCGCGGGCGGCGCCGCGGATCGTGGTGTCGTAAGGGGCGTACTTGCCCCCACCCTTCCCACTTCGTGGGTCCCCTCCCTCCCCCGCTAACGCAGGGGAGGGCCTAAGTTCCCTCCCCTGCGTTAGCGGGGGAGGGTTAGGGTGGGGGCAAAGCCTTTAGAGGGTGGGCCCGATGCCGGATTTCGTGACGTTGGTGGTGCTGCTGGCCGCCGTGGTCCTGGCGGTGCCGGTGGCCAAGCGGATCGGCTTCGGCGGGCCGCTCGGCTATCTCGCGGCGGGGCTGGCCATCGGGCCGGGCGGGCTCGGGCTGGTGACGGACGTCGAGGCGATCCGGCACGTCTCGGAACTCGGCGTCATCATGCTGCTGTTCCTGATCGGGCTGGAGCTGCGCCCCGCCCGCCTGTGGGTGATGCGACGATCGGTCCTGGGGCTCGGCGGCGCGCAGGTCGCGGTGACCACCGTCCTGATCGCCGCCGCCATTGTCCTGCTCGGCTTCACCCCAGCCGCCGCCGCGGTGACCGGATTCGGTCTCTCGCTGTCCTCCACCGCCATGGTGCTGCCCATGCTGGCGGAGCGGGAGCTGCTGACCACCAACGCCGGACGCAGTGCCTTCTCGATCCTGCTCTTCCAGGACCTCGCCATCATCCCGGCGGTGGCGCTGCTGCCCCTGCTCGGCCATGGCGCCGGGGAAGTGCCGGACGCGGGAACCGCGTGGCTGGCCGTGCTGAAGGCCGGCGGAGCGATCGCGGTGATCCTGGCCGGCGGGCGCTACCTGCTGCGCCCGGTGCTGCGCGCCGTGGACGGCGCCCGGACGCCGGAGATCTTCACCGCCACTGCCCTGCTGATCGTGCTGGGCACCGCCCTGTTCGCCGCCTGGGCGGGGCTGTCCATGTCGCTCGGCGCCTTCATGGCCGGGGTGCTGCTGTCCGATTCGGAGTACCGGCACGAGGTGCAGGCGGACATCGCGCCGTTTGAGGGGCTGCTGCTCGGCCTGTTCTTCGTGTCGGTGGGCATGGGGGCCGACGTGGCGGCGCTGATGGCGGAACCGGTGCGCTACCTGTCGCTGGCGCTCGGGCTGATGGCGTTGAAGGCGGCGGCGCTGTTCGGCTTGGCCCGCCTGTCCGGTCTGCGTCCGGGCGGGTCGGTGCGGCTGTCCACCGTGCTGAGCCAGGGCGGCGAGTTCGGCTTCGTGCTGTTCGGGCTGGCCGTCGGCGTCGGGGCGATGAGCGGGGGGCAGGCGGCGACGGCCATGCTGGTGGTCACGTTGTCGATGATCGCCACCCCCTTCGTGTTCGCGGCGGAGGAGCGCTGGCTGGCGCCGCGGCTGATCGTGAAGCCCGTCCGCCCCTACGACACCATCGCCCCGGACGGGGAGCCGCCGGTGCTGATCTGCGGCTTCGGCCGGGTCGGGCAGATCGTCGGCCGCGTGCTGCGGCTGCGCGGCATCCCCTTCACGGCGCTGGAGCAGAGCGCCGAGCAGGTCGACGTCGTGCGGCGCTTCGGCAACAAGGTCTATTACGGCGACCCGTCGCGGCTCGACCTGCTGCGCGCCGCCGGTGCCGACAAGGCCAAGGTGCTGGTGGTGGCGCTGGAGGACATGGAGCAGTCGCTGCGCGTGGTGGAGCTGGCGACGCGCCATTTCCCTCACCTCGTCATCCACGCCCGCGCCCGCAACCGCCGCCACGCGCATTTCCTGATGGACCGCGGGGTCACGCATTTCGTGCGCGAGACCTACGATTCCAGCCTGCGGCTGACCGGCGGCGTTCTGGAATCGCTGGGCCTGCCGCCGGAAGAGACCCGCCACACGTTGGACACCTTCCGCGAGCATGACGAGCGCACGCTGATTCGGCAGCACGCCGTCCATCACGACGAGAACCGCCTGATCCAGACCTCCCGCCAGGCCGCCGCCGAGCTTCAGGCCCTGTTCGAGGCCGACCGCGAGGAACCGGTGAAGGAGCGCGACCGCAAGACCGTCTGACGCCCCCCTCCCAAGCTCAGCCGATCAGCAGACTGTCGTCGGTGATGTCCTCGCCGCCGCGCTGCTTGGCGAACAGCGCCAGCAGATGCGGCACGTCCAGCCCGGCGCGCTGTTCCCCCGACACGTCGAGCACGATCCGGCCCTCGTGCAGCATCACCGTGCGGTCGCCGTAGTCCAATGCCTGCCGCATGGAATGGGTGACCATCAGCGTGGTCAGCCGGTTCTCCTCGACGATGCGGCGGGTCAGGCCCAGCACGAACTCCGCCGTTCCGGGGTCGAGCGCCGCCGTGTGCTCGTCGAGCAGCAGGATCTTCGACCCGGCGAGCGTCGCCATCAGCAGGCTGACCGCCTGCCGCTGCCCGCCGGACAGCAGGCCCATGCGGTCGTGCAGCCGGTTCTCCAGCCCCAGCCCCAGCTCCGCGATGCGCTCGCGGAAATGCCGGCGGCGGTCGCCGCGCAGGGCGAAGCCCAGGCCGCGGCGGCGCCCGCGGGCGGCGGCCAGCGCCATGTTCTCCTCAATGGTCAGCGCGGTGCAGCTTCCGACCATCGGGTCCTGGAAGACACGGGCGACCAGCGAGGCGCGCTTCGGCGTCGCCCAGCGGGTGACGTCCACCCCGTCGATGGCGATGCGGCCCTCCTCGGCGATCACGTCGCCGGCCAGCGCGCCCAGGAAGGTCGACTTGCCGGCGCCGTTGGAGCCGATGACGGTGACGAACTGCCCTTCCGGAATCGTCAGGTCGACGCCGCGCAGGGCGTGCTTTTCCAGCGGGGTTCCGCGCCCGAAGGTGACGTGGATGCCGTTGACCGTGATCATCGGACGGCCTCCCTCTTCTTCGACGCGGCTTTCAGCCGCATCCGCGGCAGGATCAGCGCCACCGCGACCAGGACGGCGGTGACGAGGTTGAGGTCGGAGGCCTGGAGCCCGATGGCGTCCGCCGACAGGGCCAGCTGGACCGCCAGCCGGTACAGGATGGAGCCGACGACGCAGCCGACCAGCGCCCACAGCATCGCGCGGGCTGGAAGCACCGTCTCGCCGACGATCACCGCGGCCAGACCGACCACGATGGTGCCGATGCCGGTGGTCACGTCGGCGAAGCCGTTGGTCTGGGCGAACAGCGCGCCGGCCAGGGCGCACAGCCCGTTCGACAGGGCCATGCCGGCGTAGATGTGGAAGTCCGTCTGCACCCCCTGGGCGCGGGCCATCCGGGCGTTGACTCCGGTCGCCCGCATGGCGAGGCCGAACTCGCTGTTCAGGAAGCGGGACAGCAGCAGGACGATCACGACGACGACGACCAGCACGACGAGCGGCCGCACCACATGGTCAGGCAGCCCCAGCCCGTAGAAGGGGGTCAGCACGGTGTCCTGCATCAGCAGCGCCACGTTCGGACGGCCCATCACGCGCAGGTTCACCGAGAACAGCGCGATCATCGTCAGGATGCTGGCCAGCAGGTGCAGGATCTTGAAGCGGACGTTCAGCGTCGCCGTGACCAGCCCGGCCATCGAGCCGGCCAGCGCCGCGACGAGGCTGGCGATCCACGGGTTGACCCCGGCGACCAGCAGCGTGGCGCAGACCGCGGCCCCCAGCGGGAAGCTGCCGTCCACCGTCAGGTCCGGGAAATCGAGCACCCGGAAGGACAGGTACACGCCAAGGGCGACCAGCGCGTACACCAGCCCGATCTCGACGGCCCCGAAGAAGGCGATTTCACTCATGATCGGTCCTTGGGGAGTGTCGCGTCGGGCCCCCACCCAAACCCTCCCCCGCTCCGCAGGGGAGGGCTTTCTCCTCCCCCTGCGAAGCGGGGGGAGGTCGGGAGGGGGGCCCGTCTCAACCACTTCCCCTCAAAGAAACAACTTACTGCGAAACAACTTACTGCCCGACCACCTTGGTCGCGCGCTTGGTCACCGCCTCGGGGATGGTCACGCCCATCGCCGCCGCGGATTTCGGGTTCACGAACAGGTCGGTGCCCTTGGCGAAGGTCACCGGAACGTCGCCCGGCTTCTCACCCTTCAGGATGCGGACCACGGCCTCGCCGGTCTGGCGGCCGACCTGCCGGTAGTCGAAGCCGATCGACGCCACCGTGCCGCGCGCCACGCTGTCGGTGTCGGCGGAGAAGACCGGCAGCTTGGCCTGCTGGCCCACCGCGACGACGCTCTCCAGCGCCGAGACGACCGTGTTGTCCAGCGGCACGTAGAGCGCGTCGGCCTTGCCGACGAGGCTGCGGGCGGCGGGCTGGGCGTCGGCGGACTTGGTGGCGGTCGCCTCGACCACGGTCAGCCCGGCCTTCTGCGCCTCGTCCTTCAGCGCCTTGACCAGCGAGACGGAGTTCGGCTCGCCGGCGTTGTAGAGGACGCCCAGACGCTTGACCGACGGCACGATCTCGCGGATCAGCGCGACATGCTCGGCCACCGGAGCCATGTCCGACACGCCGGTGACGTTGGCGCCCGGCTTGTCCAGGCTGCGGACGAGCTGCGCGCCGACCGGGTCGGTCACCGCGGTGAAGACCACCGGAATCTCGCGGGTCGAGGCGACGACGGCTTGGGCGGAGGGGGTGGAGATCGGAACGATCACGTCCGGACGAGCGCCGGCGAACTGGCGGGCGATCTGCGCGGCGGTTGCGGGGTTGCCCTGGGCGCTCTGATACTCGACCTTCAGGGTGTCACCCGGCGTGTAGCCCGCGGCCTTCAGCGCCTCGATCACGCCGTCGCGCGTGGCGTCCAGCGCCGGATGCTCGACGATGGCGGTGATCGCGACGGTCTTGGTCTGGGCGAAGGCGGCGGCGCTGGTCAGCGCGACCGCCGCCGTGGCGGCGGCGAGAAACAGGCGGGTGATCGTCATGGCTCCAGGCTCCCGGAGGGGGTTTGTGCATCCCGTAGACGCCCAGGGGCCGGTCCGTCAACTGCCGGAGCAGGAATCCGATGAGCGAAGACCCGCGCGACGCCCGACTCCAAGCCCGACTCAATGCCCTCGAATCCGCCATTGCGGACATCGAAGCGGAGGCCCGCGCCGCCGCGCACGCGCTGTGCGCCCATGAGCTTCAGATGCGGCTGGAGAACATCGCCCGCCGCGTGGAGGCCCTGCGCGCGGCGCAACCCCGAAGTGCGGACGATGTAACGGCGTGACGATCGGTCGCTCCCTCCCCATATGAGGCCCTTCGGGGAGCGGATCGCAAGGGTACGGTCATGACGGCGGAAGACAGGACGGTGGAAGACGGCACTCAGGACAGCGCGCGGTCCAAGACGACGGCGGCGTTGCGCGGGCTGATGGGGCAGTGCCCAGCCTGCGGACGCGGGCGCCTGCTGCGGAACTACCTGAAGCCGGTGGACCACTGCACCCATTGCGGCGAGGCGTTCGGCCACCTGCGCGCCGACGACGCCCCGCCCTGGATGACCATCCTGATCGTCGGCCACATCATCATCCCGGCGGTCCTGTCGGTCGAGCAGAGCTACGAGCCGGCGACCTGGGTGCATCTCACCATCTGGCCGTTGCTGACCCTGTTGCTGACCGGCCTGCTGCTGCCGCGCTGCAAGGGCGTGGTGCTGGGCCTGCTGTGGAGCACCGGCGCGCCGGGGTCGGAGCGCGCCTGAGACTCAATCGAAACTGAGCGCGAAGCTCGCCCGCCCCTGCCCGGCCTGGAAGCGCTGCCACATCACGCCGAAGGCGGCCTCCAGCGCGCGGGTGAAGCGCATGCCGTTCAGCGCCGGGGATGCCGCCAGCCGGTCCCGCAGACCGCCGCGCAGGGCCACCAAAGCCGCCGAGTCGGCCACCAGCGCCGCCGCCTTGGCGATGTAGCCGTCCGGTCCGTCGGCCACCAGATCGGACAACCCCGCCGAGGCGAGGTGCGTCACCGAATGGCGGGCGCAGAAGCGGTCGCCGCCCAGCGTCACCACCGGCACGCCCATCCACAGCGCCTCCAGCGTCGTCAGCCCACCCGAATAAGGGGAGGGGTCGAGCGCCACGTCGACCTCGCCGTAACCGGCCAGGAACTCCCGGTGCGGCGCCCCGCCCCGCAGGTCGACCCGCGCCGGGTCCAGCCCAGCCCGCTCGAACAACGCCAGCGTGCGCGCCGCGGTGCCGGTGTCGTCCAGACCCGGCGTGCGCAGCAGCAAGCGGGAGCCGGGGACGGCGTCCAGCACGCGCGCCCACAGTGCCGCGACCTCCGCGTTCAGCTTGGGCAGAGCGTTGAAGGACCCGAAGGTGGCGTGACCGCGCGTCGCCAGCGGCAGCGGAGCCACGGCCGGCGCGTCCTCGGGCGGCGCCCAGGGAACGTAGGCATCGGGCATGCGCACCACGCCCTCGATGCACCAGCCGTCCGACCCCGGCGGGCTCTGCCGCGAATCGGAAATCAGATAGTCCATGGCCGGCAGGCCGGTGGTGCCGACATAGCCCGCCCAGGTCGCCTGCACCGGCGCCGCGCGCCGTGCGAAGACCGGCAGGCGGTTGCCGAAGGTCTGGCCCGCCAGATCGACCAGGATGTGGATGCCGTCCGCCTGGATGCGCTGGGCCAGGGCCTCGTCGTCCATGCCGGCGGTCCAGACCCAGTGGTCGGCGTGGGCCATCAACCGCTCCGTCTTCCAGTCCGGGTTGGCGGTGTTGGCGTAGCAGACGACCTCGAAGGCCGTGCGGTCGTGATTCGCCAGCACCGGCTCGAGGAAGAAGCCCACGGGATGGGCGCGGAAGTCCGGCGAGACATAGCCGATGCGGATCTTCGGCGCCGGGGCGGCCACCGCGGGCGCCGGACGGTCGGGGTAACGGGCGCCCCAGTCCGCGTGGGCCTGGGCGATGGCCGGCATGGTCAGCCCCGGCACGAACTGCATCAGATAAAGACGCGAGGCGTGCAGCGAATCGACGTTGCCGTGCTGCTCCACCACGGCGTCGATCTCCGCAAGGGCCTCCGCCGCCCGTCCCTGCATGGCGAGCACGCGGGTGGCACGGTTCGCCCGCACCTCCGCCCGGCCCGGCGCCAGGGCGAGCGCCGCCCCATAGGCGTCGTCGGCCTCGCCCAGCCGGTTCATCTCGGCCAGCGCGTTGCCGAGGTTGTAGGGGTGCGCCCAGTTGGCCGGGTCGAGCCGCCCGGCCCTCTCATAGAGCGTCACAGCCTCCGCCCGCCGCCCCTGGGCGCGCAGCAGCACGCCCAGATTGGCGACGGCCGCCAGAGTCTTCGGGTTCAGCGCGATGGCGCGGCGGAAGAAGGCCTCCGCGCGCGCCGAATCGCCGGCCCGGCGCACCGCCTCCGCCATGGTGAGCAGCCCGTCCATCGCCATCTCCAGCGACGGATCGAGGTTCAGCGCCCCGGCATAGGCGTTGGCCGCCCCGGCGACGTCGCCCAGGCTTTCCATCACCAGCCCGTAGTTGGCCCACCAGACGGGGACCGAAGGATAGGCGGCGATGGCCCGCCCGATCCGGTCCAGTGCCTCGTCGAACCGCCCGGCCTGCGCCGCGACGAGGCCCTGGCGGTGAAGTCCATCGGCCTCGTGCGGAGTCATCGGGGGCGGCGTCATGACAATGATCCTTCGGAGATTGGAGCGGGCGTTACTCGGCGCGGCCGAGCTGGTCCATCAGTTCCCGCCACTCGCGCTTGGACAGGCCGCTGGCCTCCTGGGTCACCGCCTCGCCGGAGAGCAGGCGCTTCACGACCTCCAGCCCGGTCTTCGACATGTGGGTGCCGCCCAGCCGGTACTCGCTGAAGGCGTCGAACACGGCGGGGACCCAACGCTTCACCACGTCCAGCATGGCCTCCGCGTAGACGCGGATCTCGTACTGGGCGTGCGGGTCGGCGCGCAGGCTGAGGAAATGCAGGAGGTTGTGGAGATCGACCTTCCAATACCACTGCGTGTAATAGTTCAGCGTCAGGTTCATGCGCGCCAACTCGCGCGCCAGCCCCTGGCGGCCCTCCTCGATGGTGGTGCCGTCCTCGCGCTGGTTCAGCATCTCCTCGTAATGAGCGTAGACCGCCTCCGAATCGTCGCGCAGCAGCTTCATCACCGCCGCCGCCTCGTCGCCCTGGAGCACGTCGCCGCGGCCCTGCCGGTTGACGACGGCCTGGGCGCCCAGGTTCTCGGGCGTCGGGATGTAGAACTCGCGGTCGAGGATGGAGTAGCGCGCGGAGTATTCGTTGACGTTCGCCGTGCGGTGGCGAATCCACTGGCGGGCGACGAAGATCGGCAGCTTGACGTGGAACTTGATCTCGCACATCTCGAACGGGGTCGAGTGGCGGTGGCGCATCAGATACTTGATGAGGCCGGCGTCCTCGGTGACCTTCTTGGTGCCCTTGCCGTAGGACACGCGCGCCGCCTGGACGACGGCCGAATCGTCGCCCATGTAATCGACGACGCGCACGAAGCCGTGGTCCAGGACCTCGAGCGGCTCGTAGAGGATCTCCTCCAGGGCCGGAACGGTGGCGCGGCGGGTGGTGGCGGTGACGGCGCGCAGGCGGTCGATCTCGGCGCGCTGCTCGGGCGTGATCGGCATGGGTACTCCGGGGACTGAATTCGGGCGGCACTCTACGTCCGCGAACCGGGACAGTCACCCCCTTCGCAAGGGCGTCGGGTCAGAATCCGCGGCACCCCCTTTCCATATCCGGGCGAAGGGCCTATATTGGGTCCGTCGGCAGCAGCCGACTATGGCGATAAACGCCTTGCGGAATAAGCGTTGTGGACCCGGGGGCGGTACCCGGCGCCTCCACCAAACAAACCACCGGTCTCTCGGGCGTTGCCGTAGGGAGCGGGTTCGTTGGGGGCGAAATAGGATCGACACGCGTGGTAAAGGCATGGTCTTCGCCCGGCATGGTTCCGCCGTTATCGGGCCATTGCAATAGTTGCCAACGACAACGTTGCTCCGGTCGCCGTTGCCGCCTAACAGCGGTAACTGACCGAAATCAATCCCCGATGGGTAGCACCTGAGGGTGGGGCCGTGGGCCGCCTAGCAACAGAAGGCCCACACTTACATGTCTGGCGTTAAGGACCCGCCCAAGAATGCCGAGAGAGCAGTTGCGTTATGACCGCATGGTCGAGGCCGCCCTGCGCGGTGTCGTCCGTGACGCGCTCCGCCAGGTGACGGACCGCGGGCTCCCCGGCGATCATCACTTCTATCTGACCTTCCGGACGGGCTACCCGGGCGTCGACATCCCCGAATATCTGTCGTCCCAGTATCCCAACGAGATGACCATCGTCATCCAGTACCAGTTCTACGGGCTGGAGGCGCTGGACGATCATTTCGAGGTGACGCTGAGCTTCAACAACGTGCATGAGCGGCTGGTGATTCCCTACGCCGCCATCACCACCTTCGCCGATCCGTCGGAGAATTTCGCCCTCCAGTTCCAGCCGGTGGAGCCCGCCGAATCGGCGGAGATCGCCACCATCCCCGCGCGCGAGACGCCGGAGAAGAAGGCTGCGGACGGCAAGGATGGGGCGAAGCCGTCCATCGCGAAGCTCGCCAAGTCGGATATCGGCAAGGCCGAATCCGGCAAGCCCGACTCCGACCGTTCCGGCGAGGAGCCGAAGCGCGGCGAGGTCGTGGCGCTCGACGCTTTCCGCAAAAAATAGGCTTCCACCAACAGGCTCCCCAGCATGGCCACGGTCAGCGAACTCGTCCGTTTCCTGTGCGAGTCGCTGACGCCGTTGGGGGCCATCACCGCCCGCCGCATGTTCGGCGGGTACGCGGTCTATTGCGACGGCGTCGTCTTCGCGCTGGTCGCCCGCAACATCCTGTATTTCAAGACCGACGACGGCAACCGGCCGGAGTACGAGGCGCTGGGCCTGCGCCCCTTCAAGCCCTTCGACGACAAGCCGACGGTCCTGCCCTATTTTCCGCCGCCCGACTCGGCGCTGGACGACCCGGACGAGCTTCTGTTCTGGGCCCGCCCGGCCCTGGCGGCGGCGATCCGCACCGCCGCCGTCAAGAAACCGTCCCGCAAGAAGACCACCCTTAAAAAAGCCGAGACGTGAGCCGTCAGATGTTCTCCGCCATATGGGCGGAGGCTGTGTCCACCGGAGCATTTCCCGTACGCTGGCGAATCTGACGGGCGAAGCGCGCGGGACTCGGCAGATGGCTGAGCAGGCGCCCGGCGCGGCCCATGGCGGACATCGCCTTGCCCATGCTCATCACGTCGTCCAGCCGACGGTCCACGAAGGCCCAGGTTTCCGCATGGCCCTCCGACCGGTCGTCCAGCCAGTAGAAAGTCGCGGAGCTGAGCACCGCGGCCAGCGTGGCGCGCTTGGTGTAGTGGTTGAAGTCGGTGGCCGTGTCGCCCGCCGCGAACCACATGGCGTCCACCGTGCGGTAGAGCATGCGCAGCCCCATGGCGATGTTTTGCGGCATGGCGAGGTGGGCGAGCAGCCGTCGCTTGGCCTCCATGTGCGGTTCCAGCACCTCGAAATGGGTGCGGATGGCGAGCGCGATCTTCTCGCGCACCTTCATCTCGTCGAGCGGGTGCTTGTCCAGCTCGGCCAGCATGCGGCGGTCGGTCCAGGCGCCGAAATGCTCGACCAGCTCCGGCACGCCGCCCGGGAAGGCGCGGTGCATGGTCGCCGTGTCGTAGCCGGCCATCTGCGCGCCGTCGCGCAGCGCCTGAAGGCTCCAGCCGTCGAACACGATGTTGGGAAGCGTGGACAGCAGGATGTCGTCCCTCACCGCGTCCATGTCCAGGGCTGCATCCATGTCAGTCTCTCCCCTCCTGCTGTTCCAGCGCCTCGGTCACGTGATGCGCCTCGTCGGTGAAGGCCAGATAGCGCAGATCGGTCATCCGGTCGATGTAAAGCACGCCGTCCAGGTGATCGCACTCGTGCTGGATGACGCGGGCGTGGAAACCCGATGCCTCGCGCTCGATGGGTTCGCCGTCCAGCCCGACTCCGCGGTAGCGGATGCGGGCGAATCGCGGAACGACGCCGCGCAGTTCGGGAATCGACAGGCAGCCCTCCATCCCGTGCTCCATCCCATCGTCCAGCGGCTCGATCACCGGGTTGATGAGCACGGTCGGTTCCACCGACTCGCCGCCGGAACGCATGGCGGGAACGCGGAACACGATCATGCGCAGCGATTCGTGCACCTGCGGGGCCGCCAGCCCGACTCCGGGCGCGTCCAGCATGGTGTCGATCATGTCGGAAGCCAGCCGCCGGATCTCCGGGGCCGTCGGGTCGGGCACGGGGTCTGCGACCTTGCGCAGCACCGGGTGCCCCATGCGGGCGATCTTCAACAGGGCCATGCCCTATTATCTGGGCGGCGCGGGCCGCCGGGCAACCGTTTTGCCCGCGCATTGTCGCAGCGGAACACGCAGGGTTGGAAGACTCCGCTTCACAGGCGGCCCCGTCCGTGCTACATAAAGGTCCACACAAGGGGTGCGCCCGAAAGCGCATGCCTGTCGCATGCCTGTTTGTTGCTTCATGGCAACTCGGCTCACTTGATAAAGGTGACGGTTAACGTGCAAGTTCTGGTCCGAGACAACAACGTCGATCAGGCCCTCCGCGCGCTGAAGAAGAAGATGCAGCGCGAGGGCATTTTCCGGGAAATGAAGCTGCGCCGGAACTACGAGAAGCCCTCGGAGAAGCGCGCGCGTGAGAAGGCTGAGGCGGTGCGTCGCACCCGCAAGCTGCTCCGCAAGCGTATGGAGCGCGAGGGCTATTAATCCTCAGGCGCGTTTCGCGCCGGATTGACAGGCGCGCTCCGGCGCGCCGGGCATCCAAGCGCGTTCGCGCGCTTGCCCCTCTTGTGTCTTGCACCTGCCGCCCCGCGTCTGCGCGTGGGCGGTTTTGGTGCATCTGCGGTCCGCTTCGCCGCACAAGAACGCCTGCCAAGAAAATATATGGGGAGGGTCGCCAATGAGCGCATCCAAGGACACTCCGCGCGTCTCCGTGCCGGCGCTGCGCGCGCGCAAGGGCGGAGAGCCGATCGTCTGCCTGACCGCCTACACGACTCCGGTCGCCCGCCTGCTTGACCCGCATGTCGACCTGCTGCTGGTCGGCGACTCGCTGGGCATGGTGATTTACGGCTTCGACAGCACCCTTCCTGTCACGCTCGACATGATGATCGCCCACGGCGCCGCGGTGGTGCGCGGCTCGCGCCACGCCTGCGTGGTGGTGGACCTGCCCTTCGGCAGCTACCAGGAGAGCCCCCAGGTGGCCTTCCGCAACGCCGCCCGCGTCATGGCGGAGAGCGGTGCCCAGGCGGTGAAGGTGGAAGGCGGGCTGGAGATGGCCGAGACGGTGGCCTATCTGACCACCCGCGGCATCCCGGTGATGGGCCATGTCGGGCTGCTGCCGCAGTCGGTCAACGCGCTCGGCGGCTACAAGGCGGTGGGCCGCGACCCGGAAGCGGCGGAGCGTATCCGCGCCGACGCCCGCGCCATCGCCGAGGCCGGCGCCTTCTCCCTGGTCATCGAAGGCACGATGGAGTCGCTGGCCCGCCAGATCACCGAGGATGTGACCATCCCGACCATCGGCATCGGCGCCTCCCCCGCCTGCGACGGACAGGTCCTGGTGTCCGACGACATGTTCGGCCTGTTCGGCGAGTTCCAGCCCAAGTTCGTGAAGCGCTACGCCCAGCTCGGCACCGCCATCGGCGAGGCCGCCGCGACCTACGCCGCCGAGGTGAAGGCCCGCAGCTTCCCCGGTCCGGAGCATTGTTTCGGCATCAAGAAGGCGTAGGGGAAATGTTTTGCATCCCCTCTCCCGCCCCGGGAGAGGGTGCCCGCGAAGCGGCCTCTCGCGCTGGCTAAAAGCCAGCGCTGACGGCGACAGGCGGATGCCATTGGCATCCGCCGAGAGCGGGGTGAGGGTCGCACGAAGGTCGAGCACTGATCCTTGGCGGCACCCTCACCCTTCCCACGCTGACGCGTGGGCCCCTTCCCTCTCCCGGGTCGGGAGAGGGACCCTCAGGCGCCGTCCACCACGATCATGCGGAAGTCAGCGGCGGCCTTCCGGGCCTCGCGCGCTTCACGGTATTCGGGGCTGTCGTAGAAGGCCTTGGCGGTGGCGTAGTCCGGGAATTCCAGGATGACCACGCGGTTGGGCTGCCAGCCGCCTTCCAGCTCCTCCGCCTGCCCGCCGCGGGCGATGAAGCGCCCGCCATTCTTGGCGACCGCGTTCGGGGTCAGCTTCTTGTAGTTTTCATAGGCCGCGGGATTCGTCACGTTCACGTCGGCGATGATGTAGGCGGGCATGGCGTCCTCTCTCCGTTTCTTGTGATGGCAAAAAAAGAACCCCCAGGGCGAGCCGGCCCCGGGGGTTCATCCTAACCCACAGCCGTGACGGTGCGGGTCACTCCATCGACTTCACGACCTCTTCGGTGACCTTCTTGGCGTCACCGAAGAGCATCATGGTGTTGGGGCGGAAGAACAGCTCGTTCTCGACGCCGGCGTAGCCGGCGGCCATGCCGCGCTTGATGAAGAACACCGTCTTGGCCTTCTCGACGTCGAGGATCGGCATGCCGTAGATCGGCGACTGCGGATCGGTCTTGGCCGCCGGGTTGGTC